>CAMYNC010000033.1:0-23181 GCA_947259685.1 uncultured Desulfuromonadales bacterium | reverse complement strand
GCTGATTTTCACGCCGATCAGCGCGGTCAGACCGTATTCACCGCAGGCCCAGACGAACAAGCCGTTTGCCAAGCCGCCGAGCAGTCCGGCAGTGAAACAGACGGCAAGCAGTGCGCTACTTCTCGGCATAGGTCCTCCTGTCATTCGGCAATCAACATAAGAGCGCTGGGGACTGCGGTCAATCTTAACCGAACACCCAGTGAGTCGAAAATTAGCGCCCGGTCGCAGCCTGGCGCTGCTCCTCCGGCAGGGTTTCATTCATGCTGCCGGTCCGGTAGCCTTGCAGGTCGAGGGTCACATAAGTAAAACCGGCGGCCTTGAATTCAGCGACCAGCTGCTGGCGGAGTTGCTCATCGAGCAGTCTGGCGATTTCGCTCGGGGCCACCTCGATCCGGGCGATCTGGTCATGATAGCGGACCCGGTAGTTATTAAATCCTTGCTCCCGAAGCCAGCTTTCGCAGTGATCGATCTGGCGCAAACGTTCGGCGGTAATTCTGGTGCCGTAGGGAAAGCGCGAAGATAGACAGGCAAACGCCTGTTTGTTCCAGGTCGGCAGCCCCAACTGTTGGCTGAGCTGCCTGATCTCGGCCTTATTCAGTTCCGCTTCCAGCAGCGGTGAACGGATCTGCAGCTCTTTAACGGCATCGCGGCCGGGGCGATAGTCGCCCAGGTCATCCAGGTTGGAGCCATCGAGCACGGCGGCATAGCCAGCTTTTTCGGCTTCGCGCAAGCAGAGGCTGAACAGTTCGTGTTTGCAATGGTAGCAGCGGCGTGGATGGTTTTCGGCAAAACCGGGAATTTCCAACTCGTTACTTTCGATCACCAGCTGCCTGACGCCAATCTGTTCGGCAAGCTGCCGGCTCTGTTCGAATTCAAAGGTCGGGTAGGTGGGGGAGGTCGCGGTCAGAGCCAGGACCTGGTCTTTGCCGAGGGTATCAGCCGCAATCTTCAATAAGCAAGTTGAGTCGACGCCGCCGGAAAAGGCCACGACCACCGATTTCATTTCCGTTAACAGCTGTTTAAGTTGCAGCAGTTTTTCATCAAGGGTCATAGCGGTTCTTATCTATCAATCATAAATGCCGGTGGAGAGGTAGCGTTCGCCGGTGTCGCAGATGATGGTGACCACGACCTGATCTTCACTCAACTGGTCGGCCATTTGCGCCGCAGCAAAAACATTGGCCCCGGCAGAGATGCCGCAGCACAGGCCTTCCTGCTTGGCCAGAGCTCTGGTGGTGCTGATCGCCTCGGCATCGCTGACGGTCAGGACCTGATCGTAAATCTGTTGGTCGAGCACTTCCGGGATAAATCCCGCACCGATCCCCTGGATCATGTGCGGGCCGGCATCCCCACCGGAGAGCACGTTCGAGCTGCTCGGTTCAACCGCAACGATTCGGACCTTGGAGTTGTGTCTGCGCAGCGCGCGGCCAACCCCGGAAATGGTCCCGCCAGTACCGACTCCGGAGACGAACAGATCGACTTTACGGCCTAGCGCTTCAATGATTTCCGGCCCGGTGGTCTCTTCATGGACTTGCGGATTGGCCGGATTGTTAAACTGCTGTGGCATGTAGGCACCGAGTTCATCAGCCAGCTCAGCTGCCTTTTCAATCGCCCCACGCATCCCCTGACCGCTCGGGGTCAGGATCAGTTCGGCGCCATAAGCACTGAACAGCCGCCGTCTTTCCAGGCTCATGGTGTCGGGCATGGTCAAAATAAGTCGATAGCCCTTGACCGCGGCGACCAGCGCCAGGCCGATTCCGGTGTTGCCGCTGGTCGGTTCGACGATGATCGACCCCGGTTTGAGAACCCCGGCCTGTTCGGCAGCGTCAATCATCGCTTTGGCAATGCGGTCTTTCACGCTGCCGCCCGGGTTGCAGCCTTCCAGCTTTGCCCAGAGTTGGGCTGAGCCCGGCTGGGAGAAACTGTTCAGTTGGACCAGTGGGGTGTTGCCGATCTGTCCCAGTGAGCTATGGCTAAAAAGTTGCGGCATACTGCTTCCTCCAAACCATCCATGGCAGTGCGGATGATTCCCTCCAACAGTGTAATTAGGGCCGGTCTCGTTGCGGCGGTGAACTTTAAATAAAGTACATAAAACGGTGATCCAGTTCCTTTTCCAGGCCCATTGCTTTGCCCTGCTCGCAGAGGTCCTTGAGGCTGATCGACGCAAAGTAGTCGCCGAGCAAGCGGCTGGCTTCCGACCAGAGGCCCTGGGTGATGCACTGATTATCGAATTCGCAGGCTGGACCTTTTTCGCCTTTTTTCCGCCGTCCTTTGACGCAGTCGACCAGTTGCAGTTCGCCTTCTGCGGCCAGGACGATGTGCTTGACGGTTATTTCGTCGGCCGGTTTGGCCAGACTGTAGCCCCCTTGCGGTCCGCGGCGGCTTTTCAGCAAACCAGCTTTCTTCAAATCCTGAAAGATCTGCTCAAGATAGCGGGGGGAGATGTTCTGGCGCCGGGATATATCTTTTATTTGGGCCGGCAGGGTCCCGGCATGATAGGCCATGTCGAACATGGCCCGAACGCCGTAGCGGCTTTTAGTAGAAAGCTTCATGATAAATTTCCTCCGTGAGATTGCTTATTTAGAAACTATAGAAATCTCTAGCGGAGCTGTCAAGAATAAAACCCCTAAATTGTCGGGGAAATGCTGCCGCGGTAGGGAGTTGATTGCTGGATAATTTTGGTCGCAGCAGCGACGGAAAACCGAGCGGACCAGCCTGGTTTATTCGAGTACCGGTTGTTTCTGCAGCCGCTTGTAGTAAAAATTCTGGCCATAAAGTACAGCTATGGGGTTATGTCCGGTGACCCGATCTTTGACCACCAGGGTCGAGGTTGGCGCCGCTGAATATTTACTGAACAGCATATCGTGGCCGACACAGAGGCCGACAATCAAATTCATGTCGGTTCCCGCCTGGTTGAGCAGTTCGGCCTGAGCGATCGGATTGCAGGCCGGTTCAAAACTGTTCGGGCGGACTTTTTCGGTTTCTTTGAGACCCAATTCCAGCTTATCGATACTGCCTGATTTGCAGCAGACCGAATAGGGTTCGAGCCCCTGGGCGCCGAGGATATCGCTGAGCCGCTTGCTCTCTTCAAGCAGGCCGATACAGGTGGCGATGCCGATTTTTTTATAGTCCATCAGCTTGGCCAGGGCGATGGTGTCTTCAACCCGGGTCCAGCGAGCATTGACGGCGTCGCTGCCTGGCACTGGCTGGTAGCAGAGCCCTTCCACCTGGGCGGCCACTTTGGCTAGCCGGGCATCTTCTGCGTCACCCTGATAGCGAGCGAAGCTGTCGGTGATTATCTTCGGGTCGGTTTCCCCGGGACAGTGGACCGGCGCAGTTGGGCGCTGGTCGGGGTCGCTCCAGCAGCTGGTGGTGCCTTTTTTCTGCCAAAGTTGACTGCAGCTGGTGCAGTTCAGGTTGCTTGGTTTGCAATTGCTCATCAGGGCCTCCTGGGAATGCATAGGGTCGCTTGGTTGCTCGGCTTCTGCCATTTGAATTGCCAGCCATGTTATACTTTCTTGGTAGCTGAAGAAAGGTTCTTTCTTGTAATGCTACAGGGGATGGAGGAGCTTATGACCTGGAAAAAGTGCAGCTGTTGTCAACAGGTGTGCCCGGAAGAGGAATTGTTGACCCGGGAGGATAATGGTCAGCAGGTTTGTGAGGAGTGTTCGGGGTTGCGGGCTGATGAGGATTTGACTTGTCTTTATGAAGAGTAGTGCGCATCTAAGAACTCTTAATATATAGGGCCCGCTGACCGTGGGCCTTTATTTTGTGAAAATCCGTAGCGGTTATATTTAAACCTGAAACAGTGCGTAAACGGTGGATGAAGAGTGCAAGTGCTTGGATTGAATGAGTGATGCTAAAATCTGAGCTGCACCCAAAGGTTCATCGGTGATTTTTGCAGTGCTCAGGCATTTCAATGATTTGTGCTATTCGCCGCCGGATACTCACTGATTCAGGTTCAAGCTAAAACCGTCGGGTCTCGGCCCGACGGTTTAGGTTTTCTTAAACAGTAAAAATCAAGCCACCCGATTAGATATTTTCTGACGATTTAAAAATGCCAGGGAGGCTAAAAATGCAAGACTACCGATTCCGACTCGACTTTCAGGTCCGGGATTATGAATGCGATATGCAGGGGGTGGTGAATAATGCGGTTTATCAGAACTATCTGGAACATTGCCGGCATGAGTTTATCAAACAGCTTGGGCTGGATTTTGCCGAGCTGACCCGCCGGGGTGTCAACCTGGTGGTGATTCGCGCCGAGCTCGACTACAAGCGTTCCTTGCGCAGCGGCGATCATTTCTGGATCGGCTTGCAGATCGAACGGCTCTCCAAGTTGCGGTTTGCCTTTCGGCAGGACATCTATCTTCAGGCGGACAATCAGCTGGTGCTCAATGCTTTGGTGATCGGCACTGGAGTGAATGCCAAGGGGCGGCCTGATCTGCCGGTTGAGATTGCTGCCGCCCTGGATGCCGTGGGTTAAGTTTTTTTGCCCAGTTTTACACCCTTGTTGGACAATTCCACCAAGCCATCCTTGTAGAGCCCGCCGAGAGCCTTTTTGAAGAGTTTTTTGCTCAAACCCAACTGTTCACGGATCTGTTCGGGAGGGCTCTGGTCGTGCAGCGGCAGAAAACCGCTCGGTTCCATTGCTTCGAGAATGATCTCGCGGGCATCGCTCACCCCGGCGGCTCCCGGTCGACGCAAAGTCACATCAATCCGTCGGTCGGGGCGAATTTTCAGAATATAGCCGACCCCAGTGTCGCCACGCTTTAAGCCGCTGGGGACCTCATCTTTATAAAGCAGGGCTTCAAAGCGGTCGTTGACGATTACTTTGGCGCCTAGGTCGGTGAAAGCCCAGATCATCAGCTCGACTTCGTCGCCGATTTGCAGATCGACCGCTTCTGCTTCGAGAAATTTTTCCAGCTTGGCCGAAGCGATCGGCCGGTCCTGCTGGTCACTGCAGACCCGTACCAGGTAGCGTCGGCCCTCGAGCATTTTGATGGTCTGCTCTGCAAAGGGCGCCAGCAGGTCTTTTTCAATCCCCCAGTCGAGAAAGGCACCATGCGGCCCGACACTGGTCACCTGCAGCAGGGCGAACTGACCAACTTCGGCCAGTGGTGTCTGAGCGGAGGCACTCAGCTGGCCGTTGCGATCCAGGTAGAGAAAAACCTCAAGGATACTGCCTGCTGAAAGCTGCTTGGGGCAGGCAGCTTTAGGCAGCAACACCGATTCACCATCGGCCTCAAGCCAGGCCCCTTGAAGGTCGATATTTTTCACTGTTAAGTTGTAACTTTTTCCTGACTGCAGCATCGAAAACCTCTTTGTCCTGTTTGATTGGCCGGGCACCATAGCACAGGCGGAGATTGGCGGCTAGTGTCCCCGGTGGAGGTGCTGTCAGCCTGCCTTGAGTTTAGCATCGATTGGGCAAGGAAATCCGGCGGCTGCAAAGGTAGCCCAGCCCACAGACCAGGGCCAGGCTGAGCAGAAAACCCTGCCAGCCGAACTGCCGGTAGACCAGTCCTGGAGCAAAGGAGCCGATCGCGCCGCCGGAATAATAAAAGGCCACATAGAGGCCGTTGACCATGCCGCGATTTTCCCCTCCGGAAAGCTGGTTAACCAGGCCCGAGGCGGTGGTATGCACCAGAAACATCGCCGCACAGAAGAGAAACATCGTGGTGAACAGCAGCCAGACCTGCCCGGTCGCCAGTCCGACCAAAGTGAGGGCGAAAGCCAATAGCCCCAGCTGGATGGCGCGCTGTTCCCCATTCAACCATCGGCAGATCCTGGGTGCACCGAGCGAGGTGGCGATCCCCATGACATAACCCGAATACATCAACCCGATGCGCAGCTCATCCACCTGGCTGCTCAGTTCGGTCAAGCGGAACGGCAGATAATTCATGACCGCGGCAAAAACGAAAAACAGGCAGAAGACCACCAGGTAAATGGGTAGAAACGTCGGGCGTTGCAGGGTCTTGCGCAGCGCCTGCGGGTCTGGTTTAGCCAGTTGCAGATGGTCGGTTTCCGGCAGCCTGAGCAGCAGCAGAAAACCAAACATAAGACTGACCGCCAAAACTATAAAACTGTAGCGCCAACCGAGCCAACTGGCGATCATTCCCGAAGTGGCCCGGCCGGCAAAGCCGCCAAAAATAGTGGCTGCGATATAAATGGCCATGGCGCGCTGAACCTTTTCATTGCCGGCGCGCTGTGACAGGTAGGTCATCAGCGAGGTCAGGATTGCCGGAATCAGCAGCCCCTGGAGCAAACGGATGCCGAGCAGTAAAGGGAAGCTGTTACTGGCCGCAAACAGCAGTTCGCTGATGGCCAGCAGTGGCACCGCAATTTTCAGCAGCCGGGTCGCGGAGAGCGATTCAAGCAGATAGCCATAGACCAATGGCGCCAGAGCCAGAGGAATAAAGGTCACCGTTGTCAGGGCCGCTGCCGCTTCACGACTGACGGCAAACTCCTGACTGATGACCGGCAGCAGCGGCTGTGGGGCATAAAGAGCTGAGAGGGTGAGGATGGTGTTGAAAATTGCGGCTAGCATAAATTAACCACTCTGCAGTTGGTTGGTTTTGTCCCCTGCACCGGCGGAAAGTCACCTTGGCTGGTTTGGATTGTTCTTTATGGGCGCTAATTCATTTAGCGAGGCTTATCAACAGGCATTTCTTCTGAAGTTCAGCCCTTAGCATGACCAGGTTGAAAATACCAGCAGATTTGCCTGCGGTCCTGAAACGCTTTGCGCAGCAGTATAGGTTCTTTTATTTTCAATAGGTTAGCCCACTTGTTTAAAAAGTGGGCAAAATGGAACAAGCGGCGTAAATGCGTCGCTTGCAACCCGCTATACGCAGGTTAGTTCACAGTTATCCACAGTTGCTGTGGATAGCGGTCAGGTTGATATTCTAAGGGGAGGGCTCGGCTAAAATCTGCTGGTAATCAGCCATATCAAAGGGCCAGGCAAGTCGGTTTCTTTCTCCAGAAGCCTACTGCTAGGAACTGTGTTCACGGTAAAAATTAATCAGCCCGTTGGTGGAGCTGTCGTGACTGGCCACCGACTCGGTGCTGTCGAGTTCGGGGAGGATTTTCTTGGCCAGCTGCTTGCCGAGTTCAACTCCCCATTGGTCGAAGGGATTGATGTCCCAGATGGCTGCCTGGGTGAAAATTTTATGCTCGTAAAAGGCAATCAGGCTGCCGAGGGTTTCCGGAGTCAGTTGTTTAACCAGAAACGAACTGGTCGGTCGATTACCAGGGAATTGCTTATGCGGCAGCAACTGCTCAATCCGTTCTGTCGCCAGGCCTTCGTTCTCCATTTCGGCTCGTGCTTCCTCTGCGGTTTTGCCCATCATCAAGGCTTCCGGCTGAGCAAAAAAGTTTGACAGCAGGATTTTATGGTGGTTATCGAGGGGGTTGTGGCTTTCCACGGCGGCGAGAAAATCTGCCGGTATCAGCTTGGTTCCTTGATGGATCAGCTGATAGAACGCATGCTGGCCGTTGGTCCCTGGTTCTCCCCAGATAATCGGCCCGGTCGAATAGTCGACCGCCTCGCCGCTCAGGGTGACCCGCTTGCCGTTACTCTCCATATCCCCCTGCTGGAAATACGCTGGAAAGCGATGCAGGTACTGATCGTAGGGGAGGATTGCATGGCTTTCGGCAGCAAAAAAGTTGTTATACCAGATCCCCAGCAGACCCATCAAAACCGGGATGTTCTGCGCCAAAGGGGCGGTGCGGAAATGCTCGTCCGCCAAGTGGGCGCCGCTGAGCAGTTTTTCAAAATTATCCATGCCGATAAACAGTGCTATCGACAGGCCGATCGAAGACCAGAGCGAGTAGCGCCCGCCGACCCAGTCCCAGAAGCCGAACATGTTGTCCGGATCGATGCCGAAGCGGGTGACCTCGGCGGTGTTGGTTGAGATGGCGACGAAATGCTGGGCAATGGCGGCTTCGTCGTGCAGGGCGTTAAGTAGCCATTTTCTCGCTGAGCGGGCGTTGGTCAGGGTTTCCTGGGTGGTAAAGGTTTTCGAGGCGATCAAAAACAGAGTGGTTTCCGGGTCGTGGGTGTGCAGGGTTTCACTCAGGTGGCTGGCATCGACATTGGAGACATAGTGGACATGTAGGTTCGGCTGACCGTAAGGCTTCAGTGCTTCGGTGACCATCAGCGGTCCCAGGTCGGAACCGCCGATACCGATATTGATGATATCGGTCACCGGGCGCCCGGTGTAGCCGATCCAATGGCCGCTGCGCACCCGTTCGCAAAAGTCGCCCATCTTTTTCAGCATCGCATTCACCTGCGGCATGACATTCTGGCCATCCACCAGGATCGGTCGATTGCTGCGGTTACGCAGGGCGATATGCAGGGCCGCCCGCTGCTCGGTGGTATTAATCTTCTCGCCGCGGAACATCCGTTCGATTTTTTCCCGCAGGCCGGCTTGGTCAGCCAGATCGATCAGCAATTGGCGGGTCGTCGCGGTGATGCGATGCTTGGAATAATCGAAAAGGATATCGCCGAATTGTAAAGAAAATTGTTTGAAACGCTCGGGGTCCTCGGCAAACAGCTCCCGCATATGTAGCTGCTCAATCTGCTGTTGATGCTCTTGAAGGATCTCCCACGCTGGTAGCCGGGTCGGTTTTGGCATTCTTGCCTCGCTTGCAATGCTGAGGAATGAAGATAACTGCTTTGGGTAAGTTTTTCTAGCATAGCAGATTTGTTGCTGATTTGGGTTGGTTGAGCCGATTGGAGTCAGGCTTTTTTTGCGCTCAGCAGCGCATCATAAGACGCATTGATTTCTGCCAGTCGATCATTGGCAAATTTGATGAATTCGGGGGGCAGGCCTTTGCCTTCGATTTTATCCGGGTGAAATTCAGCGGCTTTTTTCCGGTAGGCTTTTTTGATTTCAGTGCGCGTGGCATCAGCTGGGACACCAAGATTCTCGTAATGTTCTTTTAGCCCGACCGAGCTGGAGCTATGCCCTGCGTAGCGACTGCGTAGCGACTGATACAGGCTTTCTGGTAGGTTGAAGGCGGTTTTGGCCTCAAGCAGCATCGCTTCTTCCTGGGGGTGCAGTTCGCCATCGGCCATCGCTATCTGGAACAGAAAGCTCATCATGAAGCTGCAGAGTTGCTGGTCTTGCTGAAAGAATTCTCCAAATTGGCGCGCATAGCTGGTAAAGGAATCGGAACTGTTTTTCGCCTGGGTGAAAACATTGAAGGCGTACTGGCGAGTTTGCGCATCCAGCCCCAGTGCTTGTTTGGAAATTTTTTCAATCGCGGCAATTTCATCCGCACAGACCCTCCCGTCGGCCTTGGCCAGCTTGCCGACCATCGAGTAGGCGGCGGTAAAAAACAGCGCCTGGCGCTGCTGCGAGCTGTTAAGCTTGAACCTGCCGCCCTGCTGCAGTTGCTGGCCGCCGCTCATGCTGGCCCCGATTGCCGCGCCGATCACCGCCCCTAAGGGTCCGGCGACCATGGCGCCTAAGCTTCCACCGATAATCCCCGCCATCCAGCCCATCGTTAAACCTCTTTTCTTTGGATAATCTCTCTATTTTCACCCAGCGTTCATAATGCGCGATTGACAAAGTATCCTGCAACCCTTTTGTCGACAAGCATCTCAGTGGAAATCTCTGCAGTCTCAGACGCTGGCTTATATTGTGCCCGAAGCAGTCTTGGAAAGAATACAGGCAAGACGAAAAACCACGGGTTCTGATTGCTTGAAGTTGGCAGCTGCTATAGAATCGATCGACTAAAAAAAGGAGAAATGAATTTTGAAGACCTCGCTGATCCGCCGTTTATGGGTACTGCTGGCGGCCCGTGTCATTCTGTTTTATGCCGTTCGTTGCAATCGCCTCCAGGTGAGCGGGCTTGAGCATATCCCTGGCCAGGGTGGTGTGCTCCTGGTCTCCAATCATATTTCCGGCTACGATACGGTGTTTTTGCCCTCTGCAGTGTCCCTTCGGCATCCGTTGCAGTTAATCTGGGCGCCCGCCAAAGAGGAGCTGTTCCGCAACCCGCTGCTGGGGGCATTGTTCCGTTCCTGGGGTGCCTTTCCGGTGCGCCGCGGTAGAGATGTGCGAGCCGGAAAACAACTGGGGGGATTGCTGCAGAGTGAAAAGGTCATGCTGTTTCCCGAAGGGACGCGGCACAAAGATGGCCAGCTCGGCAAAGGCAATCGCGGGGTTGGTAAACTGATTTATGACCATCGGCCCAGCGTGATCCCGACCGCCTTAAGTGGGATCAACCAGTGGCGCTTTCCGGGCTTCGGTCAGTCTGGAGAAGTGCGCTTTGGCGGGCCAATCGATTTTTCCGACCTTTATCAGTGCGAAGACTCTAAGGCAACCCATCTGCTGATTGTCGAACGCGTCATGGCAGCAATCGCCGAGCAGCTTGCCGCTTCGGGGGCGGTGAGCCTCAATAATAAAGCCCCAGAAACAGCAACGGAATGATGACTCCGACCAGGGTCAGGATCAGTCCGCGGCGCGCTTGACGGCCTCTTTTCAGCATCAGCAAACCACTGATTGCTAACAGCAGCAGGGCTGCGGCATAGAGATCGGCAATCCAGGTCCAGCTTTTTTTCGGATGATTCAGGTGCAAAAAGTTTAACGGATACCAGAAGGGGCGCCGTTTCGCAACTTCGTGCTCAACCTCGCCGCTGGGCAGATGCACCCGGATCATTCGTTTATCGATATAGATCCAGAGATTCTCCGCATCCGGCTGAAAGGCGTTGCTGTGCCCCTGTTTCTCCCCCAGTTGCTGGAGCAGCTGGGGAATGAGCAGCGGATCGATCACCCCGGCCGCCTGTGGGGTTATTTGCGCTTTAACCCTTTTGATCTGATAGTTCGGATTCCAATCAGCAATGTGATTGACCGCGATGCCCGACAGCGCGTAAATCAGCGTCAGGCCGATACAGAGAAAGCCGAGGTCCCGGTGAATGGCATGGTTCCAGCTGCGCCAATTCATGCGGTTAGTGCTCAGACCCCGTCGATTTCAGCACCCAGACCACGCAGCTGGTAAATCGTTTCACCCGATTTGACCGTCGTCGGATCGAATGCTTCGCCGCGTTCTTCGGCATGATGGCGTTGGCGGGCGACGACTTCTTCACGGCTGAGGACAAATTTTTCCAGTATCCCCTCGACGATCCCCTGCTTTCCGCGCGCCTCAAGGGGGAAGACGATCTCCCCGTCGATGACTTTGACGCGAATCTTCTCAAATGGCCGGTCGCCGGTGATGTAGAGCCAACAGCCGCGCCTTTCACAAACATCCACAATCAGACCTTTGAGCTGGATCTTCTGGCCGACGAAGGCATCTGGATTCTCCATGATTGTGCTTAACGGAGTTGTCTTTTGCAGGCTCAATCCTGAACCGAAGGATAGAGCAAAAGCGTTTGAGGTCATTAGTCCTACTAGCAGTAGCGACCAGCAGAGGAGTTTGACAATCTTTTTCATGGAAAGCTCCCTTATATATGGATATCGGCATTCTTGATGGTTTTGTCGTGCAAGTCAATGGTTTAAATGGCGGTTTGTGGTGGAGGTTTTTTTCTTTTGGAGTCACTAATGAGTTGTAACTGCCTGAAAAGCTGGCAAAATATCCTCAAACGCTTGCCATTGAGAGAAAAAGTTGTACGCTTGTAAACATTGATCCGCTTCTCGCGTTGAAAGGAGGTCGTGGATGGGTTTTTTCAGAAAGAGTACCAAGGTAAACGTAGTTTATAAAAATGGTGTCAAGGATCGGATCAGCCCAGCGCTCTTGGGTACGCTCATAGATTCTAAACAGATAGATCAGTTTGAGCGAATCGGGGGCTGGGCCAAGGTCGGCATCGACCCGATCCGGGGGATGGGTGGCTCACCCTATGATGGGTCTGAGCGGCGCGTGTGACAACCCGAAATGTAAAGTGCTATATCTGACCTCTGGAAACGGCTTCGAGGAGCAGATCGTGATTTGAGCGGGCGACTCCAGGGTTGCCTAATGCTTTTTGTATGCCGCGACTTTACCAGCGTGCGTTCGGTTGGGTTATCGGGTGCTTGTATTTATTTTTATTGTCTTCGAGCATGCCCAGTTGATGAATACCGAGAATAATTGCTGCGACCGCAATCAAGAGAGCCAACAGTTTCATAATATCTTTAGCCATCTGCGTTATTTCTCCCCCGAGATTTAGTCAGAAATTAAAGTTATCTGTGTATCTTATCGGTGGGAGTTGGCTGAGCTTTAGATTTTGCGGAAATTTTTCCGGCAGGCAGAAGAAAAGGGGCTTCAGCATGGAAGCCCCTTGTACGGCGTAGTTCAGACTATTTATTAACCGGCAAACATGCTGGCGAGGATCGGCCAAGCAACCAGCACTGCTGTGCAGAGCAGGGTGCCGCCCAGCAGAACCGCCAGAACGACCAGCCACATATTAGCCAAGGGATTTGAACTCTCCGCTGTAGTGCTTTCAGCGAGTTGGGCACCTTTGGCGATTTCTTCAGTTTTAGCGACGGTGGCGTTCATGATGTTCCTCCTTGCATTTAGTTGGTGCTGCGAATCTCTGTGTCTGGCTTTATGCCATTTCCGAACCTTGAGCTGTTCGGTTGCTCTTTATTACCTATATTGTCCAAATAACGTGCCAGCCATGGGAAAAAATCACTGAAAAAATAATTAACAAGTAAAAATAGCTAGTTATCGGTGGCTGGTGAGATTTGTGGGGAGCAATATTCAAAAAATACGCTGTTGCAAAGCAACGCGCAACATGCATGGATGGGGTCTCTATTAATTACGCAACAACCATTAGACTTTCAGGGGCGAACAAAATTAGTAGATAAATATTGGGTTGTTATGGGTTTTTCTGGTTGGCGCTATAACTTTGGTTTTCCGTTGTTGCGTATGGATGTTGCATAGGTGGCTCCGCAACGGCTGCAACTGGAGTTGCAATTGTTGCAAATTGCGCAGGATTGGGGACTGCCAGAAGTCGCTTTTCAGGGCCAGATTGGCGGAAGAGGGGCGAATTTTATCCCTTTGGCTGGTTTTAAATCTCTAAAATATTTTGACTTTTATCTACCGATGGAACGATTTGAAACTACTGATGCTGCAAGTGTTGCAAAAAAAATATAGTGGACAGGGGAAATAAAAAAAGCCCGAAGCGACATGGCTTCGGGCTTTGGTTTTTAGTTTTCGAGGGTTATTTGCGTTCCTGCAGGATCCGCAGCATCCTCCGCAGCGGTTCGGCCGCGCCCCAGAGCAATTGATCCCCGCAGGTAAATGCAGACAGGTACTCTGGGCCCATCTTCATTTTTCGCACGCGGCCAACCGGAATGCTTAGGGTGCCGGAGACCGCCGCAGGCGTGAGGCCTTGGAGGGTCTCGGCTTTGGTGTTTGGAATTAGCTGGACCCACTGATTGTCGTTGGCGATGAGTTGCTCGATTTCGGTAATCGGTAGATTTTTTTTCAGCTTGATGGTCAGAGCCTGGCTGTGGCAGCGCATGGCGCCAATTCGAACACAAAGACCGTCGACCGGGACCGGAGTGCTGTTGCCGAGGATCTTGTTGGTCTCAGCATTGCCTTTCCACTCCTCGCGGCTCTGGCCGTCCTCGACTTCACGATCGATCCAGGGCAGTACGCTGCCGGCCAGGGGGAAGCCGAATTCGGCGGTTGGCAGGCTGCCGCCACGCAGGGTTGCCGTGACCTTTTTATCGATTTCGAGGATCGCCGACCCCGGGGTGCTCAGCTCTTTGGCGACTGAAGCGTTCAGGGCGCCCATCTGGGCCAACAGCTCGCGCATATTCGGTGCGCCGGCACCGGAAGCGGCCTGATAGGTCATCGAACTGACCCAGTCGACCAGTCCGGCCTTGAACAGCCCACCGATAGCCATCAGCATCAAGCTGACGGTGCAATTGCCGCCGATAAAATCCTTGCCGCCGCTTTTCAATGCCTGATCGATAACATCACGATTGGTCGGATCAAGGATGATCACCGCCTGGTCATCCATCCGCAGGGCCGAAGCCGCATCGATCCAGTAACCGTTCCAACCGGCAGCGCGCAGTGCTGGATGGATCTCTTTGGTATAATCGCCGCCCTGGCAGGTGATAATCACATTCTGCTCGGCGAGCTTGGTTATATTGCCGGCATCCTCCAGCGTGCTCGGCCCCTGGCCGAAGTCCGGAGCGGCCTGGCCAGCTTGCGAGGTGGAGAAAAAGACAGGTTCGACTCCGGCCAGGTCGTTTTCTTCGACCATCCGCTGCATCAGCACCGAGCCGACCATGCCACGCCAACCGACTAATCCAACTTTCATAATGTTCTCCATGTTGACGGGTGAAATAAATCTTCCTATGCTCTGTTCCGGCAAGACGAGTCTGACCGGAATTAGCCGGGAATCATACCAGTATTCTGCCAGAAGTGGTAATCTTTTTGCTAGCTGTGTGCGCCAAATCTCTTGTTTAGGGGGTGAAAATGACCGATTACGAAACCTCTTTGCCGCTCGGCAAAACCACCGTATATAGGTCGGAATACGATCCAAAGCTGCTCTGCCCCTTCCCGCGGCAGGTCAAGCGGGATGTCATCGGCGTCACCGATGCGCTCCCCTTTCAGGGGTACGATATCTGGAACGCCTATGAACTCTCCTGGCTGAACGCCAAAGGCAAACCGATCGTCGCCATGGGTGAATTCCATGTGCCCTGTGAATCCCCCAACCTGATTGAATCGAAATCGTTCAAACTTTATCTCAACTCATTCAATCAGACCCGCTTTGAAGACTTCGACCTGGTTGAAGAGCGGATGGTCGCCGACCTTTCTGCCGCTGCCGGGGCGACCGTGCGTGTGCGCCTGCTCGATAACGATCAGTTTGATACAGAGCAGATCCGTCCCCTGCCGGGAGACTGTATCGATGGGTTGGATATTGTGGTCGAGGAATTTTCTCTGAATCCGGCACTGCTGGAAAATGCCGCGGATGCAACTTCACTGGTGGAGGAGAGCCTCCACAGCCACTTGCTGAAAAGCAACTGTCTGGTCACCAGTCAGCCCGATTGGGGGAGTGTCTTGATCCGTTACCGCGGCCCCAGGATTGACCGTGAGGCGCTCCTGCGCTATTTGATCTCATTTCGTGAACACAATGAGTTCCATGAACAGTGTGTCGAGCGGATATTTGTCGATCTGATGCGCTACTGTCAGCCGGAAAAGCTGACCGTCTATGCCCGCTACACGCGGCGCGGCGGGTTGGATATCAACCCGTTCCGCTCCAACTTCGAGGCTCGGATTGCGAATTTACGTCTGGCCCGACAGTAGCGTTGCTAAGTAGAAATGAAACCCGGTAATTTTTCCCGATGAGAACGGATCTTCTGCTGAGGGGGCACAGTTGGCAATTGCTCCGATAGTCCCCTCTTCCTCAGGGAGAGGGGACTGTTTTTCGCGACAACGGAAGATTGCTGCAAATCAGGTATTTTTCTATCCCGCCAAGGCAGGAAATAGCCCCTGCAGCTGCGGCAGTTCCGGCAGTTGTATCTCGTTTTCAATCGCCTCTTTCAGGGTTCCTGCCAGGCTGGTGTCGCCGAACAGCGCCGCGCCGAGCAGGTGATTGTCGCGGCAGACCAAACCGCAGTAGCTGCCGTCTGCGGTTTTTTCCACCAGCCGGTAGCTGGCATCGGCCAGGCCCAATTGGCCGACGCTGAACAGGTCGACATCAAGCACCTTGATGCGGGTGGCCAGCGACAGGCCGGGAAATTCAGCACGGCCGCCGGCGGCGTTGATCCCGGCCACTACCCCCTGTGCGTAGCTGGCCGGCCAGATGCCGTAAAGTTTGCCGCGATGCTCGGCGACATCGCCGGCGGCGAAAATATGCGGATCGCTGGTGGTCATCCGATCGTCGACGATCAAGCCGTTTTTCACCTTCAGCTCCGCCTGACGGGGCAGGCAGCTGTTGGGACGGACTCCGGCGGAGATCACCGCCAGGTCTGCCGGTAGTTCGCGACCATCGGCCAGCAGGACAGTGCGCAGATGTTCGTCGCCAGCCAGCTCTTCAATCTGTACGCCGCAGAGCACCTCGATTCCCAGCTTTTGCAGCTCCCCTTTCAACAGTTCGCCAGCGGCTTGTGGCAGTTGACGCGGCATCAGCCAGGGATGGCCTTCCAGAACCGTTACCTGAAGTCCACGTCGGGCCAGCGCCCCGGCTGTTTCGAGGCCGAGCAAGCCACCGCCGATGCAGATGCAGCGGCGCCCCGGCTGCAACCGTTGCAGGATCTGCTGGGCATCTTTGACGGTGCGCAGGGTGTGCACACCGTCGCGGGTGGCCCCGGGAATCGGCGGCACAAAGGGGTGGGAGCCGTTGCTGAGGACCAGCCGGTCATAGCTGAAGGCGCGGCCATCGCGAAGCAGAACCTGCTTTTGACTACGGTCGATCTGTAACGCCTCCCCCTCCACCAGAGTGATGTTCTGCTCTTTAAACCAGTCGTCGGGCTGGACCGGCAAGTCCTGTTCGCTAACCTCTCCGGCGAGAAACCGGGTTAGATTCAGGCGGTAGTAAGGCAACCCGGTTTCTTTGCAAATCAGAGTGATCTGGGCGGACGCCGAACATTTACGGGCTTCTTCGGCAGCGGTTAAGCCGGCAATACCACCGCCGAGAATGAGAATTTTTTCGATTCCGGCCTCACCGCAGAGCGGGGTTTCCTCTCCCACTGCGGCAAACAGGTTGGCTGCAGCGCCGCAGACCTCGCAGTTGGCTGGTGGTTCCAGGCCATTGTGGAGATGGTCGCAGATGGTGCAGCGCCAGCGGCTGCTAGTCGGACTGCTTTTCGGCTCAATCATCAACTGCAGGGGGGAAAAGTGTTCGCGGTCGGCCCCGCACAGGGGGCAACTGAGTGGAGATTCTTCTCCTTGGTGGACATAGCCACAGACATCACATTTCCAGGCAGGTTTCGACATGGTTTCCCTCATTTGATAGTTTGGCAACAAATAGTTGCAACAAGGTAGCGCTGATTTTAGAGATTTCCCTGGCGCAAAGCGGTTGGTTGGTTGTCCAAGGCACTGATCAGCGCCTTGATCGCGGTGGAATAGCTCCGGTTGACGTCGATTTCCTGTCCACAGGTTGGGCCAGGATTGCTACCAAAGGTCATGAGCACAAAACTAAGTGGTCTGGCATTCATCTTCTTCCCCTTTGCCGACTCAAAAAGCGTCGACTGAGCCTATAGGTTAATCTATTTGACTGGAACTGTCAGGGGATAAGGGTTTTTCGTCGTGCCACTAAGTGAAGAAAGCTTGCGGTAAGGGCATGAATTGCTTTGCTCAGGCCCCTCATACACGACTTTTACCAGGTGATGCCGGGGCGAGTGATCGGGTGGGAATATTTACTCTGCGGATTTTCCAGTTTTCCGGCCACAAGCGAGCCGTAAACCAGGAGAGAAACGATGATCAGAGCCGCTAGCAGTTTTGCGATATCGATAAGAACATTCATTTCTGATCTCCTTTCAAGTTATAGCTATTTATCGACATAATCAGGGGATAGGTTTAGTTTGATCCTGGAGGGCTGATTGTCTCATGGAGGTGAGGTGGGGTCGCTTTTTCTGATCATTATGGCGTTTTTATCGTCAACCTTGACCGCAGTGGTCGGTCTGGGTGGGGGAATGTTGCTGCTTGCAGTGATGCCAGTGGTCTTGCCTGCGGCGGCCGTAGTCCCGGTGCATGGTGTGGTGCAGCTTTGCAGTAATGCTAGCCGAAGCTTGTTCGGCAGTCGTGAGCTGGTCCTACGGTTGCTGCCGGCTTTTTTCTGCGGGGTGCTGATCGGCGTGTCGTTCGGCTCACAGGCGGTGTTGGCGGTGCCGCCTGAGTACCTGCCGATTCCACTTGGTTGCTTTATCCTGCTGATGACCTGGCTGCCAAATTTAAAAGAGCGACTGCGGCTGCCGGGAAAATTTCTCTCGCTCGGCTTTGCCCAGGGGTTTCTCACCTTGTTTGTGGGCGCAACCGGGCCGTTGAATCTGCCAATTCTGCTGCGTCACGGCTTAACTGCCGGGCAGGTGGTTGCCACCCATGCCCTGCTGATGACCATTGTCCACCTGCTCAAGGTGATCACCTTCGGCCTGCTCGGTTTCACCTTTGTCGCACATCTGCCGCTGATGCTGGGAATGATTTTTGCGGTGACGGCGGGTTCCTGGTTCGGGACCAAGGCTCGCAATAGAGTGTCAGAGACGCTGTTGAAAAAGATTTTGCAGGGGCTGATTACCCTGTTTGCTTTGCGGATGATTTTGACTGCCGTGTTCTGATTCTTCTGCGAGGGGAAAAGTTGTAGCCTCAGGCAGGCGACCGGTTGCCGGTGGCCTGCCGTATTTGATCCAACGAAAAATATCTCTAACGTTTTGGCAGCGGGATAACAAATGTCGGCCGTTGGGATTTTTGCAAGACCTTTTCCGCCACGCTCCCCAGGAAGGCATGCTCCAGCGCCCCTTTGCTGTGGGTGCCCAGAACAATGACATCGGCATTGACCTTATCGGCGGTTTCAAGAATTTTCAGCACCGGGTTGCCGACGGCAACAATGGCGCCGGCAAACCGCTGCAGGTCTTCCGGGCTGCCGGCCAGTTCAGTTTTTATGAAGCGATCGAGGTCCTGCTTGATTTCGGCATGGGCTTCCTGGGCATTCCGCTTCTCAAACTCTTCCAGCTTGTCCTGTCCCATGACCGAGCCGAGGTAGCTGCGCATCGAGGAGTCGACCTGTGGCACCACATGCATAAGATGGATTTTGGCGTCATTCAGACGAGCCAGCATGACGGCATGCTTAAAGGCATTTTCCGAGTTTTCGGTAAAATCGGTGGCAACAAGAATGTTCTGATAGGTTGGCAGCATTTTTACACCCCTTTTGGTTAGATGATTCCCCTCTTCATACATCTAATTGTAGCCGATTTCTGCCAGTTCGCATTGACAGTCTGACAAGTGACGGCGATCATGGAAAAGGTTTATCGTTACCGCGGAGGAACTATGCCAACAAGAAAATTTCAACAGGTTGCCAGCAATGAACTCCCTGAACTTTTGCAGCAAGGGGTCGTGCTGATCGATGTGCGGCGGCCGGATGAGTGGCAATCGACCGGGGTTGTCGCCGACAGCCTGCTATTGACCTTTTTTGACCAGGCCGGGAAGAGCAATCCACCCCTCTGGTGGCAACAGCTGCAAGAGCAGAAGGTAACTGATAAACCCTTGGCACTGATCTGTCGCAGTGGCTACCGGTCAGCGATCATCTGCGACTATCTGCTGGATCAGGGGCTGCAGGCTTCTCTCTACAACGTTCAGGATGGCATATTGGGTTGGTTGCAGGAAGGTTTTCCGGTGGTGAGATGCCAGAATAATCTGCCGAGTGGTTAGCCCTCCAGCGGTGCCTTGGTCTTCTCTGCCAGTGACACCATTTCCCGTTCTCCACCGCGCCAACGCTGCTGGTTCTTTTCAAGTCCTTGATAAATAATAAAAAAATCCTGGGGTGGATTGACATTTCTACCTGAGACGCTATCAGTTAAGACTTGTGTGTTGTGCTCGTGGGTGCAAGGATCGGGAGGTAGCGATGAATTATGTCCGCGGTGAACGAGTCCGAATCCTCGGCAAGCCGGAATGGGGACCGGGCTTTATTCAGGGGAAAAGCAAGAATGGTAAGGTCAACGTCGATTTTCAGCAGGTGGGGAAGAAAACCCTCAGCTTGAAACACGCCAAATTGATGAAAGTGGCCTTACGGCCGGCCTGGGAACTGGAGCAGAAAAGAATCGGCTGGGTCGACCGTTATTCCCTTTAGCCGGCCAGTTTACAGTTCGCCGTCACCAGCTCCGCGCCGGCATGCAGGGCACGGCAGTTCATTGGGATAAAGCGATGATTACGCTCCGGCAGGGTTCCGGCCAGGGCTTGCTCGAGCGCTTGCAGTTCGATCGCACCGCTTTTGGCCGCGTAAGCGCCAAGCATGATCATGTTGACCAGCCGCACATCGCCGATCTCAAGCGCCAGGTCGGTGGCGGGGATTGCCAGGGTGTCGACATCCTCCCGCAGCTGCGGCGGTTCCTTGACCAGCGAGCTGTTGAACAGGCAAGCGCGCTCGGCTGACCTACCACCGGCGAGCCGACCTCCTCATCCGCAATGATCACCGAACAGTTGGCTGCACCGCCGCGTTTTTCCACCCCGTAAGTTGGAAAGAAGCAGGCTTCTTTGCCTGTCTCAATGGCCGCAAAAGCCAGCAGGTTGCCCGCCAGTAACACGCCTTGCCCGCCGAACCCGGACATGAATAGATCAAAAGTCATCAGTTGGCTCCTTGCTCGGCCAGGCGATCCTTGAAGGTGCCCAAAGGGAAGTAGGGGATCATCTCGCTGCCGACCCGGGCGTTGGCCTCCAGCGGCTGCATCCCCCAGTTGGTTGGACAGGCGGCCAGGGCTTCGACAAAGGCAAAGCCCTGATGCTTCACCTGGTATTCGAAGGCTTTGCGGATCACTTTGCCGGCCTGCAGCAGGTTCTTCGGTGTATCGACCGCGACCCGGGCGACATAGGCTGAGCCGTCGAGCCCGGCGATCAGTTCGGCCATCCTGATTGGGTAGCCGTCGCGCTGCAGGTCGCGACCCAGGGGTGAGGTCGAGGTTTGCTGCTGGGGCAGGGTGGTCGGCGCCATCTGACCGCCGGTCATGCCGTAGGTGGTGTTGTTGACGAAGATCACCGTGAAGGGTTCGCCCCGGTTGGCGGCGTGGATGATTTCACTGGTGCCGATCGCCGCCAGATCGCCGTCCCCCTGGTAGGTGAACACAATTTTGTCGCGCCGGGCGCGCTTGACGCCGGTGGCCACAGCTGGCGCCCGACCGTGCGGCGCTTCGACCACATCAATGTCGAAATAGCCGTAGAGAAAGACGCTGCAGCCGACCGAGGCGACGCCGATGGTGTCCTTTTGTAGCTGCAACTGGTCCATGGCCTCGGCGCAGAGGCGGTGAAAGGTGCCATGGTGGCAGCCGGGGCAGAAATGGGTGGCCACATCCTTCAACGATTCCGGACGGGCAAATACCTGCTTGTAGGTCGTCATCATCTCACTCGTAATGGTTACGGATCTGTTGGAAGAGTTCTTCCGGGGTCGGTAAGGACCCGGCGCCCGGCGGGCGGCCGTAGAAATCGACCCGGGCAGTGCCATTGACCGCCAGTCGTACATCTTCAACCATCTGGCCGTTGCTCAGCTCAACGCAGAGCAGCTTTTTACAGCGCTGCGCGAGCTGGTGAATCGCCTGCTCGGGAAAAGGGGAGAGGCTGATCGGCCGCAGCAGGCCAACTTTAAGTCCCGCTTCACGGGCCATGCTGATGGCGGTTTTGGCGATCCGGGAAGTGGAGCCGTAGGCGATGATCGCCAGCTCGGCATCCTCCAGCAGCTGTTCTTCAAAGCGCACTTCCTGGTCTTTCAGCTGCAGAAACTTGGCGTGCAGTTTGTTATTGTGCGCTTCCAGTTCGCCATCACCGAGGAACAGCGATTTAACAATCTTTTGCTGCCCCGAAGTGCCGATACCTCTGACCGCCCAGGTTTTCTCCGGCAGATCCTTCGGTGGCTGGTAGGGGTGGGGAGTGAGCGCTTCTTTGATCTGGCCGATTACCGAATCGCCGAGCAGCATCGCCGGCATCCGGTAGCGGTCGGACAGGTCAAAGGCGAGAATCGTCAGGTCGTACATCTCCTGCACCGACGCCGGAGCCAGCACGATAATCCGGTAGCCGCCATGGCCGCCCCCCTTGACCGCCTGAAAATAGTCGGCCTGGGAGGCATCGATACCGCCTAACCCTGGGCCGGAGCGGCAGATGTTGACGATCAGCCCCGGCAGCTCGCTGCCAGCCATGTAGCTGATCCCTTCCTGCTTCAGGGAGATCCCCGGGCTGGAGGAGGAGGTCATCGCCCGCACGCCGCAGGCGCTGGCGCCGAGCAGCATATTGATTGAGGCGATTTCGCTTTCCGCCTGGATGAATTCACCGCCGAGCTTTGGCAGTTCCAGAGACAGATATTCGGGGATATCGCTTTGCGGAGTGATCGGATAGCCGAAATAATGGCGACAGCCGGCCGCGAGGGCACCACGGGCGACTGCTTCGTTGCCTTTGACAAACAGTCGTTTGGTCATGGTTTCAGCCATTACTGATCGCTGCAGCCGGTTGCATCTCGCGAAACACGCTGATCGCGGCGTCAGGACAGATCCGCGCACAGAGGGCGCAAGCAGTGCAGTTGGCCAACTTGGTCGGCGGGATAACCGCCGGCATGAAACCCTGGGCGTTGAGTTGCTCGCTCATCTCCAGCAGCCCGTGAGGGCAGACCTGGGTGCAGAGCGCACAGCCTTTACAGAATGTTTCGTCGATCTCGATCCGGTTCATTGATTCTCTTTCTCTGGCAGGGAGCAAGGTATGCCACCAGTGTATTCTTAGGTGTTACGCGATCTGCTGAGCGGCGTCAATGTGGTTCGCTGTTGTGGATTTTTGTAGAACAGTATTTTATTTATCTGTCTGCCTTGTGGCAAGGGGTTTTGTTTGCTCAGGGTAAATTTTTGTGAAAAGTTGATAAAATTTGTTTATAACCATGTTTAAAGCTTTTCCTGATTTAGAGTGGAGAAAATATATTTATTCTGGATAAAACTTTGTTGCATAATTCACCAGGAATTGCTGCAGGAGTTAGCAGAAATTCCTGCCATTCCTGTTGAATGGGCGCTAGACTGGCCCAGTCTCCTTGACTCTTTCGAACTGAACCGATGACCGATATTCTGCTGCTTCAGCCCCCAGCTCTGAAAGCCTCTGAACCGCCTCTGGCACTAGCCGTGTTGCAGGCCGCATTGGCTGGAGAATACTCGGTTCAGACCATTGATGCCAACCTGGACGCTTATCTATACCTGCTCGCCGGCGAGCGGCTGCAGCAACTGGCCGGGCCAGAGCCTGCAACTGCTCTGCGTCGCGCCCTGCGCCATCGACCGAACTCCCTTAGTCTGCTGCGTTCAGGTGCAGCGAGTCAATCCCTGGCCCGTTACACGACCGCGGTCAGTTACCTCAATCAGCTGCTGGCGCTCTGGACGCAGCAGTCGGGTGAGGAACGCTTGACCCTGGGCGACTATCAGCATCGCGGCTATTCCTGTTTCGATCCAGCCGATCTGCAACGCTTTGCCGAAGGAAGTGCGCAGACGCTGTTTCAACGCTATTTTGTCGAGCAGTTGCTGCCGCAGGTAATAAGCGCCCGGCCGCAGTTGATTGCGGTCTCAATCAATTACCTGCATCAGGTTC
>CAMYNC010000032.1 GCA_947259685.1 uncultured Desulfuromonadales bacterium | reverse complement strand
ATTCTCGCAGAATACCAGCTGGCAGTGGCCAGCCGTTGCCGAAAGGGTGTTTAGCATCGAGTAGCACCAGATCAACATCTCGCGCCACGGCCCGGTGCTGAAAACCATCATCGAGAATAATCAGATCCGCAGCATATTCAGCAACCGCGGCGGCCACCCCGGCAGAACGTTTTTTGGCAATCAATACCAGTGTCTGCGGATTGCGTCGGGCGAGAAGAACAGGCTCATCCCCAGCCTCTACAGCCGACAGACAGGGTCCCTGGCCATCACAGACAACTCCCACAGCGCCAGCAAAGGAGCCGCCATAGCCCCGGCTCACAACCGCCGGTCGTTTCCCTTGCCGCACAAATTCTTTGATTAGCCAATCGACAACCGGAGTTTTTCCGGTCCCACCGACGGCAAGATTACCGACCGAAACAACCGGAACCTCAGCCTCGTAGGCCGTAAATACCCTTAAGTCGTAACATTTCCCACGAAGCCAGCTGACTAAACCGTAGAGGAGCGCAGCAGGCACTAACAAGCAAAATATGAACCACTCGGCAATTCCCCAGCCTTCTCGAGTCTGCAAACGGCGGTGAATAGAAGCGAATGCGATCATGAAGCGCTCAAGTACCGTCCAACTGATTGCATGGTCCGCTCGGTTGCCCCAGCATTTTCAACCAAGAGTGCGCGCCCAGCCTGCCCCATAGCATTGCGACGAATCGAATCATCGAGGAGCAGGGTCCACTTCTCGAGGAGCTCCTCTGAGCCTGTGACTTTAATTCCAGAGCCTGATTTGATCAGTTTGGCAGAGATTTCGCGAAAATTCTGTATATGCGGCCCAAACAGAACAGCCTTAGCAAGCAATGAAGCCTCGAGCAGATTGTGGCCACCGACCGGCACCAAGCTCCCCCCAACAAAAACCAGATCGGACACGCCATAAAGATTGAGGACCTCACCGAGAGAATCAACCAACAGCACATCTCCTGAGTCCAGTAGGTCATCTTCTGTTGCCAAGGAAGTACGCAAGCGGAAGCTGATGTTCCTCGCTTCAAGTAGGCTGGCGATCTCTCGACAGCGCTCTGGATGGCGAGGAATCAGAATCAGCAGGCAGCTGCGGTTCTGCTGGAGCAATTCAGTATAGGCATCAAGAATCTGCTCTTCTTCACCTGAATGGGTACTTCCGGCAACCAGGATCGGCAGGTCTTCTGGCAATCGATAGAGCTGCTTTAACTGACCGATCTCTTTTTCTGACAGGTCACAGAGCTCATGATCAAATTTCAGATTCCCGGTATTGACGGTGAGGTCCGATTTTGCACCCAGCTGAACAATCCGCTCAGCATCAAGTTGTGACTGCATACAAAAGCTTGAAAAACAGCGAAGAACGGGTTTAAGCAACGCCCGAACAACACGATAGCGAGGAAATGAGCGATCAGAAATACGCCCGTTCACCAGCACGACAGGAATATCGAGGAGCTTGGCCTGATGAACAAAATTGGGCCAGATTTCCGTTTCGACGATAATGATCAATTCCGGTTGAATCCGCTGCAGAACCCGGCGAACTGTCCAGGAAAAATCGAAGGGGAAAAACAGGCAGAGATCAATATCGTCATTATCACGCGCAATCGCCTGGCCGGTTTCAGTGACATTAGAAACCAATATCAGATGCGAGGGGTAGTTCCGGCGCAACTCTTTTAGTAACGGGATGGCCGCTCGGGTTTCTCCGACCGACACCGCATGCACCCAGATAATCCTTTGCCCCTGAATCCGTTCGAGCAGTTGTTCCGAATATTGGCCCAAACGCTCACGGATGCCCCGGCGACTCTTGCCGAAGCGCATGCCACGCAGCAGATAATAAGGGATCAGACCTGCAGCAGCCACCAGCAGCAGCAGATCATACAGCAGATACACCGTAGTCCTCCAGGCGAGATTCAGCACGTTGTTGATTTATCCGCATGGCTGTTTCCAACCGCTCACGAAACCCTTCAGGACCCTCGATCTTATCATAGTAAACCGGCTCTCCAAACGCATAAACCCCGCGCCCGAAAGGGTATGGCAACAAAAAACGATCCCAAGACCCGAAGCGGCGCCCGCGGCTGCAGACAAAGGCCATCGGCACCACTGGTCGGCCACTGAGTCTGGCCAGGTGAATCACGCCATCTTTCAGCTGGTGCCGCGGTCCTTTAGGCCCGTCGGGGGTAATCACCAGATCAACCTCTTCTTTGGCGAGCTGCAACAACTCTTTAAATGCCGCACGTCCGCCGCGTGATGAAGATCCGCGCACCGCATCTTGACCGAAATACCGCATCACCCGGGCGATCAGTTCGCCATCTTTCGAGGCACTGATCAGGATCTTTGCCAAGGGACCGCGGTAGCCCAACACCATCAACAGCAGCTGATCGTGCCAGAAAGAGAGAATCACCTGCTCGCCACGCTGCCAGAAAGCTTGCGGCTGCTCCTCGCCGATAAATTCAGTTCTGATGGTCAGGTGTAAAAAACGAATGATCATTGCTGCGAGAAAAGGTGCAATCTTAACCAGCAACCGATCTTTAAAGCGCATCACCCTGCTCCCGGAACTGAATGTCATAAAGTCGTTTATAAAGACCCTTATTTTTCAGCAACTGCTGGTGGTCACCGTCTTCCACCAGCCGACCATTTTCCAGCACCAGAATCCGGTCGGCATGCATAATCGTCGACAAGCGATGGGCAATGACAAAGGTGGTGCGATTGCTCATCAGGTTGCTGAGGGCGCGTTGCACCATCGCTTCGCTCTCGGTATCAAGTGCACTGGTCGCCTCATCCAACATCAGAATCGGCGCATCACGCAAAATAGCTCTGGCGATACAAAGCCGCTGTCGCTGCCCACCGGAAAGCCGTACACCACGGTTCCCGATGATGGTCTCGTACCCCTCTGGGAGCTGCCGAATAAAGTCATCGGCGTGGGCCTGTTGAGCGGCCTTCTCAACCGCAGCAGCATCCGCATTGCCACAACCATAGCGGAGATTGTTCCGGATACTGTCGTTAAATAAAAAGGTTTCTTGGTCAACCAAGGCCAGATTGTCGTGGAGGCTTTTCTGAGTCAATTCCCGAATGTCATGCCCATCGATTAAGATCCGTCCAGCTTGCGGATCGTAGAAACGGTTCAAAAGCCCGACGATAGTGGTTTTGCCGGCGCCACTGGGTCCGACTAGAGCAATCACCTCTCCAGGCCTGGCCTGAATCGAAAAATCCTGCAGAACGGGCTCATCATCGTAGGCAAAGCTTACCCCTTCAAAGCTGACATCGCCACGACACTGGCTCAATTCAACAGCATCCGGCAAGTCAACAATTTCAGGCGAGTTGTCAAGAACTTCAAAGACCCTTTCCGCAGCACCGATTGCCTTTTGAATGGTATTGTTGACCTTTGTCAGCCGCTTCAGGGGTGAGTACATTAACAGGATCGCAGCAAGAATTGAAAACAGCTCGCCTTTGGTAATTTCTTCAGCCGCAACCCGATTGAGACCGTACCAGAGAACTGCCGCCACACCGAAAGAGGTCATTATTTCCATCACCGGAGCGGTGCCAGCCGAGTATCTGAATGTTTTCCGGATAAAGTTGTAAAAATTAGCGTTTTCCCGAACAAATTTTTCCCGCTCATGCTCTTCGGTACCAAACGCCTTGATGACCTTGATTCCAGAGAAACTCTGCTCCAAAACCCCGGTAACATTCCCCATGGCATTTTGGCCCCGACGAGAAAACTTTTTGATTTTTTTGCCGATAACCGCTGCAGGCCAGACAGCAGCGGGAATGACAGTGAATGCCATCAGCGCCATTCTCCAGTCCGCATAAAATGCGTAACCGGTCAATGCGATCAGGGTCATAGACTCCCTGAGGACAGTCACCAGAACACTCGATAGCGCCGACTGGAGAACATTGACATCATTCAGGATGCGGGACATCAGCGAACCTGATGGGTTGCTGACGAAAAAGCGCATTGACAGCCTTAAAGCATGGCCGAAAACTTCATTGCGGATATCTTGTATGGCACGCTGTCCCGCCTTACGGATATTGTATTCTTGAACATAGCGGGAGACCCCCTTGATTGTCATCAGGCCAACAACCCAGAGTGGGACGAGCTTTGCCATCCCCAGGTTACCGGCGATAAGCAATTCGTCAACAAAGGGTTTGACCAGGTAGGCAACGAGCGCATCCGTGCCAGCCACGCCCAATGACGCGAGCATTGACAAAGCAATCAGGCCTTTGTAGGGAGCGGCATACCGCAGAAGGCGCAGATATATATTTTTCTGATCTTTTTCGAGCAACACCGACAAATTATCCTTTTTCGTTTACAAAGTCATTTCTGAGACCATCTGCGCCACCTTCTTTGAGCAGCCCGGCTCGCCCATTAAATCACGCACTTTTGCCAATTCGACACGCATGCGACGGGCATAATCATGATCATCCAGCAATCGGAGAATTTCAGCCGATAGTGCGTGAGGATTAGCCGCATCCTGAATGAACTCACGGACAATCTTTTTTCCGGCAACAATATTGGCAAGTCCGACAGATTCGATTCTGACGACCCGCTTTGCCACGGCATAGCTGAGCGGAGACATTTTGTAAACAATCGTCATGGGTGTGCCAACCAGAGCGATTTGCAGGGTCACGGTTCCGGAGACACAGAGCACCGCATCACAGGCAGCGGCCACCTCGTAGATATTCTTCTCAACCAGAGTGATCGGCAGACCGGAGTCGCGTAGCTGTTCTCGAAAAGATTCCATCGACAAGGAGGGTGCTACCGGCAGAAGGAATTTCAGCTTCGGCCTGGTTTTCAGCAACTGTCTTGCGGTTTCAAGCAGAGTTGGGAAAATAGCGTTGAGTTCACCCTGTCGACTACCTGGAAAAATGCCCACGAGTTGGTCTTCTGGCATGCAGACGAATTGCGACCGCAAAGCACCGGTCGGTTGGTTAAGGCTGAATTCGTCTAGCAGTGGATTACCAACATATTCAGCTTGGACACCATAGAGGGTATAGAGCTGGGGTTCGAATGGAAAGATCAGCGCCAACCGATCGACCCGCTCAGCGATGATTTTGGCACGGCCACTGCGCCAGGCCCAAACTTTTGGACTGATATAGTACAGAACCGGGATACCAAGTTGTTTAGCAACCTTTGCCAGCCGCAGGTTGAAACCGGGGAAGTCGATAAGCACCAACAGATCAGGACGTTCAGCCCCCTGCAAAACCTTTTTAAGCTGTCGAAAACGTGCCATCAGGCGTGGCAGCTGAGCAAAAACCTCGACCAATCCCATTACCGACAGTTCATCCGAAGGGAAAATAATCTCGCAACCGGCGGCTTTCATCCGCTCTCCACCAACACCAAAATATTGTTGTTCCGGAGCGATATCTCGGGCGGCCAGCAACAGATTGCTGCCATGCAAATCACCGGACGATTCGCCGGCGACAATCATGATCCTTCTGGTCTGTTGAGCGTTAAGTTCTGTCATTATTTATAATCAGCTAAAAAACAAAAGGCGAGACCCAAAGATGGCTCTCGCTACTTCTGTTTTCGTAAAGGCTTGCTAAGTGGTTCTAGCGCGCCAGTCCGCGTTCACTCTTTTTCAAAAACTCGAGGTAGGTTGCAACTTCAGCGGCGGTGTTGTCAAGACTGCTCTCAATCTCTGTAACCGCCTCCTCCAACTTGAGGTTACTGCGAAAGACCAGCTTGTACATCTGCTTGATGTTTGCCAAAGCCGCCTTGCTGTAGCCGCGCCGCTTTAGACCTGTCAGGTTCAAACCGACAGTCTTGGCCCGATCCCCCTGGACGATCGAATAGGGTGCCGCATCCTGGGCGATCATCGAACCGCCGCTGGCCATGACATGACAGCCCACCCGGCCAAACTGATGCACCGCGGACAATCCGCCAAGGATCGCATGATCGTCGATTTCGACATGACCCGCCAGAGTCGCACAGTTAGCCAGAATCACATGATTTTTTACAATGCAGTCGTGAGCCACATGAGAGTAAGCCATAAACAGATTGTCGTTGCCGACGGTCGTCACGCCACCACCATCGGAGGTGCCGAGGTGAATAGTGACAAACTCGCGGATTTTGTTGCGATCGCCGATCTTCAGAGTGGACTCTTCTCCATGAAATTTTAAATCTTGCGGAATCGCCCCGACAGAAGTGAACTGAAAAATCTGGTTATCAGAACCGATCTCTGTCCGCCCCTCAATCACCGCATGAGGACCAACACTGGTTCCGGGGCCGATACGGACATGCTCACCGATCACGGCATAAGGGCCCACAGACACAGTCGAATCAAGGTTGGCGCCCGGTGCGATAATCGCTGTCGGATGAATCATGAAGTTCTCCAGGTTACTTTGCCGCAAAAGTTGCCTTAAGTTCTGCTTCAGCAACCAAGGTATCACCCACGTAAGCCTTGCCGGTAAATTGGTGGATACCACGGCGGGTCGATAATAGTTCAAGTTCCATTCTCACCACATCACCTGGGACAACCGGACGACGAAAACGTGCTTTATCGATACCAACGAAGTAGGTCACGCGATCATCAGCCACATTATCCTTCATCGAAACATAAGCCCCACCAACCTGTGCCATCGCTTCGATAATCAATACCCCAGGCATAATCGGATGACCGGGAAAATGCCCCTGGAAAAAGGGTTCGTTGATCGTCACATTTTTATAACCGACGACTTTAACCCCCTCTTCAACCTCCTCAATACGATCAACCAGTAAGAAGGGATAACGGTGGGGCAAAACCTCCATAATCTTCTGGATATTCATCTCCAGCATATCAATCCTCTTTCATCTGCGACTCAAGCAACTCAAGGCGCTTTTTCAATTGTTGCAATTCTTTACGCATTTCAGGGACTTTTGGTAACGCCATGGTCGTTCTCAGCCATTGTTTGTGTGGCATGGCCGGCAAACCTGAGAGGACCTGGTTTGCTGCGACGTTACCGGTCACCCCACCGCGGCCGCCGATGGTGACATTGTCCCCGACTATCACGTGGCCGGCAGTCGCTGCTTGTCCACCGAAGGTGCAGCGCTTGCCGATCTTTGTACTACCGGAAATACCTACCTGGGATACCAGGATACTATCTTCGCCAATTTCGACGTTGTGACCGATCTGCACCAGGTTATCGATTTTAGTGCCACGACTGATCCGGGTTTCACCCAGCGCAGCACGATCAATGCAACTGCAGGAACCGATCTCGACATCATCCTCGAGAACCACAATACCGACTTGCGGTATTTTGTAGTAACTGGTTCCGTCCGGCGCAAAGCCGAACCCATCTGAGCCGATAACTGCGGCCGGCTGAAGAATCACCCGATGCCCTAGCACTGAGCCTTCGCGTACAATCGCGCCGGCATGCAACAGACAATTTTCACCGATTGTGACATCCCCATAGATGACGACATTGGCAAACAGAGTCGTTCCAGTACCGATAACGACATTTTCACCGAGAATACAACCCGGATGAATGGTCGCACCATCGGCCACTTTGGCACTTTCGGCGACAATGGCTCCCGGCATGATCCCCTTTGCGGGCAACTTGGGCACCTGCAAAAAGGTGAGAATTTTGGCAAAGGCCAGGTAAGGATTGGCACAAACCAGAAGATTAAATCCAGGCGCATCGATCCCGGGCGCAAGAATAATAGCTGAGGCATTGCTCTGCTTGAGCTTCGAGAGATACTTCGGGTTGGAAATAAAGGTGATATCACCCTCACCCGCCAGATCGATTGGAAAGACCCGGCTGATTTCAAGCGCTGGATCACCCTGGATTTGACCACCGACCAAGTCGGCTAACTGCTGTAATGTCGCCATCAATTATCCTGAGCTTAATTTCTGTCCGGAAACGGCCCTGTTCGCAATCTTTGCGTCAATCTGCGGGCTTGCTTGTGCGACGCACCTTGTACGTCTCCGTGCTACCCCTTGATTTCCTTGGCCTTGCAAAAATTGCTCGTTCCCAAAACAGAAACGCCGCTGTGCCATCCGGAGTTTCCGGAAGGGCACGAGCTAGTTTTGCCCTGCGTCGTAGGCCTTGATCAGCTGATCGGTCAGATCGACATTTTCATCATTATAGATGACCGCTCCTTCGTTCTTCTCAATCACCATACTGTAGCCACCGTCCTTGCCGATTTTCTGCAGGATGGCAAACAATTCGTTCAAGATCCTTTTGGTGTGGGCGGCATCCTTTTGCTGCAACTCATCTTTAACATCTTTGTTGAAGCGCTGCAGATCCTTGACATTTTTTTGGTATTCGAGTTCTTTTTCAGCTTTGGCACTGTCCGAAAGCAGAACCGCTTGTTTTTCAAGCTCATCTTTAAGCGACTTCAATTCGCTCTCTTTGCTTTTAAATTCTGCTTCAAATCTTTTCAACTGAGCTTCAATGTCTTTTTTCGCAGAGACTCCGGCCTTTGAACGGTTCAACGCTTTTTGCAGATCGACAATCCCGATTTTGGTTTCAGCAACTGCCGGAGCCGCCAATAAGAGTACAGCAATAAGAGCAATAAGTAATTTATTCATGATTTTCCTCCTGTAGGTTACAGCTCCTAAAAAGCCGAGCCGATCGAAAATTCGAAAACCGATTGTCTTTCATCATCACGCGGGGAAAGATTGTAGCCCCATTCAAAACGTAAAGGCCCCAGTGGACTTTGCCAACGGATTCCGGTACCGACACTGTTGCGCATACTGGAAAAGTAACTTTCACTTGAAAGCCAGGCGTTGCCGGTATCATAGAAGACCACCCCCTTTACGCCGAGCTTTTTATAAATCGGAAAGACATATTCAACGTTAAAATAGGCCATCTTGTCGCCACCGACATAGGAACCATCTTCCTTCGGTCCGACCTCGCGGGTTTCAAAGCCGCGTAACGTCCGGATGCCACCGAGAAAATAGCGCTCATTAATCGGGGTATCATCACTATTCGTCGAGACCAGGTAGCCAACTTCACCATGCACCGAAAAGACTGTATCCCAACGGAAAGGGAAAAAATGGCGGTGCTCGACATTCATTTTAACGAAATTTTCTGTTCCGCCAAGGCCGGCATACTGCAGGTTAACTTTGGAAATTCCCCCAGTGCTGGGGTCTGCATGGAAGTCAGTGCTGTTGCGGGTAATCGTCCCGGTGATTGAAGACAGGGTCGAATTCCCCTCCTGTTCCTGGATATAGGTATCAGCATCATCATCGACATTTAAAATATCGACCTGTTCATATCGGTAGGTCAAAAAAGCCTTGGCGTGTTTTGCCACCGGGTGGCCAGCAGTGATCGAGCCGCCAGTGTTATGTTCGTCATAATCGTCAAATTCACGCTCGGTTTTGTAAAGTTCGCCCGCGAGCGTCCAGTTGGTATCAAGAAAATGAGGCTCGCTGATCCCAACCTGAAAGGTGGTACTCTTGCCGCTGAATGAACCTGCCAGATTAATTTTGATTCCATAACCCAGGAAATTATCCTGGCTGATCGAGCCCTGGCCAATGAGAGAATCGACAGATGAATAACCGGCACCGACCGAGAAGGTTCCGGTCGGCTGCTCTTTCAGATCGACCTTCATCACCGAATGACTGGCGTCCGAACCAGGACCGCTGGTGACATCAACCTCTTCAAAAAAACCGAGGTTGCGGATATTGCGGTTGCCGGCCTTGATTTTACTGGCGCTGTACAGATCTCCTTCATCAATGGGAATTTCCCGGCGGACGACCTTGTCACGAGTTTTGGTATTGCCGCGAATCTCAATCCGCTCAATAAAAACCTTAGTCCCTTGCTCAATGTCGAGCACCAGATCGACCTGCAAAAGCTCTTGTTTTTTGCTGGTCAGCGGCGCCACATTGACATAAGCAAAACCCTGATCAGCGTAAAGATCGGTTAAAGCTTCGACACTTTGGCGAAGCACCCCACGACTGAAAGTCTTTCCGGTTTGCAACCTGACATATTTAAGGAGTTCTTCTTTAGGGTGTAGCAAGTCGCCTTGAACATCAATGGTGCCGGTTTTGTACTGCGGCCCTTCATTGATTTCAATCTCAAGCTCAAGATATTTATTGTCTTCGATCAGGCTCACAATCGGCTGCGCAACCTTGACATCCATATAGCCATGATCATAGTAAACCGCCTTAATTCTCTCCAGATCAATCTCCACTATGTCCGACTGGTATGCTCCCCGTCCGGTTAGCCAGGACAGCCACCAACGCGGCTTAGTCTGCATGGCATCCTTCAGGGTGTCGGCCTCAAGATCCTTATTCCCGACGAAGCGGATCTCATCGATCAAGACCTTTTCACCTTCAGCTATTTTAAAGGTCAGAGTCGCCTCATTGCGGTCGTCAACCTCGACGTCTGGGTCGATCTTTGCTGCGTGATAGCCATCTTCAGCATAAGCAGCCTTAATTGCGCGAACGCTCTCCTTCACCTTCTCATAACTAAACAGCTGAGGGATTTTGACACTGACAAGAGCCTGTAGTTTCTCCTCCCCCAACTCATCATTGCCGGAAAAAAGGACATCCCTCACCAAGGGCAGCTCACTCACCACAAAGGTCAACAGCTTGGCCTCTTGGATTTCAGTCAGCTCGGCAGAAATATCTTCAAAACGTCCTAATGCAAAAATACTCCGCATTGCCTGGTCAATATCCTCCAGGCTTGCCTGATCTCCGGGACGGATTGAAATGGCGGCCAGTATGGTTGCCGATTCAACCCGGTTGTTCCCCTCAACCAGGATATCGGACACCTTGAAACTACTGGCATGGACGGTAACCGCCGCCAGCAGTAAACAAAGTGTAAATAGAGCACTTTTCAGCATCAAAGATCCCTCAGAAACCATAAATGAAGGCAAAAAACGGGATTATAGAAAATCGTCGTTGTGAGTTCAATTTAAAATATCTTTGGCCAGCAGGCCGTCTTCTATCCGCAAAACCCGATCGAGACTGGCAGCCAGCTGATTATTATGGGTAACAATGATCATGGTCAGGCCGCGATTCCGATGCAACTGGTTTAGCAGCCCCATTATTTCTTCTGAAGTCCGGCTATCCAGGTTCCCGGTTGGCTCATCTGCGAGCAGGAGTCTGGGCTCACACACCAACGCCCGGGCGATTGCAACCCGTTGCTGCTCCCCACCGGAAAGAGCCCCCGGTTTATGGCTTAAGCGATGGTCAAGACCAACCTCCTTGAGTACTGCTGTCGCTTGGTGCGCTGCTTCGATGCGTTTTAAGCGCCCAATCAGCAGCGGCATCATGACATTTTCCAAAGCGGAAAACTCCGGCAACAACTGATGAAACTGAAAGACAAAGCCGACCGTGCGGTTGCGAAAGGCATCCAACGCGCCGCCGCGCAGCGAAAAGAGGCTCTTACCTTCAAACAGGATTTGGCCAGCAGTCGGCTGGTCAAGGCCACCGAGGATATGCATCAGGGTGGTTTTACCAGCCCCGGAGGTTCCGACCACCGCCACTCGCTCGCCAGCACAGATTTTCAAGTTGATCTTCTGCAGTACGGTAATCGTCCCACCGGGAGTCGCGAAGGTTTTCTCCAGATCGCAGATCTCGATCATCGCCGGGTCATTCATAACGCAGCGCCTCCGCCGGATCCATGCGCGAGGCACGCCAGGCAGGATAAATGGTCGCCAGCAACGAAATTGCCATCGCCATCGCCATCACCGCTATCACATCGGTGACGATAATTTCCGAGGGGAAGCGCTCCATTCCATAAACCGCCTGATCAAAGATCCGAATGCCGAAGGTTCGCTCCAGAAACTTGATCAGAGCATCGGCATAATGGGCAAGAAAGATTCCGCAGGAAGTCCCCAGAAAGGTTCCCATGATCCCGATAATGAACCCTTCCAGCACAAAAATTTTCATGATACTGCGAGCATTGGCCCCCATGGCGCGTAGGATAGCAATATCGCGACTCTTTTCCATCACGACCATGATCAGGGTGGTGGCTATATTGAAGGCCGCCACCAGCACGATAATTGCGAGGACAATAAACAGACCCAACTTTTCCAGTTTGAGTGCCGAGAGAAAAGAGCCATAGATACTCTGCCAGGGACGGATAGTATACGGAAATTCGAACTGCTTACTTAACTGGCCGGCAACCTGGGGGGCCTGGTCAAACCGATCGACTTCCAGTTCCACACCGCTTACTGCCCCCTCAGAATCGAAAAAGCTCTGAGCAATCCCTAAGGGGATATAGGCATAAAAACTGTCGACCAGGCTACTCTGTTTTTCGAAGATCCCCACCACCAGAAACGGTTTCATTTTCGGGATCATACCGAAAGGGGTGATGGTAAACATCGGCGGAATGACATTGATCGAATCCCCGACCGCGACACCAAGACTGGTCGCGGTATCGATGCCGATGATGATTCCGGGCCGTTCGCTTTCGGCGTCAAAAAACAATTCCTTTATCGGCCGTTCATCGACGGTAAGCAAACCCTGGCCGAAGACCTTGTGCTGGTCATCGACCCCCTTGACGCTGACCGCCGAGACATTGCCACGAGACAGCAGCATCGCCTCCTTGGAAACGAATGGGGTGGCCGAAACCACATGTGGAGTTTGCCGCGCTGCATCAACCAGAGATTGATAGTTATCGATTCCCGAACCGAATTTCTGCATCAGCACATGCGGCACGTTGCCAAGAATCTGCTGCCGCACCCCATCGGTAAAGCCGGTCATCACCGACAACACCAAGATCAGGGCAGCGACTCCAAGGGTAACCCCAGCGATAGAAATAAAGGAGATGACCGATATGAACGTCTGCTTCCGCTTAGCACGCAAATAACGGAGGCTGACAAACCATTCGTAAGACATTAATAGCCGTTTCGGTCGACTGGTCAGCCGACTTCAGATCTGAGTTGCGGAAACAGAATCACGTCGCGGATCGACGCCGAATCGGTCAACAGCATCACCAGCCGGTCGATGCCGATCCCCTCACCGGCTGTCGGTGGCAAACCATATTCAAGAGCACGGATGTAGTCCTCGTCCATCTCGTGAGCCTCTTCATCGCCGGCGGCCTTTTCTTCCAACTGGTTGAGGAAACGTTCCTTCTGGTCAAGCGGGTCGTTCAACTCGGAGAAGGCGTTGGCCAGTTCCCGGCCGACGATAAACAGTTCGAAACGATCGACCACCTCGGGACGATCGTCATTTTTCCGCGACAACGGAGATATTTCGGTAGGATACTCGGTGATAAAGGTCGGTTGCCAAAGCTTCGGCTCGACGACTTCATCAAAAATCTCCGCCAGCAGTTTGCCATGGCCGATTTTATCATCCAGTTCCAGGCCGAGGGATTTTGCGTAATTGTAGCTCTGCTGGCGATCTTCCAGGACCGCAATCTCCACATCACCAAATTTTACGATCGACTCTTTCAGCGTCAAACGCTCCCAAGGTGGTGTCAGATCGACCTCTTTTCCGCCGTATGGGATCACCAATCCACCACAGACCTTATCCGCCACATGGCAGATCAGCTCCTCGGTGAAATCCATCAGGTCATGGTAGGTCGAGTACGCCCGGTAAAACTCCATCATGGTAAATTCCGGGTTGTGCTGAATCGAAATCCCCTCGTTACGGAAGTTACGGTTGATTTCGAACACCCGGTCAAAACCACCAACAACCAGCCGCTTCAGATAGAGTTCAGGGGCAATCCGTAGAAACAGATCCATCTTCAAGGTGTTGTGATGAGTGACAAATGGCTTGGCGGTCGCACCGCCGGCCACCGGATGCATCATCGGCGTTTCGACTTCCAGGTAGTCGTTAACAATCATGAACTCGCGGATCAAACTGACAATCTGGCTACGCTTGCGAAACACCTCCCGCACATCCGGATTGACGATTAGATCAAGATAGCGCTGACGGTAACGGGTCTCGACATCGGTCAACCCGTGCCATTTTTCCGGCAGCGGCAGCAACGACTTGGTCAGCAGCCGGATGACGCCTGCCCGCAGGGAAAGCTCATCCGTCTTGGTTCGGAACGGCACCCCGCAAATACCGACCAGATCGCCAATATCAAACCTTTTAAACTGCTCAAACGCCTGGTCGCCGACCTGGTTTTTGGCTACATATACCTGTAATCGGCCAGCACCATCCTGCAGCTGTAAAAAGGCCGCTTTACCGAAGTCGCGACGCGCCATGATCCGGCCGCCGATCCGATACTCGGTCTCACAGCTTTCCAGTTTTTCTTTATCATCGGCAGCATGCGCCTCCTGCACCTGACCGGTGGTGTGGGTCACCTTGAAGTCATTGGCAAAAGGGTTCACCCCGGCCTCGCGATAGGTTTCAATTTTGGCGCGGCGCTGCTGCAGTAATTCGTTTAACTCTTCCATTTAATAACAATCCTTAAACAGTCATATTTTTGCTGCGCACAATACCCTCTGCCCGCCGCCGACGTCAAGGATAAAGCCGGTTATCAAGCATGTCCCCAGGGAGAAAACTGTGGGATTATTCAGTGGTGAAAAATTCTTGGAATGATTGGCCAATAGGGAAAATACCGCATAGACTCTTATCGGCGTTCAAATTGCTCTAAACTGGCGCGAAATTCTTCCGGCAATCGGCAGACCTTTCGCTGCTGATAGTTGTAGCAAACCACCGGAGTGGAGCCCTCGGCCGTCAACTGGCCACTCCGCTCAATCCGATAGTCAAGAGTAAAGCTCGACCGCTTGACCTGCGAGCAGCGAACCCCGACAGTTACCTGTTCATGCAAAAACATCTCGGCCCTGAAATAGACATGAGCCTCCGGCAGGATGATTCCGCAGCCACCAAGGTCCAATTCTGTGTAAGCGCCAAGTTCAGCCAGATAACCGATGCGGGCATCTTGAAAGATATTTAATACTGCAGAATTGGCCAGGTGTCCGCCGTAATTGATATCGGCGATCCGAACCTGGTAGGGGAAAAGGTAACGAAAACCATCCATCAGAATCACCTTTGTCTTTGTTTACCGCTGACAGTTGCTGCAAAAATAGGTCGAACGTTGTCCCAGCCGAATCGACTTGATCTTGCGCGTACAGACCAGACAAGGTTGACCTTCCCGCCCATACACCTGCAGCTGCTGCTTGAAGTACCCAGGCTTACCGTCAGACTGGGAAAAATCATTGATCGTCGTACCACCGGCGGCGATCGCCAGTTGCAGCACCCGCTTAATCTCGGTTGCCAAACGCTGGTAACGCTCCCGTCCAATTTTCCCAGCAGATACCCGGGGGTCGATTCTGGCAGCAAACAGGGCTTCACTGGCGTAGATATTGCCAACGCCGACCACCAGTTTCTGATCCATCACAAAAGGTTTGACGGCTAACTTCCGGTTGCGCGAAGCGGTGTATAGATATCCTCCGCTAAACACCTCCTCAAGAGGCTCTGGACCAAGATGGGCCATTAACGAATGAAGATAAGGATCCTCTTCCGTCCAGATCAGCGCTCCGAACTTGCGTGGGTCGGTAAACCGCAAACAATTTCCATCATTAAATATCAAATCAACGTGATCATGCTTGTTCTCGGTGGTTTCTGCAGGGACGACCCGAAGGCTGCCCGACATCCCCAGATGGAGAATCAGGGTGCCCTGCTCTGTGCGCAACAGCAAGTATTTAGCGCGCCGATCGACTGATTTAATCACCTGCCCAGGCAGGTGCAGGCAAAGCCCCTGATCAAGCGGCCAGCGCAATTTTTCAGTTCGCAAGATCAATTGCGCGATGGTTTTATCCGTGATCAGCGGTGCGATACCACGGCAGGTCGTTTCTACTTCGGGAAGTTCGGGCATGGTTAGATACGGATCTTTTCGGCAACTCTGTCAAAATGGTAGAAATCAAGCTGAGCCGGAGCACCAGAATAGTCTTCTGAACTTAGCTTTTGCGCCGAATGGTAACGCCATCCCTGATCGGAAGAAATCAATAACGCCATTTCATAAAAAAATTGGATCGCGCCGTCGACAACAATCTCCATACAGAGGATTGCTTCCACCTGCCCCTCCTCTGTCTGCCGTTGGCGTAATATTCGCCAGCTATGCACTTGAATCTGCGCCAACTGCTGGCGGGCAAAAGCAAGATAGTCAGCCTCTCCAGAAAACTGTTGGCGAAACGGCGCATCATCATGGTAACTGGCATAAACCCCCGCATAGTCACCAGCCTGAAGACTGACAAATCGACTTTCGAGCAGCTCCTGCGGGCTTTCTGAACGGATCATTCTTTCAGCCTTGGGTCGAGAGCATCGCGAATTCCTTCACCCAGCAGGTTGTAACCGAGCACAGTGATCAGGATCGCCAAGCCGGGAAAGACCGACAACCACCAAGCACTGCCGAGGGTCTGTTTGCCGGTAATCAACATGTTTCCCCAAGACGGAGTCGGTGGCTGGACCCCGATCCCCAAAAACGACAGGGCACTTTCGGTGAGAATTGCTCCGGCGACCCCAAGAGTGGCGGAGACCAGAACCGGGGAAAGTGCGTTGGGGAGGATGTGGCGAAAGATCAAGCGAGCGTCTGAAGCGCCCAGTGCCTGCGCTGCCAGGACAAAATCACGCTTGCGCAAGCTGAGAAATTCAGCCCGAATAAGCCGGGCAACGCCCATCCAGCTGGTCAAACCGATCACGATCATAATGTTCCAGATCGACGGGTCAAGAAAAGCGATGACCGCAAGGATCAGGAAGAAGGTGGGGAAACAGAGCATAATATCGACAAAGCGCATGACCAGAGCATCGATCCAACCGCCATAGTAACCGGCCAGAGCACCGACAACGATCCCGATCAAACAGGAGATACCGACGGCGACGAAGCCGACCAACAGCGATATGCGTGCCCCATAGAGCATCCGCACCAGCACATCGCGCCCCAGATCGTCGGTCCCGAGTGGGTATTGCCAACTTGGAGACAGCAACCGCTGACTGACGTCGATGGCAGACGGATCGGCACTGATCAAAGAAGCCGCCGCCGCCATGGCAAACATCACCAAGACAATCAAACCGCCGATCAAGGCCATGCGATTGTGCCGCAAACGTTGCCAGACAACGTCCCTTAAAAATGCACTTCGGGTTGCAAATATCATTTAATCGAATTTAATCCGTTCAACGTCAATAACACTTAAAAGCCCCTTTTCCTTCAGTAGTTGAAGCAGCCGGTCGACCCGCGGATCTTTGTTTTTAAGATCATCCCCCCCAAGCACCTGGAACTCTTTAAACGCCGCCTCGAAACCGTCCTCTGCTGCAAGCGGCTTGGGCTGTTCCTGCGGCAGATTCTTCTCTAGCGCCCGGCGGATTTCCTCTTCGGAAGCCAAGACCGGCAAAATCTGGCAGCCGGTGGCAAACTGCAGATCATCAATCAGCTTCAGATTGGTAGGATCGGTCATCGCCACCCGCAGAATTTTTTCTTTGCCCTTGCTGCGGACTTCGATCGGTATCACGAGCAGATGCTTCATACGACTGGCCGGAATCAACGCCAACAGCTCGGCCGACAATTCCATGTCCTGAAGTTTAATACGAGAATATTTGGACTGAGTCTCAAGAAATTCAAGGATGGTATCCTCCGGCAGATAGCCAAGCTTGACCAGAGCACTGCCAATGCGACCACCCAGATTTCGCTGCATCGACAGCGCAGACTCCAGTTGAAATTGATCGATCAAACCGGCTTCCAGCAGCATCTCACCAAGCCGGGTCGCTTTAAGTTGCATATAACCCCCTAAGCAAACTACCCATCCCCTTGCTGGCTATGCCGAATCCGCGGGTCAGCCAGGGCATAGGAAATATCGGCGAGCAGATTTCCGACCAGGGTCAGAACCGCCCCCATCACCAGAATCCCCATAATCAGTGGATAGTCGCGCATCATTACGCCATCGTAGAATAATTTTCCCATCCCGGGAATCGCGAAAATCGTTTCAGAGATAACACTGCCGCCGATCAGCCCCGGAACCGCCAGCCCAAGAATAGTAATCACCGGCAGCAGGGCATTGCGTAAGGCGTGCTTATAAATAACGGTACGTTCCGATAACCCCTTGGCCCGCGCAGTTAGAATATAATCCTGGCGAACGACCTCAAGCATATTCGAGCGCATGTAGCGCGAAAACCCAGCCAGCCCGCCAATGGCGGAAATAAATACCGGGAGAATAAGGTGGCTGACTCGATCGAGGATCTGCGCCCCGAAACTTAAGTATTCATAGCCGAGCGATTTGATCCCGGAGATCGGCAACACCCCCAGGCGCACGCCAAACCAATCCATCAGCAACAACGCCAGCCAGAAGGACGGCATGGCAAACCCAGCAAAGACCAGGATTGTCGTCGCCCGGTCAAACCCGGAATTACGCCGGACGGCGGACAGAATCCCGAGAGGTACCGAAACACCAAGAATCAGCAGGATCGAAAGGACATTCAGCAGAACCGTCACCGGTAAACGTTCCAGCACCTTGTCGAACACCGGCCGCCGATCGGAGGCGAAGGATTCTCCGAAATCTAGCTGCACCAAACGCCCCAGCCAGCGCCCATATTGCACATAGAGCGGTTGATCTAACCCATATTGCACCCGAAGACGCTCTTGCAGTTCTTCGCTGGCCTGCGGGTTCATCTGGGTCTGCAGATCGGTCGGTTCCCCAGGTGCGAGATGGATCACCACAAAAGAAATCAGGGTGATGCCGAGCAGCAGGGGCAACATCAGCAGCAGTCGTTTAATAATGTAGTGCAGCATTTACCCACATTCCGCAAGCAAACTAACGTGCGTATTTATGTTCCGATTTGGGGACAAACCATTCGTTATGAAAATTATACCTGATTCCGGCCGGTGCTGGTTCAACGCCGCGAAAACGTTTTGAAACGGCCGGCAGGGCCTCTGGAACATAGAGAAAAGTGTAAGGCTGCTCCTCAGCAAGAATCTCCTGAAATCGATCGTAATAGGCTTTGCGCTGATCCGGATCGAAAACCCGCCGGCCTTTTTCCAGCAATTCATCGACTTCAGCATTTTTATAGGCGATAAAGTTGAGTTGCCGCGGGCCGGTTTTACTGGAATGCCAGATATTGTACTGATCCGGCTCGGGGCCGCCGGTCCAACCAAGAATCGTCGCGTCGAAGTTCCCCGGGTTGATAAATTCTTTGAGGAAGGTGGCCCACTCAATGACCCGCAATTGGACATCGGCACCAACCTGGCGAAACCGCCGTTGGATAATTTCGCCAGCCTTTGAGCGCAGGTCATTCCCCTGGTTGGTGACGATTGTAAAGCTCAGTTTTTGCCCGTCTTTTTCCAGGATACCATCGCCATCGCCATCAATCCAGCCCGCATCGGCCAACAGCCCCTTAGCTTTTTCAGGATTGTAATCGTAGCGCGGCACCGCCGGATTATAAACCCAGGTATCCGGTTTGTAGGGACCAGTTGCTGCCGCACCGTAACCGATCAGCACCCCATCAACAATTTCCTTTTTGTTGATCGCGTAGGAAAATGCCTGACGAACCCGCTTATCCTGAAACAACGGCCGCCTGAGGTTGTAACCGAGATAAGTGTAACCGAAATTCAGGTAGCGGTACTTATTGTAAAGCCGCTTGAACGCCGGAGTATCTGTTTGGCGATCAAACTGCAGCGGACTTAACCCCATGTAATCGAGGCTGCCGGTCTGCAGTTCAAGAAACTGGGTGGAAAGATCCGGGATAATCCGATACACCACCCGCTTGATGTACGGCTGTCCCTCATAATAATCAGGATTAGCTTCAAGGACGATTTTTTCACCGCCCTGCCATTCAACCAGCTTAAAGGGCCCGGTTCCGACCGGTTTACGCGCCAGCGGACTTTTTGTGACATCCTGCCCTTCAAGCAGATGTTTCGGATGCACCGGTGTCCCCCAGCTGATCAGGGCCGGGGCATAGGGTTCAGCATACCGAACCCGGAAGGTATAAGGATCGAGGATCTCGGCCTTTTCAACCTGTTTGAATGATTCGGCGTAAGCTGTCGGGGTTTCCGGGTCAATATAGAGTTGATAAGTGAACAACACATCATCGGCCGTAAAGGGTTCGCCATCATGCCATTTGACATCCTGACGCAACTTAAAGGTAATTGTCAGGTTATCCTCTGAAACCTCCCAGGATTCAGCCAGTTCGCTTTCAATCTTCAAGTTTTTATCGTAGCGGACCAAACCATTATAAACCAGCCCGCTAATACTGCTGGACGCGCTGTCTGAAGCCAGCACCGGCAGCAGGGTGCTGGCATCACCAATCGACGCTTCGATGAAGGTATCTCCATATTCGGGGGTAAGTTTTTCTTCGACCCCGGGCAGACTCGTCTCTGGCGATTTTTCGCAACCGAACAACAACAGGACCACCATTAAGGTAAAGAAATGGCGCGACATAGGCCTTCTCCAGGGATAGCAATATTTCCGGTCGCTCAGGGCAATGGCTCCGCGATAAGAGTTGCAGGCTGCCTCAAACGAAAGCGCTCAGCAGCAATCGGCACATTAATTTGCAGTTCTGAAAACTGCACTGCCATGCTGGTTTTCTCTTTTGGCAATTCAATCTCGACCCGGCGAGGAAAGAAATCGGTGTCAGCAAACTTCTCGTAGCGGACTTCAAGCAGAAGCTCAGTGCCGGTCAGGTAGCGACAACCGATCAGTCGCAATTGAGTATCAAACACCAACTCCTGCCTGCGCTCTGCATTCCAAAGGCCCAGCAGCAAGCCCTCCTTGACCTCAGTCACCCGGGCCTCCCGGTAGTCGATCAATGGCGGATCATACATCAGCAGCCGCAGAAAATCTTCAGCAGGTAGCGGCACCTGGGTAAAACGGGACAGATTTTCATAACTTGCCGGCCCGCGATAGTAATGACCCGGCACTGTGGTATTGAGAAACACCCGCAGTTCTTCACCATCGGAGGTTAACTGCAGGATTAACTGGCCAAAACCGGTCAACGCGTCAGCCCGAATCCGGTCCGGTTTTTCGGCCAGCAAAAACTGCTGAGTGGAGAAATATTTACCACCCACTGTCAAACCGACCTTAGCAGCGCCATCCAGAGAGTTAACCCTGCCGGTGGTCTCCTGCAATCGTTGTAACACTTGTTCGGCTTCCGGAACCTCGGTCCAGACCGGTTGCGGTGGCCGGGTACAGGAAGCCAATAACAGCAGCAGCAGTCCGCTCCATAGCATTCTGATCATTCACTCTTCTCCGTCGGTAATGCCTGTAATTTTTCTTCGACCCCTGCGGCTTGCGGATCCAATTCCAGTACCTTTCGGTAGGTATCAGCAGCTTTTTCCCAGAGGTTGAGGGCGCGATACAAATCGCCGAGGTGTTCCAGAATCACCGGATCATCAGGATGGAGACTGGAGGCTTCCTCAAGTTGTTGGCGGCTCTCGTCAAAGCGACCCATTTTGAAATAAATCCAGCCAAGGGTATCGATGATATAGCCAGAATTTTTAGTCTCAAGCGCCTTTTGTGCACGGCTTAGCGCAAGTTCCAGCTGATCGCCTCTTTCCGCCTGGTGATAAGCGATAAAGTTAAGAGCATCGGCGTGCCCGGAATCAACCGCCAGAACTTTTCCCATCGCCTCAAGCGCCCGCTCCCGATCATTCAGTTTTTCAAAAGCAATCCCCAGTTGATAAAGCAGATTGGCATCATCGGGAAACTTTTCAAGTCCAGCTTCGATCACCTGAACCGACTCGTCAAGCCTCTCCTGATCGCCCAAAAAAGCAGCCAGGTAGTAGTAGATTTCCGGTTTATGGATATCCAGGGAAATGATTTTCCGCAGCGAATTAATCGCCTGATCGAGCTGACCCGCCTGCTTATAGAGGTAGGCCAACTGCAGCACCGCTTCGGTAAAAATATCCGCAGATTCCTTGATCGGAGCCATCACCTCAATGGCTTCGGCATTTCTTCCCTGACCGATCAGCGCCATGCCAAGGTAGTAGCGATGGCGGTCTTCGCCCGGTTCCTGCTGCAAAAGCTGTCGAAATCCGTCTTCGGCAAGCGTCCACTGTTCCAGCTCCAACTGAATCAGCGAAATCCTGCCGATGATTCTCAGGTTTTCAGGAAACTGCTGACGCACAGTCTGCAGCTGCTCTAAGGCCTCCGGCAACCGATTCTGTTGCAGGTACATAATGGCCAGTTGCTGGCGCAGAGCAGCAGCCCGGGGATTCTTACGAATGCCTTCTCGGTAAAGGGCCAGCGCCTCTGCGAACAACTGCTGTTCTTCGAGAAGCTTTCCGAGCTCGAGAACACCTTGCTGATGGTCGGGATAATCTGCCAGTAAATCCTGATAGGTCTTTCGGGCGGCCTCCGCATCACCGGTCTCTTTATAAAATCTTGCCAATGACAAGCGGGCAAGTTTGGCCTCGGGATTTTTGCTGATCAGCCTTTCCAACACAAAAATCGCCTCATCATTTTCCTCGGCACGGCCAAGCGCCATCGCCAAACGCATCTGCAACAACTCATTTTCTGGGTCCAGGCGAATTGCGCTACGGTATTGATCGATTGCTTGCTGATACTGATTCTGGTAGCTGAGCAGATCACCCAGCAGTTCATGGGCTTCGATTTGCTCAGGGTGTTTTTCAACCAAGGCCTGGAGAATCACCGTAGAGCGCTCAGCAGCATTTTCATGCAGCAAGGCTTTCGCCAGGCTCAGCTGCAGATGCACCGAATCCGGATCATTCTCTAAGGCGCTCTCGAGGGCTCCAATCGCCTCTTCCCAACGATTTTCAGCCGCCAACAAACGAAATCGGCTGTAGCCAAAGAGAGCTTTTGAAGTAGGCTCTGAGTAAGTTGAGCGGTAGCTGAACTCCTTGGCAACCTCTGTCGGGGGATGTTGGCCGGCCACGCAAGCGGCGAGACAGAGCAAAAGCGACAAACCCAGGGTTTTACCCAGCGGCTTAAAATGGTATCGTACCAATATCTTAAGCAAATTGTTTCCTTAACCGGCTCATTGCATGAGCGTAAATCATGGGGCTCTTCAGCTGAAATTTGATCCTGATAACTAACATAGTCAAACGAACAGCGTCAAACCCTTTCCCTGAATCCCGTTAATGACTTTACAGAGCTGAAATCTCTGATAAATTTCAAATTATCTACTCCGGCAAACAAACCAGAGAAAACTTGACCGGGCTGCCTCGGCTGACAAGAGATCTGCCATGAGTAAACATCAAGGAAACTCGACCAAAGAAGCTTGGGTCCTCTGTCTGATTCTCGGCATGATCATGATAAACTTCCCGTTTATCCATATCTTCAACAACGACCGCCTGCTATTTGATATTCCGGTCCTGGTACTCTATTTTTTCATTGGCTGGCCAGCATCGATTTTAGTCACCCGTTATTTCGTGCGGAAAATCGACCGGGTCAACCTGGAAAATAATGACAATTCAGAAGGGCGTGGCAGCTGATGATTTCTGCGAAAATCGTTCTGATTGTCTCCCTGATCTATTTCGCCCTGCTCTTTATCGTGGCTTACTATGCCGATCGCCGCCGACAGCAGGGCCGCAGTTTGCTGTCCAATTCCTACATTTACTCCCTCTCTATCGCTGTATATTGTACCAGCTGGACCTTTTATGGCAGCGTCGGCCGAGCTGCAACCAGCGGCCTGGAATTTCTGCCGGTCTATATCGGCCCAACGCTGATCGCTTTTACCTGGTGGTTTCTGCTAAGGAAAATGATCCGCATCAGTAAACAACAGAATATTGTCAGTATTGCAGACTTTCTTTCCAGCCGCTACGATCGCTCAGCAATTCTTGGCGCGATTGTGACGCTTTTTGCCATCTTCGGCATCATGCCTTACATTGCTCTGCAACTCAAAGCGATCGCCTTTACCCTGGATCTGGTCTCAACCCCGCTCGATCCGGTACTCGGATTTCACGCCTTCGCACCAAAACTACCACCTTATGTCGACACCGCCTTTATTGTCACTCTGGTTCTGGGCCTGTTCGGGGTGCTGTTTGGCGCCCGGCATCTTGATTCCTCAGAACGGCATGAAGGCTTGGTTGCTGCAGTCGCCCTGGAATCACTGGTTAAGCTGGTGGCTTTTCTGGCCGTGGGAATTTTTGTCACCTACGGCATGTTTGACGGGTTCTCCGATATCTTCCAGCGTTTTTTCGAACAATTTCCCGAACGCCGTGAACTCTTCAAGCTTGGAACCCAGCAAACCCCCTACACCAAGTGGTTTACCCTGATCGTCCTGTCGATGATGGCGATTATGTTTCTGCCGCGCCAGTTCCATATCATGGTGATTGAGAACTCCGACGAAGAGCATATCAAAAAAGCAATGTGGCGCTTCCCGGCCTACCTGTTTCTGATCAACCTGTTTGTCATTCCGATCGCCATTGGCGGGCTGATCTTAAATGGCGGCGACACCTCCCAAGCGGATTACTTTGTCCTGACTATCCCCTTGTCGGCGGGCCATCCCTGGCTGGCAATGCTGGTTTTTATCGGTGGATTTTCGGCTTCGGCCGGCATGGTCATGGTCTCTTCGGTGACCATCTCAACCATGATTCTTAATCATTTGATAATGCCGGTCATCCTGAAAATGAAATTAGAGGCGGACAATTACTCCGGCATCTTGATCAATCTGAAGCGCCTGGGCATCGTCGGAGTGGTGTTTCTCGGCTATCTCTATTTCAAAGTGATCGGCGATTCTTATGCCCTGGTCAACATGGGCCTGATCTCCTTTATGGCCGCCACTCAGTTCGCACCTTCGTTTATCGGCGGGCTCTACTGGCGACGCGCCAATCGCAAGGCCGCTACGATTGGGCTCATTTTTGGTTTCCTTCTCTGGTTTTACACCTTGCTGATCCCTTCATTTGTCCGCTCAGGCTGGATAGACAGCGATATCCTGCAGAACGGTCCTTACGGAATCACCCTGCTGCGCCCCTTGGAACTTTTCGGCCTTCAGGGGTTTGACATCTATACCCACTCTCTGTTCTGGAGCCTGTTTTTCAACCTGGCCAGTTACCTCACGCTGTCATTCTTCCTGAAACAGTCAGAGACAGAGCGTATCCAGGCCAGCAAATTTGTCGATGCCTATGGCCAAAAGGTGCAACCGACCCAACTCAAGCGAATCAGCAAAGCACCGAACATTATGGAATTTGTCGATTTGATGTCAAAGTTCATCGGCGAAAAACCAGCTCACCAGGCGATCAGTAATTATCTGGGTGATCGTGAAATCGATTCTCGGGGCAGCTTGGCGGACCATGAAATTCCCAACCTGAAAAGCTACACTGAACGCACCCTGGCTGGCTATGTCGGCGCAGCTCCGGCCCGCATCATCCTGGAGAACTACCTTTCGACCCGCGGCAGTAAGATGGAAGATGTCTTTGACATTTTCGGCTCGGTGACCATCAGCCACGCTGCCAGCCGTGAACAGCTGACAGTCCTCTATGAAGCCTCACAGATTGTCTCCCGGGGCACTAACCTGCAACAGACCCTGGATGAAATCCTTGGTCTGTTGTCACAGCAATTCAAATTCGATCTGTGCGTCATCCGCTTTCTCGACGAAGAGAACATGACCCTGGTCGTCAAAAGCCAGATGGGCATGACCTCGGAACATTTCGGCCAGTCGGAACGCAACCTGAATATGGACACCTACATCGGGCAGGCCTTCTTGTCCAATGTCACTTCGGTTATCAACGACACCGATTTTCTCGATAAAGCATCCTCCGCGCAGATCATTCATCGTGAAGGCATTACCTCTTTCGCCCACGCTCCCATCGTTGTTGAAGGCGAACCAGTCGGTGTTCTGTCGGCATTTTCCAGAATGGTTAAAGGAATTTTTACCGATGAATTTATCGCTTTATTTGAGAATCTGGCTGGCCAGGTCGGAATCGCTTGGCGCAATGACAAGCAATTACAAGAACTGCTGAAAGTTCGCGAGCAGGAATATGAAATGCAGATAGCCAAGGATATTCAGATGGGCCTACTGCCCACCAATATCCCGGAAATGGAAGAGATCGCGCTGGCCGGGCTCTGCGTTCCGGCCCACCAGATTGGTGGCGATTATTACGATTTTATCCGTCGCGACAACCTTGCCGCCTACGACCTGGTGATCGCTGATGTTTCAGGGCATAACATTGCTTCAGCATTGATCATGGCGGAAGCCCGCACCTTTATCCATTCACAAGTAGAAAGCCTGGAGAAACCGGCAGAAATGCTTCAGGCGTTGAACCGATATTTCTTTAAGAACCTGGACTGCTCCGAGCTGTTCGTCACCATGTTTTACCTGCAATATCGTCCGCTGGAGCGCCAGCTCAGCTATACCAATGCCGGCCACAACAACCCCCTGCTCTGGCGGCATAGCGAACAGCAACTGGAGCACCTCGACGCTGAAGGGCTGATCTTCGGGATCAGACAGAAGGTCGACTTCGAACAAAAGCATACTCAGCTGCAAGCCAGGGATCTCCTCCTGCTTTATACCGACGGCATTATTGAGGCAGAAAATAACCTCGGCGAATTCTTCGGCTTGGAGCGGTTGGGCAAACTCCTCCAGGAGTCTGAGGAAATGACGCCGCAGGAGATCATTGACAAAATCCTCGATCAGGTCAGAATTTATACCGGCATGCGGCATTTCAATGACGACATTACCCTGGTGGTGATGAAAGTCCTGCAGTAAGCATTGATAAACGTTCAGCAAATACCCTTAATTCTTGAAAATGATGTATAATCTCGAAAACGCTTTATTTAACCTGAATCAGTGAGTACCCGGCGGCGAATAGCACAAACCATTGAATCACCGCTGAACCTTTGGGTGCAGCTCAGATTTTAGCATCACTCATTCAATCCAAGCACTTGCACTCTTCATCCACCGTTTACTCACTGATTCAGGTTTAATACAATCAACGCACAGCTGAGGAGTGATCCATGCAACTGAATATTGAAGAACAGGGCGATATTGTCAAAATTGAAGTCCAGGAAGAACGGATGGATGCACATAATAGTGGGGACCTGAAAGAACGGATGCTCGGCCTGTTTGATGAAGGCAAATGCAACCTGGTGATTGACCTCTCGGCGGTTCGCTTTGTCGATTCCTCAGGCTTGGGAGCTTTGGTCTCCGGCTTTAAGAATGCGAGTGCCCGCGATGGCAGCCTTAAGCTCTGTTGCCTGCAACCTCAAGTCCGCTCGATGTTTGAACTGACCCGTCTTCATCGGGTGTTTGAAATCTTTACCTCAACCGATGAGGCTCTGGAGAGCTTTTAAGCTCTCCAGCGGGCAAAAGACAGCAACTGATGCCAAAGCATATCGAAGTCGATATCAAGTTCCCCAATCAGACCAAGTACCTCGGGATGATCGGAAAAATCGGGGAAAGTCTTGCCCAGACCCTGGGCTCATACCAGGGGGACAGGGAGGAGCTTGGGTATCACCTGAACCTGGTCTTAACCGAAGCGCTGACCAATGCTATCTGTCATGCTAACGCTTGCGATCCGAGCAAAGAAGTCAAAGTCTCGATTTCAGTCACCGACAGAGATCTCATTATCAGGGTCTTCGACCAGGGGCAGGGTTTCGATCTCAAACAATTAAAAAAGCTGAAAGTTAATGATACTGCTGAAGGGGGACGCGGAGTACAGATTATTTTCAAGTTGATGGACCAGGTTGAATATCTGAAAAAAGGCCGCAGCAACATCCTGCAAATGACCAAGCATCTCCATTAGCGATCACAACTTCAAATCAGCAATGACCAAAAGTTTGCTGCTTCCGGCTGGTGTTTTTAACTCATATTGGATCTTTTAGAAAATCGATCAACTGCAGGTGGTTGCTCAAAATCCGCTCCCCAGTGAGCTGACAGCCATAGCCTAAAAAACGGACCCCCGCCTCTCGTGCAGCCTGCTGGTCAAGTTCTGAGTCACCTATAAACAGACAACGATCCGCAGTTAATCCAAGACGTTCGACGGCAAGCAGCAACATATCCGGAGCCGGTTTTGGCCGGACGACATCTCGACTGGTAACAACCGTCTGAAAATAATCTTCCAGTTTAAAATGGGCGAGAATAGGCAACAGACTGCCGCCCCGATTGGTGGCAATGGCCAAAGGCAGGCAGGGCAATAGCTTTGCAAGCATTTCGCGTAAATATGGCTCAGGCTGCATAAACGGGATAAATTCTCGGAAATCAAGGGTAGCTGCATAGCCTAAAGCAAGCTCTAGGGTATCTTTATCCATCAATTCGGCCAAAACCACCGGCGAACTGGCCGTGTGACAAAGATGTGCCCGCTGCTGTTGCTCTTGGGTGACCAGTGGATAGGAAAAATTTTCCAGAATCCGATTATAGTAAGCCAGGTTCGCGGCTCGGCTTTCAAAAAGAACGCCATCACAATCGAAGATAATCCCATCAATCCGACTCATGTGAGCCCCTCCTCAGCACGATGAACAAACCAATCAAGCCGGCGAAGATCATCGGTAACGACAACAGCTGCCCCATGGTTGCCCCGCCCCAAAGGAACCCCAAATGCTCGTCAGGCTGCCGGACAAACTCAACCAGAAAGCGAAAACAGCCGTAGCCCAATAAAAAACTGAAGGCAGGAACACCTGGCCTAGCCAGCCTGCGGTGCAAAAAATAGATGAGCGCAAAAAGCACTAAACCTTCAAGAAAGGCTTCATAAAGCTGGCTGGGATGCCTGGGCAGTGGCCCAGCAGTAGGGAAAACCACACCCCAAGGTAGCTCCGTCACCCTGCCCCAGAGTTCACCGTTGATAAAATTCCCCAGACGCCCCAATCCGAGGCCAATCGGCACGGCAACCACGGTAAGATCACATATGGTCAAGCCGGGGATTTGCCGTTTAGAACTGAATATCAGCAGCACCGTCACGACCCCGAGCAATCCACCGTGGAAACTCATTCCCCCTTCCCACACGTAAAAAATTTGCAGAGGATGGGTTAGATAATACTGAGCATTATAGAAAAGCGTATAGCCCAACCGGCCGCCGATAACCACGCCGAGGACAGCATAGAACAGCAAATCGGAAAGGGCATCTTTGCCAAGCTCATAGCCTCGCAACCGACTGACATGCAGCATCGCAAAATAGCCGCCAACAAAACCGAGCAAATACATCATACCGTACCAGCGTACGGCCAGCGGACCGATAGAAAAAATTACCGGATCTATTTGGGGAAAGGTCACCTGAGTATCCTTTGAGGTTGGGTTTAAATGAGATCAGCCTTCAACAATTCGATCATTGAGGACATATCTTCTGGGACCGGCAGATTGAATTCCAGAGGATTTCCTGTGACAGGGTGGACGAATTCTAATTGCGCCGCATGCAGCAAAGGTCGCGCTAGTGGCCGAGTCAAGATTTCAGTTGGGCCACCATAGCGGTCATCACCAAGTAAAGGACAACCATTCTCCGACAGGTGTGCCCTGATCTGATGGGAACGACCGGTTAGCAACTCTACAGCCACCAGCGACGCATTGCGGTAGCTTTCCAGCGTACGGTAACGGGTAATCGCCTGTTTTCCCCCGCGCTCAACGCTCTTGACACGATTATCTTTGCGGCTGCGGGCTAGCATACTTTCAATCTCACCCGCAGTTGGCATGGGTTTACCTGCGACCAGGGCAAGATACTCCTTCTTCGCCTGATGCTCTACAAAAATTTCGGTCAAACCCTTGTGGGCTTTTTTATGCGTTGAGAACACCATCAGCCCGCTGGTGCCCCGATCCAAGCGCTGGACCATGCCAAGTTCCACAGGCTGATGGGGGCGGAAAGGATCCTTTAAATAGTGAATTAAAGACTCATAAAGCGTCCCTTTAAAACGAGCATGGGTCGGCTGGGTATCTATTGCTGCGGGTTTGTTGATAACGATCAGATAAGGGTCCTGAAAAACAATATCGGCTTTTTTAAGTCGAAAGGGATCAAGCGACTGATGGTCAAGGTAAACCTCTACCAACTGCTCTTTTCTGACCTGCTTTGAACAACTCCGGACCCGCCGGCCATCCAGGTGAACCCCGCCGATATCAATTAGCTTTTTTGCTTTTGTACGCGAGAGATCTGAAAAAACACTGGCAAGAAATTGATCAAGCCGTTGCCCACAATATCCGGATTGTACTTTTTCTTTTAAAATTAACCACTTCATATTCATCAATCCATGTAAATGTTTAAATCTTCCTATATAACATTTACAGCATCTAACTTTTCTTCTTGACAACATTTATATTGTTGATACTATCAAATTACAGCTTACATGATCTTTGATTTCTGGGATGTTTGAAATGGTACTTGTGCCTTGACCAACGTTCAGTTGACCTGTCACTGCGTGGGACGATGGTGAGCAGGCCTGTCTTTGAACAGGACGCCTGAAGTCGTCCCCGAGGACACGATTAAAATCAGGTCATTGGTAAAGAACCTCTTCGGCATCCCGGAGACACTTTGACAATTGGCGTCGGCTTCTCGAAGCGAGAGTGTTAAATGAGGCAACCGAAATGTCGATCGCGCGACTGGTCAGCACTGGCCATCCCGGATCCCTAGAGTAGGACGCCAGATCCTCTAAGCGACTGAGTCGATCGCCAATTGTCGAAGCCACAAAAAAAGCCCCGGAATAGTTTCCGGGGCTTTTTTCTATCCATGCGAAAGTCTCAGACGTCAACCCGTTCACGAAGTTCCTTGCCGGTCTTAAAAAACGGTGTCTTGCGCGAGGGAATCTTAACCAGTTCACCACTTTTAGGATTTCGCGCCTCCCGGGCTTCCCGTTCACGGACCGAAAACGAACCGAAACCACGAATTTCTACCCGATCCCCACTGGCGAGCGCGTCGCCGATACCGCCAAAAATCAGATTAACAATCGATTCAGCTTCTTTTTTGTTGAGGAGATCGTGCTCGTCAGACAGTCTTTCAATCAATTCGCTCTTGGTCATCACTACCTTCCTATCAGCAACAAGATGACAGTCAAAAAAACTGTCAAATTCAATAACCGTCCCACAAATATTGTGGTCCAAAAGTGACTTTGGGGGGCAGTTCAACGCCGATGAAGCGACTAGCTGCACCCTGAAGTAAACGTTCTAGCAAATCCTCTTTTTCTTGATCAGGGTAGGCCAGATCAGGATCATCCCCTAAACCCACGAGGCTAGCAGCATGCTGAATCGCATCTCGCATGGTCCCAAGCTGATCGACCAAGCCGGCTTCAAGGGCCTGCTCGCCTGTGAGAATTCGTCCATCGACCAATGGCCGTAAACTCTCCACCGGGATATCGCGCCCCTCGCTGATGGCAGCGACAAACTGATTATGCACATCATCGATCATGGTTTGCAATAGTTCGCGGTCAGCGGCAGAAAAGTCCCGGGTTGGCGAGCCGATGTCTTTAAAACGCCCACTTTTGACCACTTCGTTTTTGACGCCGATCTTGCCCATCAATTCCTGATAGTCGGGAAAGGACATAATCACCCCGATACTGCCAGTGATGGTGCCTGGATTAGCAAAAATCTGTTCGCCGGCTACTGCAATATAGTAACCACCGGATGCCGCTACTGACCCCATAGAAACTACCAAAGGTTTTTCCGCAGCCAGACGTTTTAATTCTGCATGGATCTCTTGCGAAGGGCCAACTCCGCCGCCAGGAGAATCAATGCGTAAAACCACCGCCTTAATTGCCTTGCTTTGACGAAAATCGTCTATCTGCTCAGTCAGCAGTTGTGCATCGGCAATTATTCCCTGCACCTGAAGAATTCCGACCTTGGCGCCGACCGAGACGACCATGTTGTGGCCGCGGAACAGCCCAGCGGTAAAAATCACCAGAAGGAAAAAGATAAATATTGCAGCGATGGTCAATGATGCCATCAAAAAGGGGCGTTTTTTCATCAGTCTCGACGCAAAAAAAAGGGACTTCGGGCAGTACCCGAAGTCCCTGATGGTTCGTTCCTGGGATCAGTCGTCCGACTTACGGCCCATAGCGCCCTGGAGCAGGTCACCAAGGTTCGAGGTCGCGCTCTTCTGAGCACCAAGAAATTCATCGACTTCAGCTTTTTCCTTTTGCACGTCGATGTTCTTGATCGACAGGGCGATCTTACGGTCAACGGTGTCAACCTGCAGTACAGCAGCTTCAAGATCATCACCAACGTTGGCAAAATCCTTCGGAGACTCGATCTTTTCCTTGCTCAGCTCGGAGACGTGGACCAGACCTTCAATGCCCTCTTCCAGTTCAAGGAAGATACCGAAGTCAGTCACCGAAGTCACTTTCCCTTTGACGATGGTGCGCGGAGCGTAACGGGTCGGGACAGTATCCCAAGGATCAGAAGCCAGTTGCTTCAGGCCCAGCGAGAAACGCTCGTTTTCACGGTCGATGTTGAGCACAACCGCTTTGACCACATCGCCCTTTTTAAAGGCCTCAGACGGATGTTTGATCCGCTTCGTCCAGGAAAGGTCGGAGATGTGCACCAGACCATCGATCCCCTCTTCAACACCGACAAAGATACCGAAATCGGTGATATTCTTGACCTGGCCTTCAATGATGGTTCCGATCGGGAATTTCTCGCCGATCACATCCCAAGGATTCGGCTCAACCTGTTTGAGACCGAGAGAGATACGACGGTTATCAGTATCCAGTGCCAGCACCACCGACTCAACTTCATCGCCGATCGAAAGAACCTTGTTCGGATGCTTGACGCGCTTGGTCCAGCTCATTTCCGAAACGTGAATCAGGCCTTCGACGCCTTCTTCCAACTCAATGAATGCGCCGTAATCGGTCAGGCTGACAACCTTACCGTTGACCTTGGCTTCGACCGGGTATTTCTCAATGACGTTGAGCCATGGATCAGGAGAGATCTGCTTAAGCCCCAGGGAGACGCGCTCTTTGTCCTTGTCGAACTTGAGAACCTTGACGTTGATCTTGTCGCCCACCGCCAGAATGTCGGAAGGATGCTTGACGCGGCCCCAGGACATATCGGTGATATGCAGCAGACCGTCGATACCGCCGAGGTCGATAAATGCACCGTAATCGGTAAGATTTTTGACGATCCCCTCTGCGACCTGACTTTCTTCCAGAGTCTTGAGGGTTTCACCACGTTGCGACTCACGCTCGGTTTCGAGCAGCACGCGACGCGACAGAACAATATTTCCACGACGCTTGTTCAGCTTGATGATCTTGAACTCGAAGGTCTCACCGATCACCTTGTCCAGATTACGGACCGGGCGCAGGTCAACCTGAGAGCCGGGCAGGAAGGCATTGACGCCGATATCGACCGACAGACCGCCTTTGATGCGACTGACGATTCGGCCTTCGACCACAGCACCTTCTTCCAGAGAGTTCCAGATTTTCTGGCGGTCAGCCTTCTCCTTGGAGAGGACGATCAGACCGCTGTCGCTCTCACCACCACCGAACAACACGTCATAAACATCACCTACGTTGACATTGATCTGGCCGTTTTCGTCAGCAAACTCGCGGAGAGGAATGACACCTTCCGACTTGTAACCGACATCGACAACGACCGAATCAGGATTAACCTGAACAATCGTTCCTTCAACGACATCATTGCGCTTCAGCTCGAAGCCACCCTGCTCGTAATCTTTGAGCAGTTCTTCGAAGCTTTCTTCGAACTCGCCATCCAGCTCGTCCATTTCGTCCATTTCATTTTCGTCCAGCATTTCTTTTTCTTCTACCATTGGGTTTTGACCCCCTTACGAATTTCCCGACGCCTTGCGACGGCGGACTCATTTTGAGACTGCGGAAGATAACACAGTGTCAAATAAAAAACAAACCAATATTTTTCAGGCAGTTATTCTAATTCCTGAGATATCAGGGCACTCACACTATTAAAGCTCATGAGGTTCCGCTGAACGTATTAAGCTTCTCAATCACGGCATCAATAATCCAGCGCGGCGTCGAGGCTCCAGCCGTCACACCGACCAGCTCAACGCCTGAAAACCATTCAGCTTTTAACTGTTCGGCGGTTTCGATATGCTCGGTTTTAGGTTGCTGTTCCTGGCACAGCGAGGCCAAGCGGCTGGTATTCGCACTGTTGTAGCCACCAATGACCAGCATGAGATCAACTTCGGCAGCAATTTTTCTCGCCTCATCCTGGCGCACGGTGGTCGCATCGCAGATGGTATTAAAAACCCGCAATTCCTTCGCCTTCGCAAGGCAAATGCTGACAATTTCGCTGAAGTTTTCCAACGATTGTGTGGTCTGGGCGACAACGCCGATTTTCTTGCTGTTCGGTAGAGCCCTGGCTTCAGCCGCAGTGGCGACAACAATCACCTCCCCTTTGGCATAGGAATAGATCCCCTCGACCTCGGGATGATCCGCTTCGCCGACCAGCACCAGCAGATAACCCTCCGCACTCAATAGAGCAGCATAATTCTGGGCCTTTTTCACGAAAGGACAGGTCGCATCCACAACGTCCAGCTGCTGCTGGTCTATTTCCGCGATCTCCTCCGCGGTAACCCCATGCGAGCGGATGACCACAGCACCACCAGGAATTTCTGCAACCTGACGACAAACCTTGACCCCCTCGCGCTCAAGCTTTTCAACCACTTGCGGCGAATGGATCAGCGGTCCGAGGGAATGGATCTGTTGGTACTGGTGAGAGGCATCGAAAGCCATCTGGGTGGCCCGCTTAACCCCAAAACAAAATCCGGCGCTTTTTGCCAGAACGATTTTCATATCTTTTACTCCGAGGCCTCTTGCTGCTTAACGGCGATAACCCGCAACATTTCTTCCAGAACTGCATCGATCGGCATCCGGGTTGAGTCGATCTCAATGGCATCTGCGGCCTGTTTCAGCGGAGCATGCTCACGCGAACTGTCGGCAGCGTCCCGGGCTTCCACCTCATCAATCGTCTGTCGCAAATCGACATCCATCCCCTTGGCGCGCAACTCTTCATAACGTCTCCGACCGCGCTCTTCTGCAGTCGCCGAGAGAAAAAACTTAACCTGCGCCTGAGGGAACACCACGGTGCCGATATCCCGTCCTTCAAGCACCACACCCCCAGTGTCCCCCATCTTTCTTTGCAAGCGCACCATCGCTTCACGCACCACCGGGCATGCTGCGACCTTAGAGGTCAACATACTAACTTCAGGAGTGCGGATCGCTTCGGAAACATCCTCACCATTGACAATCACCCGCTCCCGATCTTCCTCGCGCACAAACTCGATAGCAAGCTTCTCACAGAGCTGTTGCAACGCCAGCTCGTCGGTCACATCGATTTGCTTGAGACAGGCCAGCAGAGCCACCGCACGATACATGGCGCCGGTATCGATATTGATATAACCAGTCCGTTTGGCCAGCGCTTTGCTCAAGGTACTTTTCCCTGCACCGGAAGGCCCATCAATGGCCACAATTAACTGCTTTGGCAAGGTGTTGTTTCCTTTTCTACACGTTAAAACCGGCATGAGCCAAGAAGGCTGATGCCGGTTGAAATCTGATAATTTCAATATAGCAGATTCTGCAGGTTGAGAATCAAGCTTGAATACCGGTCAAAAGTTCCCAGAAGTTCGGAAAGGAAGTGGCCGTACAGCCGGTATCTTCAACCTGGATTGGCCCTGTTGCCCCTAAGGCTGCAACGGCCATGCTCATGGCAATGCGATGATCGCCGAAAGAATTGACCGTCCCACCTGCCAAGGCCTGGCCACCGGTGACCCGCATGCCATCCTCCAGCGGCTCAATGTTCCCACCAAGCTTGCCCAGAGTTTCGCACATCGCAGCGATCCGGTCTGTCTCCTTCACACGCAGTTCGCCAGCATCGCTGATGGTTGTGACTCCTTCAGCAAAAGCAGCGGCGACGCTGACCACCGGGAATTCATCGATCGCCCGCGGTACCAGGTCGCCGCCAACTTCGATCCCTTTGAGCTGGCTCGATTTGACCAGCAGGTCTGCCACCGGCTCGCCGGAGAGTTCCCGCTGATTGAGCAGCGTGATGGACCCGCCCATTTCTTGTAGAATATCGATGATGCCACTGCGGGTCGGGTTAACCCCAACATTCTTCAGTAATAGCTCAGAGCCTGGCACGATCAAACCGGCCACCAGGAAAAAAGCCGCCGAAGAGATATCCCCCGGCACGTCAACCTCCCGCCCCTCAAGGGCAACCCGACCGGTGACTCGCGCTCCACCGTCTAAAGATTCGATCTCGGCACCAAAATAGCGCAGCATCCGCTCGCTATGATCGCGCGACAGGTGCGGTTCATACACCGTTGTCATGCCTTCGATCTGCATTCCAGCCAACAACACGGCAGATTTCACCTGAGCACTGGCCACCGGTGATAAATACTCGGTCGGCCTCAGCCCACCGCCGTCAATCGCCAGCGGGGCTTTTTGGTTACCATCGCGGCCGAGAATCTTCGCCCCCATCTGGCAGAGGGGATTAATCACCCGCGCCATCGGCCGTTTGCGCAGGTACTGGTCCCCGGTGAGTACGGAAAAGAACGGTTGCGCTGCCAGGATTCCGCTCATCAACCGCATGGTGGTTCCCGAGTTGCCACAGTCGATGACATCGCCCGGCTCCTGCAGACCATCCAGGCCACGCCCCTTGATAATCAGCTCAGCCTCTCCCTTTTCGACCACTTCGATCCCCATCGCCTGGAATGCTTTGAGGGTCGACAGGCAATCCTCGCCACGCAGCAAACCACGCACCCGGCTTTCGCCTTTGGCCAGGGAGGCGAACATGATCGCCCGGTGAGAAATCGATTTATCACCGGGGACAAGAATCTCCCCGCGCAAACCGCTCGCTGGGCCGATGGTTCTGGTTTCATATGTGTGCATTAGGCTTCAACCTTACTATAAATACAGGCGAAGCATGCTTCGCCTGTAATATCTGTTTAAAGGATTCCGTCGCGCAACTGTTTCGAGCGGAGAAAAAATTCAAACAGTTTCTCTCCGCTGCCCTGGGCGACATCCTCTTTCAACTCGCTGAAAAAGGTCTCGAACTGTCCCATCATCTCCAGCAGCGCTTCGCGGTTGGTCTCAGCGATATCGCGCCACATGGTCGGGTCTGATGAAGCTATCCGGGTAAAGTCCCGAAAACCGCCGGCGGAATACTCGAGAATATTCTCTTCATAATGGTCGTAGGACCCGACCGCATTGACCAAAGAATAGGCAACCATGTGCGGCAGATGGCTGATTGCTGCAAGGACCTTGTCATGCTTTTCCAGCGACATCGACTCGACATTACTGCCAGCCAGCTGCCACATGCGGGTCACCAACTGATGGGCCTGCGGGTCGGTCTTTTCAGTCGGCGTCAGGATACAGCGTTTGCCCTGATACAGAGTCGCAAAGGCGGCCTCCGCACCGCTATTTTCGGTACCGGCAATCGGATGCCCGGGAACGAAATGCACCCCTGCTGGCAGCAGCGGCTCGATCATCTGAACCACTTCGCCTTTAACACTGCCACCATCAGTTATTATCGCCCCCGGCTTCAAGCCCGGAAGCATTTCCCGGGTCACAGTTGCCAGGGTTTTGACCGGGGTCGCCAGAAAAATAACATCAGCGTCCTTGACCGCTTCAGCCGGATCACGCAAGTAACGATCGATGACCCCCAGTTCTACCGCCTTTTCCAGGTTCGGCTTACCACGACCACAGCCGACCACTTCGCCAACCGCACCGGCCGCTTGTAATGCCAGCGATAAGGAACCGCCGATCAGACCGACACCCATAATTGCCAGACGGGGAATCAGAATCTCTGCCATGGTTATCCCTCCCCTGAACTGTTGTCCTGCCGAGCGATCGGGTAGGAACCGAGCACTTTGAGGAAGTGGCAGTGACAGCGCAACTCTTCAATCGCCTCCGTGATCTGGGTATCGTCGAGATGGCCGATCAGATCGAGGAAGAAAATATACTCCCAGGCCTTCTGCTTCATCGGCCGGCTTTCGATCTTGGCCAGGTTGATCTTCCGTTTGCTGAACGGCTCGAGCATCCGGTAGAGAATCCCCGGCTGATCCTTGACACTGAACATGATCGAAGTTTTGTCCTGACCACTTTTTTCCGGAGTCTTTTTGCCGATGACCAAAAAGCGCGTGAAGTTGTTCGGATTGTCCTCTATCTTCGCCTTGACAACTTTCAGATCGTACTGAACAGCAGCAGCTTGGCTGGCAATGGCTGCGGCTGATTCATCCTCGGCGGCAAGCTGAGCTGCGGCAGCGGTACTGGAAACATCAACCAATGGCACATCGGCCATATTCGCCTCCAGCCAGTGGCGACACTGGGCCAAAGGCTGCGGGTGGGAAACAATCTTGCTGATCTTCTCTGGATTACCGGTTTTTGACAATAGGTGATGGGATATCTCCAACATAATTTCCGCAATGACCTGCAATTCGGAACCGATAAACATGTCGAGAGTGTGATTGACCACCCCTTCAGTGGAATTTTCCACCGGAACAACGCCGTAGTGAGCTCTCCCGCGCTCGACCTCCTCAAACACTGAGGGGATGCTCTTTAATGGCACCAGCTGGGCCGACAGGCCGAACTGCTGCATCGCCGCCATGTGAGTAAATGTCGCTTGGGGGCCAAGAAACGCCACCTGCATCGGCAATTCCATATTCAGCGAGGCGGAAATGATTTCGCGGAACACCTTGGTGACCGCTTCGTTCGGAAAAGGCCCAGGATTTTCCGCCGACAGCCGTTCGTAAATAGCTTTTTCGCGGCTTGGCACATAAAAGGGCCCATCCCCTTTCTCTTTCGCCTTACCGACAGCAATGACCACTTTGGCCCGCTGATTAAGCAGATCGAGAATCTGATTATCGATGGAATCGATCTGGTTACGTAATTTTTTCAGGTCCTTGGTCGCCATAGTATTTCTTTCTCCGGCACAGATTTGAATGCTGGAATGTAGCCTAATCCAGGTCAAAAAGCAATTCACCAACCGGCTTTTAAGCGCTGTCAAACATAGGTTCAGATGGCTGGAATATCGACCAGTTGTTCAGCGACTGTGACTAGCTCATCGCGACCGTTGGAAGTATTTTCCAGCTGGTCGTACCAACGAGGGGGAAACCAACCTTCGCCGTGTAATGCGCCGACGAGCACCCCGGTCATCGCGCCGATGGTGTCGGTATCGCCGCCCAGATTTACCGCCTGGATGATCGCCTCCTCAGGATCCTCACTATACCGCAGTGCAGCCCAGAGAGCTGGCGGCCAGGAATCGCGACTTCGCACACCACAGCCGAACTGAGCAAGCACCTTTTCTGCGGTACCGCGCTGGCGCAGCAACTCGGCTAATAGCTGCAAGCTGCCGTGCAAAATCGATGCAGGCAGATAGTCTATCAGCCCTGCGATAAACTCCTGAGCGTCAGGCGGTTGAGTTGCTTGCCGCAGCAGGCCGATGGCCCGCGCCTGCAGCACTGCGGTCTCGATCGCCTCGCGGTGGATATGGGTCATGCTGACCGCGGCTTTAACTTTGGCGGTTAACTGCTGTGCGTCAAGATGACCGTAAACCAGCCCGACCGGTGCAATCCGCATCGCAGCGCCGTTGCCGAAAGATCCCTCAGGGAAAAGCATGCTGCCGGTCTTTTGCCAATCCGCTCCCCGCTGTAGAGCGGTCAGCACCTGCACCGCGCTACGGCCATAGCCTCGCTGGGGCGTAAAGGCTTCGGCATAGGCGCAAGAACAATCGGCCGCCTCGACCGTGCCGGTGCGGAGTATCGAACGCGCCAGAGCCAGAGTCATTTCGGTGTCATCGGTATAACAGCCGTAACCTCGTTCACTGGGTTGAAAATCGCGCAACAGGTCGGGATAATCATGTAAAATTTTCCTATGGGATCGCATCTCGACAGGGGCGCCAAGCACATCACCAAAGGCACAGCCGAGCAAACTGCCAACAAAGCGGGGCTTTTGTTTTTCCGTCAGGCTTGTCATGCAATCCTCCTTGACCCTTTATAGACTCACCGCTAAACTGCGGCGGAATTATTTTAAACCTGATTCAGGTTAAAAGCAGAGGCGACCGCGGCAATGCGGCCCATCACCAAAGGAAAATTAACATGGCGATTGCAGCAAAAGTCAATCAATGTATCGAACGCGCTTCCTGGATCAGAAAAATGTTTGAAGAGGGGGCAGCGCTACGAGAACAGTTTGGCGACAACCAGGTGTTCGACTTTACTTTGGGCAATCCGACCATCGAGCCGCCCAAGGAGTTGCATGCTGAACTCAAACGGATCGCCGAAAATCCCCAGCCGGGAATGCATCGCTATATGAACAATGCCGGCTATGATGACACCCGCGCTGCAGTTGCCGAAGTGCTGGCGGAAAACAGCACTCAACCAGTCACCGGCGCTTATGTGGTGATGACCTGCGGCGCTGGTGCGGCTTTGAATGTGGTATTGAAAACCCTGCTCGACCCGGCTGATGAGGTCATTATCCTCAGCCCGTTTTTCGTCGAGTATATGTTTTATATCGATAACCACGCTGGCGTACCAGTGACGGTTCCCACCGATGACAGCTTCCAGCCGGATCTGGCCGCGATCGAAGCCGCCATCACCCCAAAAACCAGGGCAATTATCATCAATTCACCGAATAATCCGACCGGGGTGATCTACCCGGAAGCGACCCTCAAAGCGCTGGGCGAACTACTGAAACGTAAAGAACAGGAGCTGGGAACGGAAATCACCGCCATATCAGATGAGCCTTACGCAAAAATCAGCTTCGGCGAGCCGGTGCCCTGCATTTTTGACTGCGTTGAAAATTCTCTCATTGTCACCTCGCATTCCAAGGATCTGGCCCTGCCCGGCGAACGGATTGGCTATCTGGCGGCCAGCCCGGCCATGCCGGAGGTACAGCTATTCATGCAAGGGGCGATCTTCTGCAACCGGGTGCTCGGTTTTGTCAACGCTCCGGCCTTGGCCCAACGGCTGGTCACCGGATTGCAGCATATCAGTATCGATAGTGACATCTACCTGCATAAACGGGATCTGCTGTACAATCACCTGAGCGAACTCGGCTTTAGCATGGTCAAGCCGGGGGGCGGTTTTTACCTGTTCCCGAAATCACCACTGGCCGACGAGATGGAATTTATCCGCCTGGCCCAAAAGTATCGAATTCTGCTGGTTCCCGGCTCCGGCTTCGGTGCCCCCGGCTTCTTCCGGATCGCTTATTGCGTGAATGACGACACGATCGAGCGCAGCCTGCCGCTGTGGACACAACTTGCCAAGGATGCAGGTTTATAAACTGCCTTAACAGCGATCAGGGTCGCTGATTTTCGGCGCCCCTGATCGTAAGTTTTTCCCGGCGCGCCGGTTCAGTTCCTGACAAAATAAAACTCTCTGCTAAACTTAAATTTCCTTCACCAAACTTGTTTATTTCTGCTGCACAAATCTGGAGCAACAACTATGGCACGCAAGCTGTATATCTCGGCAATCGGTCAGAACTGTGGAAAAACCACCGCCAGTCTCTCTCTGCTGCACCTGGCTAAGAAAAAATATCGCCGGGTCGGCTTTATCAAACCGATCGGCCCGAAACCGATCAATCATCGGGGCGTCACCATCGATTCGGATGTTGCCCTGATGGCGGAAGTTTTCCAACTGGAGGACGATCTGCGACTGATGTCCCCGGTGATCATCGAACGTTTCTCAACCCGCGATTACATCGATGGCAAGCTCGATCAGCAGCATTTGGAGCAGCAGATTGTCGAAGCCTGCCAGACGATTGAACAACAGTGCGATTTCCTGATCATCGAGGGTTCCGGGCACCCCGGGGTCGGCTCGGTGCTCGGTTTGTCCAACCCACGGATTGCCCGGTTGCTTGAAGCGCCGGTGCTGATGGTGACCGGCGGTGGAATTGGCAGTGTCATCGATGCGGTCGAGCAGAACCGTTTGCTTTATGAGCAGCAGGACGTCGAAATCCGCGCCATCCTTGCCAACAAGCTGATTGCGGAGAAACGCCAGACCAGCCTCGACTATTTGGAAAAAGCTTTCGCCAAAGACCGCTTTGAATTGATCGGCGGTTTCAACTATCAACCGGTGCTGGCCAACCCCACCCTGATCCGGATCGCCTCAATCCTTGGCCTGGAGCTCCATGGCAACCAGGAAGACGCCCAGCGAATCATTCATCATTTACAGATCGGGGCACCGTCGACCCAGCGGGTCACCGAATTGCTCCGCGAGGACAGCTTCGTCATTGTCACCAGCAGCCGCGACGAGCTGCTGGTCACCCTGGCCAACATGTACAAGATCCCTGAATACCGCCCGCAGATCGCCGGGCTATTGATTCCAGGGATTGCCCCGGTCAGTAAAATTTCCCAATTAATCCTCGACTCCAGCAATATCCCCTATATCCGCACCATGCAGCATACCACCGGCCAGCTTTATCGGATTATCAACGAAGATGTCGCTAAACTTACCGCCGAAGATGCTGAAAAGATCCTCTTAGTCAGACAACTGGCAGAAAAACGCTTCGATTTTGAACTCCTCGACAGCCTATTAGACTGATCTCGGAGAAAACCACTGATGGCCGAGCCGCAACAACTCAATTCGCAGCTGAAGTCAGTGAATTTCCACAGGACGGTGCAGGCTTCTGGCAGGTGAGCAAATATGCCTATGTCGCCCGCTATCAAACGAAAGAGGCGAGCTAGAAAGGCACTGCGGTTCAATCCGGAGAGGGAGGGAGAAAGGGAATCGAACCTGGAGCAGGCTGTTAGCGAAGCCGGTCCGCCTGGATATGGGCCGGCATGATCTGCCCTTGCGGACTGACGTAGCGCACTTCACAGCAGAGGTCAAAACCGATTCGATCACGAATGGTCTGCCGAATTTTGCTAATCAATGCCAACACCTCGACCGATTTCGCCCCGCCGGCATTGACAATAAAATTGGCATGGTGGGTCGATACTTCAGCACCACCGATCTGGGTTCCTTTGAGGCCGGCCTCCTCAATGATTTTCCCCGGCGGTCCAACACTGGCGTGCATTTCTGAGGTACTTAAAAAGACCGAGCCGCAATTCGGCTGCTTGCGTGGAAACTTTTGCCGCCGGTTGCGCAGATCGCAGACCATTTCACGACGAATAGCCCGGATATCTCCAAGTGGACATTTCAGTTCCGCCTTGACCACCACGGCCCCGGTTCCCTGCAGGGCACTATGCCGGTAAGAAAAATGGCAATCCGCCTGACTGAGAACCTGCTGCACGCCGGTCGCATCGACAATCCAGACCCGCAGGATATTCTCACCGATCCCCTTGCGCTGACTGCCGCCATTCATCATCACCAAGCCGCCGACCGTACCGGGGATACCGATACAGTGCTCCAGCCCGCTCAAACCGGCGCGCATCGATAAGCGAGCCAGTTGCGGTACCCAGGCTCCACCTTCAGCAATTATCCGCTGACCATCAATCTGAATAGCGGCCAGCTGAGATCCAATTTTCAAGACGATACCGCGCACGCCACTATCATCGAACAACAGATTGGTCCCTTGGCCGATTACCACCAGAGGCAGCTGCTGTTGACAGGCAAAGCGAACCACTTCAGCCACCTGCTGGGAAGTTTCCGGCTCGATCAGCAGATCGGCCGGGCCGCCAATTTTCCAGCTGCTGTGGCGGGCGAGGGATTCGTTCAACAGAACCTGTCCGACCGGCCTTTCGGCAAGCTGCTGGAGTGTTGAGGAGGAGATATTGGGGTCAGAAAAATGGTTGCTGGGCATGAAAAACCTATGCTGAATGGACCGAAAACTGGCAAACACTATGCTTGAAATTGGTTGCTCCGTCAACCGAACGGGGGCCCCAGATCAGAACTTAATTGTTGGCATAGGCAAAAGCATGATCCCAGATATAATCGATCAGCTGCTGTGCTTCGGCTAACGGCAAAACCTGCAAGCGGCCATCGGCCTGGCGGGTCAGCAGAGCGGTTTTTTTCAGCCCCTTAGCTTCCCCTGGCAGCTCTGCATGCAATTCCGTAAGGTTTTGCAGGGTTTTATCGATATCGAAATTGATCCTGGTCCCGCAATAGTCATGCATCCAAGCTTCTATTTTCTGATCAAGCTTAGCACGATCGAGGGGCTCCGAAGCGGTCAGCAAATGATAATAAACCAGGATCGCTTCCTTGCAGAGCTCTTCTTCGGCGGCGTCGGTCAGGCTATAGAGCACGCCGGCATTGGTCACCAGATTCTTAAAAAACAGAGTGTCAGTGACCTTTTTCAAAAACTTCAACCGTTTATTTTTGTATTTGCTGTATTGCCGACCGGCAAACCCGCCCAGCGCCGCACCAATCGATAGCACCGCTACTAGCAAAGGATAGATACTACTTGAGCCGTCCGTTTTAAAACCGAACTTTGCGGTGATTTCCGGTCCCATGGTCACCAACATCACTGCCGCCACCAGCAGGCCAAGACTGGGCAATACTTTGAGAACCAGCGGGACCGCCGCCCCGACAGCAGGAACCAGCAACATCAGACGATCTTTCCAATTCATACTGACTTCAACATTGGGGAACAACAGCTCCAGGTCGTTGCGCGGGATATTCTTGTACAGGTAGAAATAAATTTTCCCAGGCACGAAACCAAGCTCGTCAAGCCGTTCCTGCTTGGCTTCAAAATGGGACAAATCACGAAACTTCAACAGCACAGCCACCCGTTCGAAATTGTCGATCAGAACATCCTTGTTTTTTAACCAGCGCTTAATGCTGACCGTTTTCTTCCCGACTCCCCGCGAATAAAATAACACCTGATCAAAATCGTCGAAATCGACCTTGGTCTGCAGAGGGATCAGTGAAACCGACAGGAAAGACTGCTCAAGCTCCTGTTGGGTTAAAGGAAGATAGTTGGCCTTTTCCAGCAGGCGGCCAAAACCCTCGCTAAGCCCTTGAGCCGCTTCCTGCAATTGCAGAACGGACGGATCAGCAAGTTGCCTGGTATCGGCATCCGGATTAAAAGGAGCGTAGAGGTCTTTGAGCTCTTCAAGCAGAGAATGAGCACGAAAATGATAGAAGGCTGCAAGAATCTGACAAAAATCTTTGAACTGGGTACTCGACTGATGATCCAGTTGCTGGTCAGCCAGACAGAGTTCAATCAGCTCGCTTCGACGAAATGGGATAAAGGCTTCCGGTTGCTGTTGAGTGGCATGAGCCGTCATTTTCTCTCCAGAAATTCAGACAATGAAGGGGCTGCTGAAGCAGATCTGCAGCCTTCCACATCAGCTGGATAAGTTTTTTCAGATAAATCCTCAAAGTCTAGATTGAGATTTTTACTTCAACCACTACGGCCGTAAATTAGAGCAGGAGGTTATAACTTGCAACCGGCAAAATCGGTCTTCCACGGATTTTAGCTTTTCATATGCGGTAAACTACTCTATAAAACTGCAAAATCAAATCAAATGAAAAGGAAACCCAAACATGCGCTATCAACCTTCATTACAAACCAAAAATCTGCGGCTGCGCCCTTTTGTCGCCGACGATGCCGAAGCGGTTTCACAACTGGCCGGAGTTCCTGAAATCGCGGCCACTACGATTTCAATTCCCCACCCCTATTCGATCACAGCGGCCAAGACCTGGATTGCCGGCTTGCCTCATTTGTATCGTACTGGTCAGGCGGTTCACTTTGCCGTAAATCTTCTGGAAACCAAACAGCTGATCGGCTCCTTTGCCTTGCGAAAAATCGACAGAAAGCATGCCAATGCGGAACTGGAATTCTGGATTGGAACCCCCTGGCAACGGCAAGGCTATGGAACTGAGGCATTGGCTGAAATCATCAAGTTTGTTTTTAATCAACTGGAGTTGCACCGGATCTATGCTTATCATATTTCCGGCGATCAGCCTTCATCACAATTTCTGGCCAAGCAAGGTTTTCGCCAGGAGGGCGTCCTGCACGATGCGATACGCAAAGGGAAACAATTTCAGGATATCGCCCTGTCAGCGATTCTTACCGAGGGATAATTAAACTTCAGACACCGAACTGGTTGCACATCGTTCGCCGCATTTTCTGCAAACAATTTTCAGTCCCCGGGCAGCAAGCTGCCTACCATCGACTACCGTCTTTGCCCTGAGTAGGATAGAATTTGATCTATCACAATGAATTCGCACAGGTTTCAGGCTGAAAACTGGCATGGTTTCTACTCCAGGGAATGAAGGATCAGGTTATGAGCGTTGTTTATTTGAACGGTGGATTTGTCGATGCCGATCAAGCGATGATCTCGGTATTTGACCAGGGGTTTTTGTATGGAGATGGGATATTCGAAAGCTTCCGTGCTATCGACGGCCAGCTGTATCAGTTTTCTCAACATTATCAACGCCTACGACAATCCGCCGAAGCACTGCGCTATCCCCTGCCCTACAGTCAACAGGATCTGGAACAGATTCTGCTGAAGCTAAGCAAAAGGAATAAATTAACCGATGCCTATTTCCGCATTACCATCACCCGCGGGCGCGGGGAAATCGGTTTTCAGCGCAATATGTCGAACGACCTGACCTGCCTGGTGGTTGGTCGAGAATTTCAAGGATTCGACGGCAGCTACTACCAACAAGGCATTGAATTGCGGGTCGCTCAGACCCGCCGCAATGCCCCGGAAGCGATCAACCCGAAAATTAAATCGATCAGTAATCTCAATAGCCTGCTGGGTAAACTTGAAGCGAAAGCCGCTGGTGCTTTTGAAGTGATTATGCTCAACAACAAAGAGCAGATCTGTGAGGGTGCCTCATCGAATATCTTCTGGACCCGTGATCAGTGGGTGTTCACCCCGGCCGCCTCAACCGGCCTGCTTGAAGGTGTCACCCGGGCAACGATTATGCGGCTATGTGAAGAGAAGCTTAACTTGCGGGTGATCTGTGGTGAATACAAACTGCAGGACCTGAAATTTTCCGACGAAGTTTTTATCACATCCACCTCCCTCGAAGTCATGCCGGTGATCAAAGTAGACGATTTCACTATTAATCAGGGACAGGTTGGCCCTATCGCACATCACTTGCGCGAACAACTGCAGCGGGACATGGGCAAGCGGAGCTAAGTTCCTCGTCCCAGGTTGGTTTAGTAAAAACTCAGAAGGAGTTTTCCACCACCAACTCTTCAAGCGGCAGTTGCCCCGGCTTCGGCCAGGAATCTTTGACTTTTTTCCCAATAGCAACCATCGGCCCCATCACGAAATCACCGGGAAGATTGATCAGCGCAGCGACCTTTTCAATATCAAAGCCGATCATCGGGCAGGAATCATAGCCCATAGCTTTGGCGGCCAGCATCAGCGTCTGCATCGCCAGGCCGATCGATCGCTGGGCTTCATCGCGCTGCAGCCATTCGCGCCCCTCGTGAAAAGGCCCCATCCAGTTCACCAGCAGATCGGCGACCTCCTCAGGCGCATTCTGCCAGTAACGCTGCGGCTCCTTTTCCCAGGCTTTAAGATCAGCAGTCATAATAATCAACAGCGAGGCGTCGGTCATCTGGGCCTGATCGTTGCCATATTCCTGGCGAATTCGCTGACGCAAGGCTGGATCTCTGGCAATGACAAATCGCCAATGCTGAATATTGAAACTGGTCGGGGCTTGTATCGCCGCTTTCAGCAGCTGGTTCTCTTCAGCTTTGCTCAAACGGTGCTCGGAATCAAAATGTTTGATGGCACGCCGCTGATAAATTGCTTCGAAGGTTTCCATGCACAAAATTCCTTTCTCAGGCTGCAGATCATTTCCCCTTAAATCGTCGTTGTGGCACTTGTCGCTGGCTGCCCTTTTCAATCGAGATATCTTTTTGCCGTCTCTCGGCATAGCCGAATTCATGAGTCATTTTCCAGGTGATAACGAGCCGGCGCCAGGAGGTGCTGAGGAAGAATGCAGCCGTAATTCCTGCGATAGCAGCCGATATAAGGCCATTGGTCCCCAAATAATCAAATTGGAATTCCCGCCGGACGAAGCTATCGCCAACTTTCAGTAAATAGCCGCAAAGCAAGGCATAGATGACGAACCGAACCAGCAGACCCAGAATAATGCCATACCTGACCTGTCTTGGTGTGGCCTTGATTGCCAGTCGTGGCCAGCTGCCGGGCAGCATTCCATGCAGGCAGATACCGATTGCCAAAAGACTATGCAAGGCACGCAGCAGCAGATATCCGGAAACCGCTCCCCAGATCAGAGCAACGATGATGGCTTCAAAATTCAAGATTAAATACTCCTTGTGGGGTTTCTTTTTTGGCTCTCCACAGCATTCCTTGTCTAACAGAATATACCTGGAATAAGATAGCCCTGCCAGCGGAGCAACAATAAAAATTTGCCGAACCGGTTGAAATCCAGAGGGATATATAGCTAGCGTGGCAATAGCCTATAAAGTCCCGGATCGCGTTTAAAAAAGATGTTTCGGTATGGGCCAACCAGAAGAGTTGTCAGCTGGCCAACTCACGGCAGAGGTCCTACGGGGAGTTTTGCTGAGATGGGCGAAAGTCTGCGATTTGTAGTTGCACCGAGCGTTGACCGCGCCATTCATTGATCCCCGGGCGATAAAGCAGATCGATTTCTCCACAGAGTTGCTCAAAACGCTCGGCCATCCCGAAGGCGATACAGCCAACCCGGCAACCCTTTTGTTCTACCTCGAACTTCAGGTGTTTCTCTCCCAGAATTCGGGGCGAGAATACCCGACAACCACGACTTACAAACGCTGGTTGGGGATTGCCCATGCCGAAAGGATTGAGGCTTTCCAGCTCATCAACCTGAGCCATGGTCAGCGCGGCCAAACCGATTTCACCATCGTGAACAGCTCGCGCAATCAAGTCGGCTTCTTCCAGCTGCGATTTAGCCACAGCTTCAAACTGCTCGGTGAAGCGATCGATATTCTCTGCAGCGATGGAAAGTCCGGCCGCCATGGCATGGCCGCCGTAACCCTGCAGCGGCTCGGCGCAGCGCTGCAAGGCCTGAAACAGGTGAAAGCTGCTGATCGAACGGGCCGAGGCTTTGCCCTGCTGGCCGTCAAGGGAGATCAGAACCGTTGGCCGGTGGTAGCGTTCCACCAATCGACTGGCGACAATCCCGATCACCCCGGAGTGCCAGCGGCCGTCGGCCAGGACGATCGCATAACGCTCCTCCTCGCCCTGCTCATCTAGCAGGGCAATCGCCTGCTCCAGGGTCTGCTGTTCAATCTGCTGACGTTCCCGATTGAACCCATCGAGTAATTCGGCAAGCTCTCTGCTCTCTTGCGGATCCTCTCCAAGGAGCAGTTTCACCCCCAGCGCGGCATCTTCCAGCCGGCCGGCGGCATTTAATCGCGGAGCCAGGCGAAATCCGACCACCCCGCAGCTGATCTGTTTGACCTCAGCAACCTTCTTCAGGGCGACAACCCCGGCCCGAGAGCTCTGCTCCAGCAGTTGCAGGCCGGTGCGCACCAGAATCCGGTTGACGCCATTGAGCGGCACGATATCGGCAATAGTACCAAGGGCGACGAGATCAAGACCCAGCCGCAAATCAGGCTCGGGATGGCGAGAAAAATACCCATTCTCGCGCAATCGTCGGCGTAAACCGACCAGTAGAAAAAAGGCGACCCCAACCCCGGAAAGTTCCTTGAACGGAAAGCGACAGTTCGACAGATGAGGATTGACCAGCGCGAGACAGACCGGCAATTCTTCTGGAGGTTGATGATGATCGGTGATTATCAGGTCGATACCAAGCTCAGAGGCAAGGTCCGCTTCTGCATGGGCAGAGACACCACAATCGACAGAAACAATCAATTCACACCCTTCATCACCTGCCTGCCGAATGGCGTCGGCCGAGAGCCCGTAACCATCCTTCATCCGCAGTGGAATGTGATAGTCCACCTGCCCTCCCAGCTTGCGCAGGGTTTCAACCAGTAAACTGCAAGCGGTAATACCATCGACGTCGTAATCGCCATGCACGGCAATTTTTTCGCCGCGTTGCAGAGCCTGTTCAAGCCGGCCGGTGGCAATGCCCATGTCGGGCAGCAGATCCGGATCGGGAAGTGCCCCCAGGCGAGCCTGTAAAAATTCCTGCCCCCCTTCTGGATTATCGATCCCACGCAGCAGCAAAGCTTGGGCGGTCAGCGGCTGGACCTGAAGCGCCTTAGCCAGATGGGCCACCCGTCCGGGAGAAGGTTGTTCGGCCCGCAACTGCCAGAGTTTTTGAGTCACCGGCTCCATCGAATGCCAACTCCAGGTGCCGCCTGTTCACGCACCGGCTGGTAATTAATCGTCCCTAACCAGTCATCCAAGCGGCCATCATAAAAACGCTGTTCCAGCGGCGCACCCGCCGCCTCGCTCCAGTAATTGTTGTTCAGTTCAACCGCCTCGATAACCCCTTCACCAAGGCTGACCTGGTAAGGATGGTTATTGATAAAGCTGTTGTTCTCGATCCGGTATCCCCAGGGAGCCGAGGTAATGAACAGCCCTTTTTGATTATCGCGGATTTCATTATTGCAAATCACCGGTGAGCCGAAATGAAAGCGGATCGCGGTACGATTGTGTTGTAACAGATTATTTTCGATAAGAATGTCGGTGTCGTGAAAGCGGATCCCGACCAGATTGTTTACGAATTGGCTGTTTTCGATACTGATCCAGGAACGGCGGGCGTGGATGGCACTGTCGGCCTGTTGAAAGCGGCAATAACTGAAGACCGCCTGCTCCGAATCTTCAATATTCAGCCCGCCCCAACTGCCGGGGCCAGCGGTCTGCTCAAGAGCGCGGAAGACAATCGGTTTCGCGGCACTACCGGTGGCACTCAGCTGCCCACGCACGATCAGTTCGCTGCCGGGGAAATAGGGATGTTCAGTGAGTTTATCTTCACCGGCAAGCGGGGGTAGAAACAACACCTGGGTCCCGGGAGCGATGGTCAGACTGGCCGTATCGGCGAGCACCACATCGCCACGCAGGCGAACTTCCCCCTGCCAAAAATGCTCGCCCTGCAGCTCTCCCTGCACAACCGTCGGGACAGGACGGTTGAGACAGCCTGCCAGCAACAGCAGGAGCAAAAGAGAACAGCATAATCTGGAGGAAAATATCCGTCGGCAGGCCATGGCAATCCGGAGCAAAAAAAATCAGGCCGGGGTATCCCCCGGCCTGCACAACTCAATTATTGTGTTTACTGAACTGAAGGGTGACTCCTGAGGTTCTCCAATTCAGAGCGAACCTGTGCAGAACCAGGCCCACTGGGATTCACGACCAGAAATTTCTCCCAGGCGGCTATCGCTTTGGGGAAATCTTCAAGATCGTAGCGGTAGACAATCCCTAAGTTATACAAACACTGCTGATGACTCGGGTTAATCTTATAGGCCGTCTCAAAGTTACTGATCGCCTTATCAAACCAGCCCAGTCGTCGATACATGACGCCCTGATCGGTCAGGACATTGGCATCGTTGCCGTTGATGGCCAGCGCTTTATCGTAAGCTTCGATCGCTTTCATCGGCTGGTCAGAATCGAAGAAATTATGCCCCAATTGTACCCAGGCATTGCGATTGCCCGGCTCTTTAGCGACAATTCCTTCCAGCATACTGATCTGTTGCTGATAATTGACCGCGGGCGCCGAAGCCGGAGCAGTCGCTGTGGCGGTGGACTGGGTGTTCTTCCGGGCGTTGGTGAAAATGACCCCGAGCAGAATACCAACAACCAGCACAACGACTATAAGCAGGATGGTTTCCTTTTTCATTGTTTCTCCTTGGTTACTTTTCTCAAGCCTCAGCTGGCCTTGGCCGCCTTACGTTCTTCCCAGAAGATCAGCACCGGGCTGGCAACGAAGATCGACGAGTAGGTACCGACCAGCACACCCACCAGCATAGCAAAAGCAAAGTTATGAATCACCCCACCACCGAGCACAAACAGGGCCATAACCACCAGCAGGGTGGTCCCCGAGGTCAACATCGTCCGTGAGAGGGTTTCGTTGACACTCCGATTCACAACAAACGGGAAACTCTCTTTGTGATGCTTACCCAGGTTCTCACGAATCCGATCGTAGACGATAATAGTATCGTTTAACGAGTAACCGATGATCGCCAGAAATGCGGCAATGATCGGTAGATCAATTTCCTTGCCGAAAATACTGAACATCCCAAGAGTGATCAGCACGTCATGCGCCAGCGCAACAATCGCCCCCACTGCAAAGCGGAATTCGAATCGCCAGGAGATGTAAACCAGGATGCCGAGCATCGCGTAGAAGATCGCCTTCAGCCCCTTGCTACGCAGATCCTTGCCAACCTGAGGGCCAACCATCTCAACCCGGCGGATTTCGACATTGCCCTGCTCATATTCCTCTTCCAAGACCTGCAACATTTGCGCAGAAAGCCCCTGCAGTTCGCCGGACGACTTTTCCACCCGGATCAGAAACTCATTCTGCCCGTCACCAAAATTCTGCACCACCGGGCTGCCGAGGTCCAGAGTACCCAGGGCCTGTTTAATTTGAACGGCATCGGTATCGGCAGAAAATTTCACCTGTACTAGGGTTCCGCCAGCGAAGTCGATGCCGTAATTCGGCCCACCATGGACCGCCAAAGAGGCCAGGCCGATCAAAATCAGCACAGCGGAAAAAATCAGCGCCAGCTTGCGCTTATTGACAAAATCGAAGTTTGTATCCGGCTTGATCAGCTGCATGCCGTCAGCCTCCTTATATACTCAGCCGCTTGATACTGCGGCCCGTCAGGAAAAAGTCAAACTCCAGCCGCGAAACAAACATCGCGGTGAACAAGGAAGCGAGAATCCCGATCGACAGGGTGACAGCAAAGCCACGCACCGGACCGGTGCCGAATTGAAACAGCACCAACGCTGCCAACAGGGTAGTAACATTGGCATCGATGATCGTCCAGAAGGCTTTTTCGTAGCCGGACTGCAAGGCCACCTTAGGCGCCTTCCCCAGTCGCAACTCTTCGCGAACCCGTTCAAAGATCAGCACGTTGGCATCGACCGCCATACCTACAGTCAGTACGATACCGGCCAAGCCGGGCAGGGTCAGAGTCGCCCCGAACAACGATAGCATGGCACTGATAAAGAACAGGTTAAGTAGCAGGGCAACCACCGCAACCACACCGGAGAGCTGATAGTAGATGACCATGGCGATGACCACCAGAACCCCACCAACCAGAATCGACTTGATCCCCTTATCGATCGAATCCTGACCTAAGGAGGGTCCAACGGTGCGGTTTTCGAGGATCTTAACTGGAGCCGGCAGCGAACCGGCCCGCAGCACGATCGCCAGATCGGTTGCCTCCTGCGAAGTGAAGGCCCCGGAGACCTGGGCACTGCCGCCAGAAATCCGTTCGCGAATCACCGGTGCTGAATAGACGGTGTCATCCAACACAATCGCCATCCGCTTACCGACATTGGCCGCAGTGATCTGATCAAAGCGTTTGGCACCGACCGAGTTGAAATCGATCGAAACATAAGGCTCGTTAAACCGGGTATCAATCCGCACGTTGGCGTCGGAAAGCAGGTCACCAGTCATGACCGTCTTATCGTAAACCACCAGTGGGGTTTCGGTGGCGACACCAGTGCTGCGATTGACATTGCGCTCATACAGCAACTGGGTACCCTCAGGCAGATTGCCGGCAATGGCATCCTGCACATTGGCCTGTTCGGCGACCATTTTGAATTCGAGCCGCGCGGTCTTACCGAGCAGGGAGATGGCCCGATCGGGATCTTTGACGCCGGGCAGCTGGATGAGAATCCGGTTGCCGCTCTGACGCTGCAGAGTCGGTTCGCTGACACCAAACTGGTCAACCCGGTTACGCATGGTTTCCAGCGCCTGGCGAACCGCATAATCCTTAATGCTTTCGATTTCCGAATCGCTCAACCGGAACTGTTTTTCGATGTAACCGCCAGCGGCCGGAATGGTTTCCCCTTCAAGCGAAGGAAAGGTTTCGGTCATCAATGCATCGACCTTGGTTCCCTCTGCGTCATCGTAAACCACAACGGCCAGCCGATCGCCCTGCCGCCGCTCCAGTCGTTTAAAGATAATATCCTTCTCACGTAACTGGCTTTCGGTCTGATCGATAATGGTATCGAGACGACTTTCGACCGCCTTGTCAACATCGACCCCCAGGACCAGGTGCATGCCCCCCTGCAGATCAAGACCGAGGTGGATCGGATCGACAGTATCGAGCCACCATTGCGGCAAACTGTCGCGCATCAGAGTCGGTGCCAGAGAAAAGAGTGCCAGGACCAGGCAAGACAGAACCAGGGCACCCCGTAATTTGATACTATTGGACATCTGCGTCGTATCTCCCTTTGGGCATTCAACAGCAGGCCCTTGCGGGCCGTTTGAGGCAAACAAATAGAGCCTGCCAATAATTTATGAAGACCGCTTAGCCTTTATTCTTAACTTCAGTAATCGCCGAGCGGTTCATCTTCATTTTGACGCCGGTCGCCACCTCGACACCGATGGTGGTCTCTTCGACCGCAGTTACCTTGCCGTGAATCCCGCCGGCTGTGACAACCTGATCACCGACAGCCAGGGCTGCGACCAGTTCACGGTGCTGCTTGGCACGTTTTTGCTGTGGCCGGATGAGTAGAAAGTAGAAGATGGCAAACATCGCCACCAGCATGATGATCCCTTCATAACCACCGCCCTGCTGTCCTCCTGCCGCGTTACCAGCCATTGCATATGCTTCTGATACCATCTGATCTTCCTCCTTGATAAGTGTTTCATACGCTCAAGTCGGCGTATGACAAATGAACTCTTAAGAATTCGTGGTTTCCCGCTGACGATAAAATTCTCTCCGGTACTCGCTGAAACACCCTGTTTCGAGGGCCTGACGGGCACCAGCCATGAGCTGTTGATAATAATAAAGATTGTGCTGCGTGTTAAGTACCGATGCCAGGATTTCTCCGCTCATATACAGGTGCCGCAAATAAGCACGGCTGTAGTTACGACAGACATAACACTGACACTGCGGATCGATCGGTTCAGCATCTTCCCGGTAACGTGCCTGCTTGATGCTGATTTTACCGAAGCTGGTAAACATTACACCGTTGCGGGCATTGCGGGTCGGCATCACGCAGTCGAACATATCACAACCACGGGCAATCCCCTCGAGCAGATTTTCCGGGGTTCCCACGCCCATCACGTAGCGGGGATGATCTTCCGGCAGCAGCGGCAGGCTGTGCTCCATCATGTCATACATCAGCGAGGTTTCTTCGCCGACCGACAAACCACCAAGCGCATAGCCTTCAAAGCCGATCTCCATGAGCTGCTCGGCACTTTGCCTGCGCAGATCCAACTCCATCCCACCCTGGACAATACCGAACAGTGCGGCATCGGAACCGGCCGGCAAGACCTGGCGGCAACGTTTTGCCCAACGAGCCGAGCGGTTGGTTGAATCAACAATGTAGCTGCGCTCAGCCGGGTGCGGAATGCATTCATCGAACACCATGACGATATCGGAATCGAGCGCCAGTTGAATATCGATCGACAATTCCGGCGTCAGCAAATGTTTGCTACCATCCAGGTGCGATTGAAATGCCGCTCCCTCCTCAGAAATTTTACGCATATTCCCAAGACTGAAAACCTGAAACCCGCCGCTGTCGGTCAGAATCGGCCGATCCCACTGCATGAATTTATGCAATCCACCCAGGTGCTGAATCAACTTGTGTCCGGGCCGCAAATAGAGGTGGTAAGTGTTGCCAAGGATGATCTGCGCGCCTATCTCCTTGAGCGCTTCAGGCAACATCCCTTTAACCGTGCCCTGGGTCCCGACCGGCATGAACACTGGAGTTTCGATAACCCCACGACGAGTAGTAATCCGCCCACGTCTGGCCTGGGAATCGGCGTCCTTATCTAAAAGAGCGTATTTAAACTGAGACAATTCGTCCTGCCTTACAAAATCAACATGCAGTCACCGTAACTGAAAAACCGGAACCGCTCTGCAACCGCCCGCTGATAGGCAGATAAAATAAACTCTCGCCCGGCAAACGCCGATACCAGCATCAGCAGGGTCGACTTAGGCAGATGAAAGTTGGTAATCAAGGCATCGACCAGCTTGAAGCGATAGCCGGGATAGATAAAGATCTCGCTCTCCCCGCAGCCGGCCGCCAATAAGCCATCTTCAGTCGCCGCCGTCTCTAAGGCTCGGCTACTGGTTGTCCCCAAGGCAAACACCCGGCGCGCCTGCTGCTTAGCCAGATTGACAGCATCCGCTGTCTGCTGGGGAATGCTGTAGAGCTCAGCATGCATGCGATGCTCGCGGACATCCGCTACCCGCACCGGCAAGAAAGTCCCAAGCCCAACATGCAGAGTCAGGGGCTGAATCTGCACCCCTTTATCACGCAGTTGCTGAAGGATTCCATCGGTAAAATGCAGCCCAGCAGTCGGCGCTGCCACAGCGCCGCTTTCACGAGCAAACACCGTCTGGTAACGGGAACGGTCCTCTGCAACATCCGGCCGCTTAATATAGGGCGGCAGCGGCAGATGACCAATCTCCTCAACCCGCTCTAGAAAGTTACCAGGGCAATTGAAACGCACA
>CAMYNC010000031.1 GCA_947259685.1 uncultured Desulfuromonadales bacterium | reverse complement strand
TTTGCTGGCTATGCTTGCCGGCGCTCCAGGAGGAGTGTTTGCTGCCTCGGAAGTTGCCCTCTCTAATGGGCAAACAATTTACGCTCCGGTTTATTCAAATATTCTGGTGGCGGCGAAGGAGGTCCCCCTCTACCTGACTAATGTTGTGACCATCAGGAATACGGATATGCACAATACAATCCAGATCACCTCCGCCGATTACTACGACACCAAGGGCATCCTCATAAAGAAATTTTATTCTCAGCCGACCAGCCTGGCGCCCCTGGAAACGGTATATCTCTACTTATCTGACCGGAACAAGGAGGGTGGACTGGGAGCGAACTTCATTATCCGCTGGACTGCGTCCAAGCCGGTGAACGTTCCAATTATCGAGTCACTGATGGTAGGAAATCAGGGCCGCTCCTTCATAAGTCCAGGCCAAGTCATCCAGGAAGACACAAAATAGAATTGGAAATGGCGAGCAAGAATAGCCAAAAGCAGCAATAGCTCAAATCTGAATTGACAGACATTGACAGGTCTGGTCACTTTCAAATCGCTGATTCCCCACCCAAAGCGGCACCCAGTGCTGCCAGTACCGCACGCTCATTTTCGCTGACCCTTTCACCGCCGAAACCAAGAAAGCCGCCTTCTTTTGCGGCCTTGGCTACCCTATCGCCGGTTGCCATCAGGAAAGCCCTGTAGGCGGAAGAGTCTTCAGCAAAGCCCTTCTGATCAAGCAAACTGGTGGCGGCCTCCGCTTTTTGGACCGCATCAGCCTTGAGGTGTTCGCGCAACGTTTCGATGTCGGTCATTTTTATGCCGCTACGCAAGCCCCCCTGGGCAGCCTTTATCTCCTCCCGTGTGCAGAGCTCCCGCAGGAGGGTATTTTCACCTTGCAATGCCTCTACCATCGCCCCGGCGGTTGCCATGGCTTCCTTCAAACTGCCGAATATCCCGCTAGCGCCGGCAACGGCCACTGCAATGGCCACGGAATGCGGTGCCTCCCGCAATAGTTCCCACTCTTCATTGGAGAAATCAACTTTAGTGGCCATTTAGTCGCTCCTTCTTGGTCAATTTTGATCGATGAACTAAATAAACCCGGCAGGGTACACTTTGTCGGCCCTTTAGCACCAATCCATACCTGTAACCATTAACGATACAAGGCTTTTACCTGAATAAAACCAGTACCAGAGATTTATGAAAGGTCAAGCTGTGGCTATTTCTTTCGCTTAAATCGTAAGGATTTTTGAGAAGTAAACGATTTGAGACAGGTGGTGAGAGTCCTATAGCCAGGATTGAACTTTCTTACCATGCCTATCAGGTCAGGTCTGCATGACTGCAACAATTGAAGAAAGCCCAACCTGGTGAGGCCAGGTTGGGCTTCCCCCCTCTTCTTCAGTGGGAGTCCCAGGGGTAATACTTGGTAAATTCCCAGTTTTCAAAATGAGCGCATTGAGTTGCCCCCAGCAACTAATGACCGCCAGCTGCCACCTTAGTCGTCAGAACCGGCTTCGGGGTCTCATCGGTGCTCGGCGGCAGGATCGGATGGACAACTTCCGGCATCTCCCCGTTCAGGCTTTCCAGGAAAGCCGCGATCTGCTGGCTTTCTTCCTTGGTCAGTTCGATCCCGAGTTGAGAAGAACCCATAATGGCGACCGCTGCTTGTAGACTCCAGACTTTACCGGAATGGAAATAGGGCTGGGTTAAAGCCACATTGCGCAGCGCCGGGGCACGGAAGACATATTTGTCGCTCGCGGTATTTGAGACCTGGAAGCGGCCGAGATCAGCTTCAGGGCGCACTTTGCTATCGGGAACTGCTACCACGCCGAACGGATAGTAGCCCTGACCACCCAGGTTGACACCGCTGTGACAGCTGGCACAGCCTTTATCGACATACAGCTTCAGCCCCTGTTTCTGCGCAGCGGTTAATGCCGCTTCGTCACCACGGAGATAATTATCAAAGGGGGAGTTGGGGGTGATCAGGGTCGCCTCGAAGGCCTCGATCGCTTTGGCCATATTGTCGAAGCTGACAGCTGGTTTCGCCTGGGGGAAGGCGGCTTCGAACAGTTGCACATAGCCGTGTATACTGTTCAGGGTTAGCAGCACCTGCTCTGGAGTATTGTTCATCTCCACTGAAGCCTGCACCGGTCCTTTGGCCTGTTCGGCCAGGTCTTTGGCGCGACCGTCCCAGAATTGCGCCAGGTTAAAAACAGCATTATGCACCGTTGGCGCATTGCGCGGCCCCTTCTGCCAGCCGTGGCCGACCGAGGTCTCCTGCAGATCGACTCCCGCCAAGCCGACATTATGGCAGGTCTGGCAGCTGATTAACTGCGAGGCGGAAAGTCGTGGATCGAAATAGAGCATTTTTCCCAAGGCAATTTTTTCTGCGGTCAGCGGGTTACCTTCGAGCGCCAACGGTTGCTGCGGAATCGGCTCGAACATCGTCTGACTCTGCTTCAACAGCCCTTCTTCGGCCCAGACAGGACAGCAAATAAACATCACTACCACGCCACATAACAGAATTCGCTTTAACATTTTTCTCCTCCTTGTCTCGCTCTGCTGCCGACAAACAACGGCAAAAAAGGTGAATATATTTAATGAGTATAGCAGCCGAAAAAGTGCTGTCAAAAACACTTCTGGAGAAAAATCAACGCTGGATATCTTCAGCCATTTTCGTTCTGGCCGGGCTCGAAAAAATTATCGAAGGAAGAATTTATAAAATCGGAATAAAATGTGATTTTTTTACTTGCAATTGAAATTGGTTTTCAGTATCGTTACTTTTAGTAAGGGCCTGTTGTGGCAGGCAGGTCTAAGCCATTTTCATCCTCCTTTGTTATAGAACCCGCAAAAAGCCCACTTCTGGATCATCCAGTAAGTGGGCTTTTTGTTACCCCGACACAGCTCGTTAACCCTTCGCCCAGGGAAAGAAAATTTTCCAGCAGGCGCTTTGAATGGGAAAAATATGCCTGCTGTTTGGCTAAAAATTTCTCCAGCGGCTGAACTCCAGCTCCGGTCCGCTGACACCAGTCGGCGACGATCTGTGCATCCACTTCGGGATGAAACTGCAGTCCCCAGGCGTTGCGATAGCGAAATGCCTGATTGGGACAAACCTCAGTTAGGCCCAGGTGCAGACAGCCGGCGGGCAGTTCGAAACTGTCGTTATGCCATTCAAAACTGATAAACGGGTTCGGCAGGCCTGCAAACAGCTGGTCAGCCTGACCTGCAGCCGTCAGCATAATCTCGCAGAGGCCTTTTTCCTGCCGCGATTGGCTGCGCACCCTGCCCCCTAAACTGTGGGCCAACAACTGACTTCCGAGACAGATAGCCAGCAAAGGACGCCCTCTCTCCACCTCGGGGCCAAGCCAGTCTGCGGCATACTGCAGATAATCCAACTGCTCGCGATCGTTCACCCCCATATAGCCACCAAGCAGGACCAGCGGCTCCAAGGTATTGGCTGGCGGAAACTCCTGGCGGTCGCAACGCCAAACGGTTGTTTCGCCTCCCAGCTCGGCCAACCAACCGGCAAATATTCCCAAGCCGACCCGTTCATCGAACTGCATGATATGAATTCGCATACTTACCTCGGAAGAATTAGTCGGCATAAATCTTGATTATGGTCTTTTTAAATCCATGAAAAAGACCCCCGCGATTGAAAGTCAATAACAACATGCAGGAATTGGGAGCCGAACAATGCAAAAAAACACCGCCAGCCTGTCGCTGATCTCAATCCTGATCATTCTGATCAGCCAGGCCGCAGCGCGACACCCCCCCACCTGTCTGAGACAGATCTCCGATCTCGATGCGGCCCTTGCCCTTGGTTTGATCTTCTGCGCCACCGGGGCTCTGGCCAGTTGGCTGGCCCGGCCCCTGCAACAGCAGGAAGAGGAAGATCCTCTCCCACCAAAAAAACCGGAGAAAAAGGATCGGCCACGCTAAACTTAAGTATCGCAATTTGTAACGAAACACCACAAGGGGTGAATCTTCGAGATTCACCCCTTTTTTCTTTGTCCAGGCTAGCCTGGGCAAAGAAAAAACATGTATACTTTGTAGGCACTTTTGCTATTTTTCGTTAAATCTAGGTAGCGTCTCAGCCCTTACCTGGAACAACCATATCGCTTGCAATGCACAATCAAGAGGACATTTCCATGAACCTTGCTGAACAGTTTAAAGATAACTGCGGCTTTGGCCTGCTGGCACATATCCGCAACCAGCCGAGTCACCGGTTACTACAGGATGCGATCAAAGCATTGAGTCGGATGATGCATCGCGGGGCCATTGCCGCCGATGGTAAAACCGGCGACGGCAGCGGCCTACTCTGTTCTATGCCGACCCGTTTTATGCGCAAAATGGCTGAAGAGCATGGGATCTCCCTGCCCAACCAGTTTGCTATAGCGACCCTGTTCTTAAACGACGAAGAACGCCAGTTGAAACTGTTCCGGCAGCGCTGCGAAATGAACGACCTGGACATCCTGCTGGTCCGCGAGGTACCACTTAACACAGATGCTCTGGGCGAATACGCCCTGAAAAAGCTACCGAAGATCGTCCAGGTGTTTGTGGTTCCGGCGGCACTGATCGCCACCCGCCGTTTCGATGCCTTGGTTTATTTGACCCGCAAGGAGGTCGAACACCTGCTCGATGATGAACCGGCCTTTTATATCGCCAGCTTTTCACGCACCCTGGTCTCGTACAAGGGCTTGGTGATGCCGACCTACATCGAGAAGCTGTTTCCCGACCTGCAGTCGGAGGATTTCGAAATCTCCTTCGCCATGTTCCACCAGCGCTTCTCGACCAACACCCTTCCGCAGTGGAAGCTGGCCCAGCCGTTACGGGTAATCGCCCATAACGGTGAGATCAACTCGATCAAGGGTAACCGTTTCAAAGCACTCAACAAATTCACCGAAGCGCAGAGCCCGGTTTTTTCGCGCGAGGAGTTGCAACGGATTCTGCCCTTGCTGGAGGAAGGGGTCAGCGACAGCGCTAACCTCGACAACATGGTCGAGTTCATGCTTGCCAACGGCATGGATTTCTTCAAGGCGATCCGTTCGCTGATCCCGCCGGCGCGCCATAACGTCGCCAACATGCCGGCCAAGCTACGCGCCTTCTACGAATACACATCCGCGGCCTATGAGCCCTGGGACGGTCCGGCGGCGGTCAGCCTGACCAACGGCCGCTACATTGGCTGTGTGCTCGACCGCAACGGCCTGCGCCCGGCCAAGTACGTGATCACCACCGATGATCACCTGCTGATCACCAGCGAGTACGGCGTCCTCGGCACACCGCCGGAAAAAATCCGTGAACGCGGCCGGCTGCAGAGCGGGGAGATGATTGCGGCCGATCTGGTCCAGGGACAGGTGTTCTACACCCGGGATATCGATCGCTACATGATGAACTCGCAACCCTATAATCAATGGCTGACCGACCACACCTACTACCTGCAGGAGTTCATCGAGCGCCAGTTTGAAGTGCTTTCGGACTACCGCTACCCCGATCTGGTCAACCTGCAGCGCTACCACAACATCACCAGTGAAGTGGTCGACCTGGTGATCCGGCCGATGATGATCGATGGGAAGGAACCGGTCGGCTCCATGGGGGACGACTGTCCGCTGGCGGCCTTCTCCGAGCATCAGCGCAACTTCTGCGACTACTTCAAGCAGAAGTTCGCCCAGGTGACCAATCCGCCGATCGATCCCTTGCGGGAAAAAGCGGTGATGTCGACCACCATCGGCCTCGGCAGCATCGGCAACCCGCTGATCGAAACCAAGGAACGCGCCAAACGCCTGAAGAGTATTTCGCCGATCCTCTCCTACGACATCTTCGAGGCACTGCTCTCCTTTGGCGATCCGGACATGCCTCGTTTCGAAGCCTGCTACAAGCACGCAACTTTCAGCACCTGCTTCACCAGCAACCTGCAGGGCTCACTTGAAGCACTCGGCGAGCAGGTGGTCTGCGCCGTTCGGGAATATGATGTCGGTATCGTTATCCTTGACGACCGCAGCCTCTCCAAGGAGCTGAAGTTAATCCCGATGGCGATGGCCGTGGGTTACATCAACCAGCAGCTGCTCAAAGCTAAACTGCGCCACCATGTGACCATCGTTGCCTGCACTGCCGAAGTGCTCGAACCCCATTCAGCCAGCCTCCTGATCGGCTATGGAGCAGTCGCCATCTACCCGTGGCTGCTCTATGCCACCGGCTTGGAACTGGGCGAAAAACAGGGTGCACAGCACAAGGATATCCGCCAAGCACTGAAGAATATCTACGATGCCCTGACCAAGGGGATCCTCAAGGTGATGTCAAAGATGGGGATCAGCACTGTCTCCAGCTATCGCAACGCGGCGCTGTTCGATGCAATCGGTTTAGGCGAAGAGCTGGTTGAAGACTGCTTCAAGGGCTCGCCGGCGCTGCTGCCGGGGCTCGGCTATGCCGATCTTGAAGAACGGATCGAGAAAATCCACCGCAAGGTGTTTGTCGAAAACTACATGACCCCGATCTACCCGTTGGAGATCGGCGGTTTCTACCGAGACAATCCCGGCTTCGAGTACCACGACTTCAACTCGAAAGTTGTTACCCAGATGCACCGCTTCGCAGAAAAACCCAGCCGCAAAGAGTATCTGAAATTTCGTGACCTTCTCGAAAACCGCGGCTACAAGTTCATCCGCGACGCCCTGGAGTTCGACAGCCCGAACCAACCGATCCCGCTCAATGAGGTCGAGCCGATTGAGGAGATCACCCGCCGCTTTGATTCTGCGGCAATGTCTCTCGGTGCCCTCTCGCCTGAGGCCCATGAGGCCCTCGCCGAGGCAATGAACCTGATTGGCGGTTCCTCCAACTGCGGTGAAGGGGGGGAGGATGCTGCACGCTTCAAGTCCCTGAAGAATAGCAAAATCAAGCAGATTGCCTCAGGGCGTTTCGGCGTCACCCCCGGCTACTTGCGCAGCGCAGATGAGATTCAGATCAAAATTGCCCAGGGCGCCAAACCGGGCGAAGGCGGCCAACTACCAGGCGAGAAGGTTACCCAGCTGATCGCCACCCTGCGCTTTACCGTCCCCGGCGTAACGCTGATATCACCGCCGCCGCACCACGACATCTACTCGATCGAGGACCTGGCCCAGCTGATCTTCGACCTCAAGCAAATCAATCCCGACGCAATCATCAGCGTCAAACTGGTCTCCTCAGAAGGAGTCGGCACCATCGCTGCCGGAGTCGCCAAAGCCTATGCCGACAAAATCATCATTTCCGGTGGCGACGGCGGTACCGGTGCGGCCCCTTTTAGCTCAATCAAGTCGGCCGGCAATCCCTGGGAGCTGGGCCTGTCCGAAGCGCACCTAAGCTTGAAAGCGAACGACCTGCGCGAACTGGTCACCCTGCAGACCGACGGCGGCCTGAAGATCGGCTGCGACGTGATCAAGGCGGCGATTATGGGTTCCGAAGTCTTCGGCTTCGGTACTCCGCTGCTCGTTATCCTCGGCTGTAAGATCCTGCGCGTTTGCCACCTCAACCGCTGCACCGTCGGCATCGCCACCCAGGAAGAGAGCCTGCGCGCGCACTATGTCGGCACCGTGCAAAAAGTGGTCAGCTACCTACAGAATGTCGCAGAAGATGTTCGCGAAATTCTCGCTGAGCTCGGTTTCCGCAGCCTTGATGAGATCATCGGCCGTACTGACCTGCTCAAGCCGGTTGAGGCCCCACTGATGCAGAAGTTCAATTTCTCGAGCATGCTGCAGAAAATTGATGGCACCAACACCAAACAGAAACCGAATCCACCTTTCGATGACAATGCCTTTGAGAAGAAGGTTCTTGAAGAGCTCCTTCCAGTGATCAAGAACCCCAAAGAACTAATCGTCCTCGAACGGGACATAATCAACACCAACCGTAGCTTCGGCACGCTGATCAGCGGCGAAATCGCCAAGTACTACGGTGACGTAGGCTTGCCGAAAGAGGCAATCGCCATCAAACTGACTGGCGTGGCCGGACAGTCCCTTGGGGCCTTCCTCGCCAATGGGGTAAATATCTTCCTCACCGGGGTGGCAAACGACTATGTCGGCAAAGGGATGCATGCAGGGCGAATTATCATCACGCCGAAAATCTACCAGGAAGGAGCTTCGGCGGTCGGCAACACCTGCCTCTACGGAGCGACCGGCGGCAAACTATTCGTCTCTGGTACCGCCGGCGAGCGCTTCGCAGTGCGCAACTCAGGCGCCTTGGCGGTGGTGGAAGGGGCCGGAGACCATGCCTGTGAATACATGACCGGCGGCACCGTGGTGGTGATCGGCGAAACCGGCATAAACTTCGGTGCCGGGATGACCGGCGGTGCGGCTTTCGTTTACGATAGAGACAAGAAGTTCATCGACCGCCTCAACCAGGAGCTGGTCGAAGCCCGGCGGATCGATGTGGATGACGACAACGAGGGCAAACTCTACCTGAAAAAAATCCTCGTCAGTTACCACAACCGCACCCGCAGCCCGAAGGCGAGGCGGGTTCTCGATAATTTCCGCGAAGAGCTAGCCTACTTCTGGATGGTGACACCGAAGGATATGAAAGCACCGTTGAATCCAAAAGAAGGAGATTGATCATAGGTTTTGAACAACAAGAACCTGTGAACAGGTTTTGAATTAAAATAAAACCTCTACCCTCAACGGGGAAGAGATTTGCGTCAGATGCAAGGCGCGGTCAGTTTTTGTCCCACAGGCGTAGCAGCGCTACGTCGAGGAGACAAAAATTGACCGCAACGCCACAGCTGGCGTGAAGCTCTTTCCCTTCGGAGACGCTACATGCAGAATTTTGTGGAAACCAATCGCCACGATCCGGAAAAGTACGAAGTCAACGAACGGCTGCGCAGCTTTGACGAGATTTACCAGTTTTTCAACAACCGCCAGGTCCGTAAGCAAGCCGAACGCTGCGTGCAGTGCGGCGATCCCTTTTGCACCACCATCGGCTGCCCACTGCAGAACCATATTCCCCAGTGGCTAGAAGCGATCTCCGACCGCGACCTGGAACGCGCTTTTCAACTCTCGAATGAAAGTTCTCCCTTTCCAGAGATCCTCGGCCGCATCTGTCCGCAAGGACGGCTCTGCGAAGGAGCCTGCACCCTGGATGATGGTTATGGTGCCATCACCATCGGCGCAGTCGAAGCCTCAATCACCGACCTGGCCTTTGATGCCGGTCTGGAGCTACCCTTCCCCGGCATCCGGCACGAGCAGAAAGTTGCCGTGGTCGGTTCCGGTCCGGCCGGCATGTCCTGCGCCCATTTTCTCCTGCGCGCCGGCATTGGGGTGGAGATGTACGAACGAGCCGAACACCCCGGCGGCTTGCTCACCTACGGTATCCCCGGTTTCAAGCTGGACAAAGCGATTGTTGAGCGGCGCTTTTCAATTATGCGCAACGCTGGTTTGACCCTGCACCTGGAACAGGAGATCGGCAAGGATTTCAGCCTGGATGAACTGACTGAAAGATTCGATGCGGTCTTCCTCGGCATCGGCGCCACCCACGGCCGCAGGGCGGGGCTCGAAGGCGAAGAGCAGGAGCATGTTTGTCTCGCCATGGAATACCTCACGGAAAAACAGCGCCAACTGTTCGGCCAGCATCGCGACAAAAAGTACGATGTTCGCGAAAAACGGGTGGTCGTGATCGGCGGCGGCGACACGGCCATGGACTGTCTGCGCACAGCCATGCGCGATGGTGCCCGTAGCGTGATCTGCCTCTACCGGCGCGATGAACTCAACATGCCGGGTAGCCGCAAGGAGTATGTCAATGCGGTCGAGGAGGGGGTGGAATTCTGTTTCAATACGGTTCCAAACAAGATTGAACCGACCACTGATGGTCAGCTGACCATCGACCTGCTGAAAACCAAAATGGGGGAGCGGGACGAGGATGGTCGGCAGCGGGTGGAAATCATCCCTGACAGCGAACACTGCATGGCGGCCGATGTGATTATCCTGGCGCTTGGTTTCAATGTGGCGGAATTGCCCGGACTTGACCAGGTACAGGTCAATACCAACAAATGGGGGGAATTAGACATCGATCCACTGACCGGTCAAACCAGCAACCCGAAGGTTTACTCCGGCGGCGACTGCTTCCGCGGCGCCGACCTCGCGGTGACTGCCGCCGCCGACGGCCGCAAAGCCGCGCTGGCGATCATGCGGCAGCTACTGGATTAACCTGCAAGAGCGGACGATCCGGCGGGCCGTCCGCTTGGTTATGCACAGGATTTCTCATGCCTCACTCAGACCTCTGGCCTGTAGACCGCTATCCCCTCGGCGAACAAGAGCGGAACAAACTCCTGAACATCCTGGAGCCGGTGTTCGCCGGGCAGCTGGCACTGGCCCAGCTGCCGACCAAACTCGCTGTCGAGCTACCACGGCTGTATCTCCCCCTGGCCGCTTGGCTGAACCAGCAGCGGCCAACCCAAGGACCGCTGCTGGTCGGCATCAACGGTTCGCAGGGCAGCGGCAAGTCAACCCTCTGTCAGCTGCTGAAATATCTGCTTGAAGCCGGTTTCGATTGTCATACCTGTGTCATTTCTATCGATGACCTTTACCTGAGCAAAGCCTCCCGCCAGCGGTTGGCGGCGGAAGTCCATCCCTTGCTGGCCACCCGCGGCGTTCCCGGGACCCATGATGTCCCCTTGGGGCTGGAGCTGTTCAGGCAGCTGAAAACCGCCGAGACAGACGAGACAATCGCTATTCCACGCTTTAACAAAGCAACCGATGATCGCCTGCCAGAAGAAGAGTGGGAACAGCTGGGCGGCCCGATCGATCTGATCCTGTTTGAAGGCTGGTGTGTCGGCGCGACGGCTCAGAGTCCTGCTAAGCTTGGCCCCCCGATCAACCAGCTGGAAAAGCGGGAAGACGCAGAAGGGCACTGGCGGCAGTATGTCAACGCACAGCTTGAAGGTCCCTATCGGCAGCTGTTTGCCCAACTCGACCGCCTATTGATGTTGAAGATTCCCGACTGGGAAATGGTCTATCACTGGCGCAAACGCCAGGAGCAACAGCTGGCTGCCAAAAGCAGCGGTGCCGGGATCATGGGAGAGAATGAATTACGGCATTTCATCATGCATTACGAGCGCCTGACCCGTCACCAGCTGGAGGCGTTGCCGCAAATCGCCGACCTGACCCTGCAGCTGAACGCCCAACAGCGGGTTACCTCAATTCAAGGCCGCTAAAGCAGCTGGCACCTGCCTTGCAAAGTATAGTCGTCAACGCACCTACAGTGCCGTAGGAGACTCGCTGTGCAACGACCGCAATTGATTGTTTTTACCGACCTTGACGGAACCCTGCTCGACCACCACAGTTACAGCTGGCAGGCCGCCCGTCCCGCCCTCGAAGAGCTGCGCCAGCAGGGCATTCCGCTGATTCTCACCACCAGCAAAACCGCCGCCGAAGTTGCGCAACTCCATGCCAATCTACAACTCGACACCCCGTATATCGTTGAAAACGGAGCTGGAATCATTCTGCCGCAGGCCGACCGCGCAGCAGAAGATGCTGCCCATTTTTTCGGCAAACCCTATGCCGCGCTGATTGAAATCATGCACCAACTGCGCAGCAATAAGGGCTATCGTTTTCAGGGTTTCAACGATTTCTCCACCGCCGAGGTGATGGCCGAAACCGGCCTGCCGCAGCCGAACGCCGAGCTGGCCAAACAACGGCTCTGCTCAGAACCCTTGCGCTGGGACGATACCCAGGCAGCATTGGCTGATTTTATCGCCGACTTGCAGCAGCAGGATCTCCAGCTGCTTCGTGGCGGCCGATTTTATCATGTGCTCGGCACACAGGCTGATAAGGGCACCGCCGTACGTTGGCTACTGGCCGATTATCAACGTCGCCAGACCGCAGAACTGTTCAGCATCGGCCTCGGCGACGGCCCCAATGATGAAGCGTTGCTCGAGGCCGTCGACCTGGCGGTGATCATTCCCTCACAGAGCGGCCTCTCACCTCATCCGCAGGGGGTTAAAACCCTGCTCGCCGACCGTCCCGGGCCGACCGGCTGGAATAACGCAATCCGGCAGATTCTGAAAAAATTCAACCAACAAGGAGTTTTCCATGGCTGATTTCTATCAAAATGGCGTCATCACCACCCTGCATAACCTCACCGACCGGTCGCTTGAAGAGTTGGAGGCCGAACTGGAACGCTTCTCCACCCGTCGGCCGATGTCGTTGGTCCTACCTTCGCTGTTTTCCGAGCTGGAAGGCCCGGCGCTAGGACCGATTTTAGATGATCTCAAGGGGGCATCCTACCTGCGCGAAATCGTCATCGGCCTGGACCGCGCCGACGAACAGCAGTTCAACTATGCCAAGGATTATTTCGGCCGACTGCCGCAGGATCACCGCATCCTCTGGAACGACGGGCCGCGCTTAATGGCGGTGGATAAGATGCTGCAGGAAAAAGGATTGGCGCCGACCGAGATGGGCAAAGGACGCAATGTCTGGTACTGCTTCGGCTATGTGCTCGCATCCGGCCGCAGTCGGGCGGTGGCGCTGCATGATTGCGACATTGTCACCTATAAGCGAGAGCTGCTCGCCCGGCTGATCTACCCGGTCGCAAACCCGGCGTTTAACTACCAATTCTGCAAAGGATTTTATTCGCGAATTGCCAACGGCAGCCTCAACGGCCGGGTCTGCCGGCTGCTGGTCACCCCGCTGCTGCGCTCTATGCAGAAGGTGGTCGGCCATTCCGAGTACCTGGAATACCTCGACAGCTTCCGCTATGCCCTGGCCGGCGAATTCTCCATGCGGGTCGATGTTCTTAACGACCTGCGGATTCCGAGCGACTGGGGCCTGGAGATCGGCGTGCTGTCGGAAATGTACCGGAATTACGCCACCAACCGGGTTTGCCAGGTCGACATCGCCGATGTCTACGACCACAAGCACCAGGACATATCCACAGATAATCCACAGGCAGGATTGTCGCGGATGAGCACCGACATCACCAAGGCGGTGGTCCGCAAGCTGGCCACCCAGGGGAACGTCTTCTCCCTGGAAACCTTCCGCACCCTTAAGGCGACCTACTTTCGCGAGGCCCTAGATTTTGTCGAACGCTTCTACAATGACGCGCTGATGAACGGTCTGCAGGTCGATCGCCACAAGGAAGAAAAAGCCGTGGAGCTGTTCGCGGAGAATATTATGCGCGCCGGCGAGGTGTTCCTTAGCAATCCAATGGAGACCCCCTTCATGCCGAGTTGGAACCGAGTGATCAGTGCGATCCCGGATATTCTGGATCATATTTATGAGGCGGTGGAGGCGGATAATAAATAGTCTCCACAAAAGGGAAGCCCCTCCCCCGTGTGACGCCGCCGGAACGGTAGGGTTTCAAGGCGATTGAGCGAGGAATGTTTGAGCCGCAGGCGAGTTTTGCGAGCGCGCCTTGAAACCCTGCCGTGGAGGGAACCCGCAGGGCAAGGAGGTCGGGCGCCCTTTTCTGCTTGCTCTTTTGTGGCGAGACAAAAGAGTAAGACGGCGTGCGGGGCCGCGACCCCGCGGTTTAGATTTTCACTCTTCAAATTGAAAAACAAAAAACCATCTACTCTTCCTTCGCCAACCACAACACATGATAAGGCGGCAAACCGATCATTCCCCGCTCACTGGTCACCAGCTCTCCGGTCAACAGCCCCACCCAGCGCCCGGGAAACTGGTTATCCAGCGCCTCATCCAAATAAAGGATGTGCGGCTGGTCGGTCAGGTTATGCACCGCGAAAATCCGTTGCTGGCCATCCAGACTGGTCCGCCAGAAGCCGAACAGGCTTTCACCCAGATAGAGAATCTCCTGCTTGGCATCGGGGTGAAAAGCCGGCTGCTCACGGCGAATTTTCAGCCGCCGGCGCAGTTCGTTAAAAACGATCGTCTGCGGTGACTGTTCGTCAGCCAGAATTTCTTCCAGGTCCGCCAACTGCCAACTGCGCCGATTGATGGTCCGCGCCCGACCGCTTCGTTCTACCCCTTCGGTATAATTCGGTGTCGCCAGCAAAGAGTGAAGATACAGCGCCGGAATCCCGCGCAAGCCGATCATCAGGGTCTGCGCCAGCAGGAAACGCGCAATCTGCCAGCAATCCTCACCCATCCAGGTCCCCTTGAGGGCATCGAAATAGCCGATATTGATTTCATAGGGACTCTTGCTGCCGTCGGCATTTTTTTTATAACTGATCAGGCCGCCGAATTTTTCCATCCCCTTGAGCAGCAGATCGATTTCGCCCTGGGGCAACAGACCTTCGACAGGGCGCATACCGACGCCATCGTGGGAGGCGGTAAAATTGAGGAAGGTACAACCGGGAGGAGCATTGCAGCGGGTTCGGGCCCAGTCGCAAAGGTAGCTGCTGGTGCCGCGGTAAAGCCCATGCAGCAGCAGCGGCGCCAGGCTGAACTGGTATATCATGTGCGCTTCGTCGCTATCACCAAAGTAACTGAGGTTCTGATGATGCGGCAGGTTGGTTTCGGTCAACAAGACCGTCTGCGGCGCCACTGCGCCGAGCAGTTCGCGCAGCAGTTTGACGATCTCATGAGTCTGCGGCAGATTCAGGCAACTGGTACCCCACTCTTTCCAGAGAAAGGCCACCGCATCCAGTCGGATAAAGCGCGCCCCCTGTTGCAGGTAGAACAGCAAAATCCGAACATATTCCAGCAACACCTGGGGATTGGAAAAGTCGACATCCACCTGGTCGGCGCTGAAGGTTGTCCAGACCTTGCGCGGGCCGGCCTCGGTTTCCACCTCGGTTAACAACGGTGATTGCCTGGGCCTGACCACCTGAGCAAGATCGACATCTTCAGGCGGGGTGATAAAGTAGTCACGCCCCGGTTCGGCATTACGCAAAAATTGCTGAAACCAGCGATGTTGACTGGAAAGGTGATTGATAACCAGATCGACCATCAGATCGAAGGATCGGTTCAGTTCAGCGATCTGCGGCCAATCCCCCAGTTCGGGATTGACCTGCAGATAATCGATGACGGCAAAACCATCGTCCGAGCTGAACGGGAAAAATGGTAGCAGGTGTACGGTACTGATCAATCCGGCCAGGCGCTGCTCAAAAAACCGGCAAAGAGTCTCCAGTGGAGGCTGGTCGTTGCTGCGGATCGAATCGCCGTAGCTGATCAGAATGACATCTTCCTGACTCCACAACCGGCAGGCCGGGTCAACAACATCGGGCGGGGAGAAAGACTCCAGTTCCTGCTGTAGCTCCAGCAGCAAAGATGCAACCTGCTCTGGGTTATAGAGCCGTTCCAACCGCACAGCAGCCTGGGTGAAAAAACTCTCAATTAAATCTTTTCCAGTTGGCGCATCCGACATCTGCTATCCTTCCTGACAATCGATTATCCCTTTGAATTTATGCAGGTTATGCGCCAAGCAAAGTTTTTCAACTGGATTTCTGCCAATTAACAAATGCGACTCATAAGGTTCCACAGCGGACTGACTGAGGAGGTCTTCAGCCTTTTCTATTCATACAACAAACGCAAAAAAGCCTGCAGCAAGCTGCAGGCTTTTTTGAAGAGTTCTGAACGAAAACAGCCTATTCCTTGACGTGACAACGGTTACAATTTGCTTTGGCTTCGAAAGCCCGCTGACCGTTATGACAAACACCACAGAGCTTGCCATCGTAGATTTCTGCCATCTTGATTTCGACGGTTCCCTGCTTCATCTTCGGGAACATCTCGGAGTTATGACATTCCTTGCATTTGACCCCGGCATCCTTGTGCACCTTGCCGGAGAACTTTACCGTTCCCATCGGGCTCTTGCCAAATTCAAGGGTTCGGCCCGCCGGTACGGCAACCGCAGCGGTCACTCCACAGAAGATCATTACAGTCATCAATAACAGCATTTTTTTCATTTTTTCACCCTGTCGTTTGAGGATTAGACTCGGAACCGCTCGCTAGGCTCCGAAACATTGATTACCGGATAAGTTATCCGATTCATTTGCGCAGGTCAACTGCTGGAATTCCATTAGAATAATTGGGCATGCTGGAAAAATGAGGTACTATTTATCTGCAGCTCAAAATGGGATTACACCTGTCACTTTTCAGGAGAGTTTATCTTGGAACATTTTATTGCCCGCCAGCCGATATTTGATACCAAAGGGCGCGTTTATGCCTACGAACTGCTGTTCCGCTCCGGATTACATAATTATTTTGATTGCGATGATGCCGACCATGCAGCGGCCAGTGTTATTGCCAACAGTGCACTGCTGTTCGGCCTGAATGAAATGACCGGCAACGCTAAGGCGTTTATCAACTGTACGCGCAAGGTGCTGCTGGAAGATTACATGACCGTGCTGCCGAAAGAACGGGCAGTCATCGAAATTCTTGAGCATGTCGAGCCGGATGCTGAAGTCATAGCCGCCTGTAAACGCCTCAAAGAACAAGGCTACATTCTGGCGCTGGACGATTTTGTTTATCAGAAAAACTACGAGCCGCTGCTGGAGTTAGCGGATATTATCAAGGTCGATTTTCTGCTTAGCGATGTCGAAGAGCAGGAGCAGCTGGCGAAAATGTTTATTCCCCGCGGCATCCGCATGCTGGCGGAAAAAGTCGAAACCCACGAGGTTTATGAACAGGCGAAACAGATGGGCTACCAGCTGTTTCAGGGCTATTTCTTTGCCAAACCGGTGATCGTTTCGCGCAAGGACATCCCCACCAACAAGCTGCAATTCCTGCGCATCCTGAAGGACGTCCACTCCGATGATGTCGAATTTAAAAAACTCGCCCAAACCATCCAGAGCGAGGTGTCCCTGTCCTACAAACTTCTCAAATTGATCAATTCCGCGGCCTTTGCTCTGCGCCACAAAGTGACCAATATCCTGCAGGCGCTTTCGTTGCTCGGCATCCGTGAAATCCGCTCTTGGGTTTCGCTACTATCGATCTCGTCGATGGCTGAAGGCAAGCCAGCCGAGCTGGTGGTCAGCTCGCTGATGCGAGCCAGATTCTGCGAACAGTTGGCAGCACCCCTCGGCGTAGAAGAGCGCCGTTCCGACATGTTTTTGATGGGTCTGTTTTCGCTGCTCGATGTCATCATGTCGCGACCGCTGGATGAGATCTTAAATGAGATCACCGTGGAAGAGGATATTCAGGCGGCCCTGCTCGGTGAGCCGGGCAAGTTCAACCTGCTTCTCAAGCTGATTTCCACCTACGATCAGGCCGAATGGGATCAGGTCAGCGAAATCTGCGCTGAGCTGAACCTCGAGGAGACCCAGCTCGCCGAAGCCTACAAAGACGCCGTCACCTGGGCCTACGACGTCTATAAATTGTAGCCAGGCCGACAGCAATAGAAAGGGCGGCAGCATGAGCGTCCGCTTTCCCTTTCGCAATCTGGAACCGACCTTCTTCTCCGGGCTGCTCGACGACCCGATCCTGTTGCTGCGGGTGCGCCCGACCGGCAGCAGCCTGTTGTTCGATTGTGGCCAGATTCATCAGCTGGCCAAGCGGGTACTGACCAGCATCGATGCCATTTTTATCAGTCATGGGCACATGGACCACTGGTTGGGAATCGACAGTTTCACCCGCCATCTGCACGCTTCAAGCAAAGTCGTCGACCTGTTTGGGCCTCCCGGTATTACCGACAAACTGGAAAAACGCCTGGCCGCTTACGACTGGAACCTGGCGGAAGACTTCTGGGGCAGTTACCGAGCTCATGATGTCCATCCTGAGCTGATCCGTTCGGCGCTGCTTTCCGGTCCACAGGGGTTCAAGCGCCAGCCTCTCGCCGAACAGCCTCGCCTGAACCGATTGATTTTTGAAAATGCTCAGCTGAGCGTTGCCGCGGAAACCTGTGATCACCGCGTCCCTTCGCTGATCTTCCGCGTCACTGAAAAGCCCGCTTTTTTGATCGATGAGCAAAAATTGGCGCATCTACAACTGGTACCTGGGCCCTGGATTCGGGAACTGAAACGGCGCTTTTTTCAAGAACCGCAGTCAACCGCACCCTTGCCGGTGCTCCGACTGGGAGAGGTCGGGCCGGAAGAACATTTGATCGAAGATGTGCCGCAGCTTTGCCGAGAGATCGGCCGGCCGCAACCCTCGAACACCATCGGCTATGTCAGTGATCTCGGCTTTACCACCGGCAATCGGCAGAAAATCTGCACCCTGCTAAAGGGCGTTGATCTATTGATCTGTGAAACCACTTTTCTCCGGGAAGGCAAAGCCCGGGCCCGCGAATCTTTTCACCTGTGTACCGAAGACGTCAACTGGCTGCTGCAGCAGCTGAGGCCAAGCTTTTTTCTGCCGATGCACCTGTCAAAAACCTACAGCCGTCGCCACCATGAGCTCTACCGCGAGCTGCAACCGCCGCAAGGAACACAACTTCTGCAAATTCCACCGCACACCACACCACGCCCCTTACGACCTGAAGAGATCCAGCGACAGGTTTATAAACCCGACTGAGCCACCCCTCTTGCTTTGGGCAGGGCTGTCCCGGTAGCATGAAATCAGAGGCGCAATCGCTTTGGCTGCGCTCACTTCAAAGGAAAAGGCAAGGACGATGATCAATAAAGATATCCGCTCTGAGGAAGACTGGCGGCAACAGTTGAGTGAAGAGGAATACCGGGTCGCCCGTGAGGCGGGCACCGAGCGGGCCTTCAGCGGTCGCTACTGGGATCACCATGAAACAGGCACTTACCACTGTGTCTGCTGCGGGTTGCAGCTGTTCCCCTCTGCCGCTAAGTTCGATTCCGGTTCGGGCTGGCCGAGTTTTTTTCAACCGGTCGCCAAGGAGAATATTAGCCAACTTGAAGATCGCAGCCATTTCACGGTTCGCACCGAAGTACTCTGCGCCCGCTGCGATGCCCACTTAGGGCACGTTTTCAGCGATGGCCCCGAGCCGACCGGGCTGCGCTACTGCATAAATTCGGCTTCGTTGCGGTTTGAAGCAGAGGAATAGACCGACCTGACGTCCGACCCGTTAGCGTCTATAGCGACAAGGCCTGGGTGCACAGCCTAGCGAAGCCCCTTTTCTTTGAACAATGGGACGTATTTCATGTCGGTTTCCAGGATATGTGTTTTTAACCAATCGGAGAGAAACTGGATCACCTCCAGGGACAGTACAAATTCCCCCTCTTCGCTGCGCTGCTGCAAATCTCTGGCCTTGTTGACGAAGTTTTCATGCTCGCGGAAATGCCCCAACAGCCCCAGGTATTCGACCTGGCGCATATAGCCTTCTTCAATTTCGAAGTGCATCCTGGCGTAGTCGAGCATCTCGCTGATAATCGTCTTAACCAATCTCTGGCCACGGTCACTGTTCATGGCTAGATGCAGCTCATTGATCATACTGATCAGTTTTTTATGGTGTCCATCCAGTTCAGCAACACCGACACTGTATTCATCTTTCCAGAAAATCACAGGCATAAATTTTTTCCTTATTTTTCACACTGAAATAAGTTTCAACTAATAATAGTTGACCGGCGGACTGAAGGCAAGAGTCCTTAATAGTTTTAATCTGAAGATGATTGACAGCAATCTGGCTGCAAGGTAAAAAGAGCCCCTTTTCCCCAAGGAGATTTCATGTCAGCAAAGATTCTTTCGGCAGGCGATCACATCACCTCCCGCTGTAGCAAATGTAAAGACACCACCAACCACACCATCGTCGCTATGGTCGGCGAAAAGGTGGTCAAGGTCGAATGTAACACCTGCAGCAGTGTGCATAATCATCGCGCTGAAAAAGAGAAAAAACCAGCCCGTAGTCGTTCGACTTCAACGACTGCCAAACCCCGCGCCACCAAAACCCAACGAGAGTGGCAGGAGTTGCTGGAAAACATCCGCCCGGAAGATGCGACCCCTTACAGCATGAAAACCCCGATGAAAGAGGGGATGCTGATCCTGCACCCGACTTTCGGCCTGGGACAGATCGTCGGCACCACCAAACCGAACAAAATGGATGTCCGCTTTCAAAGCGGCGTTAAACTTCTACGCTGCACCCTCGCGTAGCAGGCTGGTGATTCACGAACGAGTTCCCGAATAGCTCCAGCATCCCGCCTAAAAGATTGACAAGCTGCATACCATAGGCTTTAGTTTGATGTTAAAAGCAATCTTACTTAAGCCACCAACAGCGGTTATCATGACACCAGCAAAACCAGAAAAAGCGAGAAGCGGCGTCATTCAGACCCTGGCGGCCGTGGTCATTGTCATCGCTGGGATAAAAACCGCCCAGCCACTGCTGGTCCCCTTTCTGCTGGCGATTTTCATCGCCATTATCTGCGCAGGCCCCATGGTTTGGTTGCAGCATCGCAAGGTTCCGACCGCCCTGGCAGTGCTCCTGGTGATCGCCGGGGTAATGTTCACCGGCGGGCTGGTATTGACCCTGCTCGGCAGCTCGGTCAACGACTTCACCCGCGATCTGCCTGTTTACCAGCAAAAATTGCGTGGCCAGACCGTCGCCCTACTCAACTACCTGGACAAGTTCGGCATAAAGGTTTCCAAAGACCTGTTGCTGGAACACTTCGACCCGGGTGCAGTGATGCAGTATTCCGCCAGTATGCTGGCCAGGGCGGGCGGGGTGCTGACCAACTCCTTTTTGATTCTATTGACGGTGATCTTCATTCTTTTCGAAGCGGCCGGCATGCCTGCCAAGCTGCGCGCCGCTCTGCCGAATGCGGATAACTCTCAGGACTCCTTCGAACGTTTCATCACCGGCGTACGCCAGTACCTGGCGATCAAAACCCTGGTCAGCTTCGGCACTGGTCTGGTGGTTGCCATCGGTCTGAGCCTGCTCGGGGTCGACTACCCGCTGCTCTGGGGACTGCTCGCCTTTTTGCTTAACTACATCCCGAACATCGGCTCAATCATCGCCGCCATCCCGGCGGTCCTGCTGACCATTGTCCAACTGGGACCGATCCAGGCTCTGATCGTAGTCGCCATTTATCTGTCAGTTAACATCATCATGGGCAATGCAGTCGAGCCCCGCCTGATGGGCCGCAAGCTGAACCTGTCTTCGCTGGTGGTCTTCATCTCGTTGGTGTTCTGGGGCTGGATTCTTGGCCCGGTCGGGATGCTGCTGTCGGTGCCGCTGACAATGATCGTCAAAATTGCCCTGGAACAGAGCGATGCAACCCGCTGGCTGGCGATTTTGCTGAGCTCGGATGCGCCCACCTGAGACCAACCTCAACGACTGACCCCCTTTCCATTCGACCGATCTGCGGCATAATTGAGATATCTCCCCGAACCTATTGACGGAAAAGGAGGAGGATCATGCAGCCGAACATCCGTACTATTCTGTTTGCTGCCGGCCTGGATAAAGACAGCAGCTTTGTGCTGCGCTATGCCATCGACATGGCGCAGAAATACCAGGCGAAAATTCAGATTATCCACAGCCACGAAGCGCTCAACATCACCGCTCAGAGCATGGCCGAACTCTACATGTTTCAGGACGGCATGGGGGATGCCTTCGAGCAGTCGTTGCAGGACACCGAGGTGAACATTCAAGCCCAGATCGAACAACTTTGCCAGCAAGAGCTGGCAAGTCTCTCTGCTCCTGCTGACTTGATCACCGGCATCCGGATCTCCCGCACCCCACCACGCTTGTCGATTTTGGAAGCAGTCGAAGAATTCCAGGCGGATGTCATCATCATGGGCTCGCATCGCCACTCGGTGCTGGCAGATGCCCTGCTTGGATCAACCACCATGAAGGTGCTGCACAGTGCGAAAGTGCCGGTGTTTGTCGTGCGGATCCCAAAGGATCTTCCTGAATAAACAAAAAAAACAGGCGGACCCACAATCAGCTCCGCCTGTCCATTTTCAGTGATCCGGTATTATCTATTCAGTCTTCAGCTCTGCTTGGCCGGCTGAGCCGCTTTGGCAGCCATGGCAACAGCCGATTGGGTACCGAGAACGCCGCTACCACCACCGATGCTGACCGACTGGAAATCGGGGTAAGCTTCCATGCCGATTTCTATCATGTCGCAGCCAATCATTTCTTCCTCTTCGCTGACCCGGATACCGATGGTGTACTTGAGAACCAGCCAGACGATTCCGCTGGTGACCACCACAAAGGCACCGGTGGCAGCCACGCCGACGAACTGGGTAACGAAGCTGGCATCGCCGTTGGTGAATGGGACCGCCAGGGTACCCCAGATGCCGCAGACCAAGTGGACCGAAAGGGCCCCGACCACATCATCGATCTTCAGCTTGTCAAAGAGGGGAACTGCAAGCACGACCAGGATCCCGCCGACAGCGCCGATCAGAGTCGCTGCACCAAGGGAGGGGGTGTCGGGACCGGCGGTGATCGACACCAGGCCCGCCAGGGCGCCGTTAAGGGCCATGGTGACGTCAACTTTTTTGTAGAGAACCTGCACCATGATCATGGCGGCGATCATCCCGCCGCAGGCGGCCAGGTTGGTGTTGACCATGACGTTCGACATAGAGATCGCGCTGGCTGCATCGCCCAGGGCGAGTACCGAACCGCCGTTGAAGCCGTACCAGCCCATCCAGAGGACGAAGGTGCCGAGGGTGGCCAGGGGAATGTTGGAGCCGGGGATCGGGTTGACGCGACCGTCCTTGCCGTACTTGCCTTTTCGTGCGCCGAGAATGATAGCGCCGGTCAGCGCCGCCCAGCCGCCAACCGAGTGAACGATGGTCGAACCGGCGAAGTCAACAAAACCCATCTCCGACAGCCAGCCGCCGCCCCAGCCCCAGGAACCCTGGATAGGATAGATGATACCAGTCAGAATGACGCAGAAGGCGAGGAACGACCAGAGCTTGATCCGCTCAGCAACGCAACCGGACACCACCGAACAAGCGGCCCCGCAGAAAACCATCTGAAAGAACCAGTCGGAAGCGGCAGCGTAATTACCCGAGTAATCACCAGCCATAGCAGCGCTGTCGTCAGCCGCCCAGAGCCCGAAGGAGCCCATGAAACCGCCATCAACTCCAGCATACATAAGGTTGTAACCGCAGATATAAAAGAGGATGCCGGCGATGCCGAACAAAGAGATGTTTTTCAAACAGATGGTGGCAACGTTTTTGGAACGCACCAGACCAGATTCGAGCATGGCAAAACCGGCGGCCATCCACATGACCAGAATCCCCATCACCAGGAAAGAGAAGGTATTGAGGATATAGGACATCTCCGAAACCGGCGCGTCTTCAGCCAGGGCCAGAGCGGGCAGGCCGAGCAGCAGGCCGGATACCAGGATAGAGGTGAGCTTGTTCATGACACTTGTCTCCTTTTATTGTTTAAACTGTGCAAACAGTAGCTGAATAGATTTAGAGGGAATCGATGCCGGTCTCGCCGGTCCGAATCCGGATTGCCTTCTCAACCGGCTTGACGAAGATCTTGCCGTCGCCGATCCGCCCGGTGCAGGCTTCGCGCTGCACGGCGGCAATCACTTCGTCCACCTGGTCGGCGGGTACCACCAATTCCAGCTTAACTTTAGGGATAAAGTCGATCTGATACTCGGCGCCACGATAAAGCTCGGTGTGCCCCTTCTGGCGACCGAAGCCGCGCACTTCGCTGACGGTCATCCCGCTGATCCCCAGATCGCAAAGAGCCGCCTTGACGTCGTCCAACTTGAACGGTTTGATGATGCATTCGATTTTTCTCATGTCCGTAAATCCCCTTTCCAGAGAGATCAAAATATAAAAGGCACTCTGACTCCACATGGAGTTCAGAGCGCCTTTGCCCTGTCGAAACAGCCTTTACCCGGGACATCGTTGTCCCAAAGACTGATCAAATTGTGCCTGGTTGATGATCGGTGCAGAGCAACAGCCCTGCTTCGCTCATCGACAGGACTTATAGCAGCCGGCGTGCCAACTCTGTAACATCCTGTTTTTACATAAACAAAGCCCAAGCGAAAAAAAATAATGCTTACATTTTGTGCACTAGCTCTGTTTGCTGCGCAGTCCCTGTGCACAAAAAACAGGCCAAAATGATAAAACCGTAAAGCCGGTTGACAGGCGTTTCAAACGAGTGTTTAAATCATCTGTATAATATTCCATACAGCAAGGATTTCTCATGTCTCCAGCCGACACAAAAACCCGCATCCTCAATGCCGCCGAAAAGCTCTTTGCTCAGGATGGCTTCCACAACACCTCCATGCGCGGGATTACCAGCCTGGCCAAGGTCAATCTTGCGGCAGTCAATTATCACTTTGGCTCAAAGGATGCCCTGCTGCAGGCGGTTATCGAGCGCCGGATCATTCCACTCAACCAGATCCGCCAGCAAAAGTTACAGGCGGTCCTGGAGCAGGCACAGGCGGCCGGGCAACCTCCCAGTGCCAGGCAATTGCTGCGGGCCTTCATCGAACCGACCCTGGCGTTTCGCAGCTCCGGCCCGGGTGCCGAAGATTTCATCGCCTTGATCGGCCGGGCCTTGAGCGAACCGGATGAAACCGTGCGCGCCTGTTTCATCCAGCAGGTGTTGCCGATTTTTAAGCGGCTCTTTGCAGGCCTGCGCAAAGCATTACCGCAACTACCGGAACAGATTCTGTTAACCCGCCTGCAATTCACCATGGGTGCGATGAGCCACATGATGTGCGCCAGCACCCGACCCGCCCTGCAGCTTCCGGGGTTTCCCGAACCCTTGCAGGAGACTGAAATGGTTGCAGAACTGATCAGCTTTGTCTGCAGCGGTCTGGAGGCGCCATGCTGAGCCGCCTGCTCATCCTTGGTACTTTTCTGCTCACTGCCTGCAGCCCTTTTCAAACCAGCAGGATAGCGCCTCCCGAACTGCCTGATCAGTATCTGGTCGCGGAGCAGGCGACTGACAAGCTGCTGCCAATACGCTGGTGGGAGAGCTTCAATGACCTGCAGCTGAACCGGCTGCAGCAACAGCTGTTCGAGGGAAATCTCGATCTGCAGCAAGCGATTCACCGACTGGAGCAGCTCGAAGCGCTGCAACGAATCAGTGCCGCCAGTCTCTGGCCGTCGTTGACTCTGAGCGGCTCGGCCAGTCGCGAGAAGAGCCCCGGCAGCAGTCAGACCACCATCGCCAGTAATCAAACAGCCTCTCTGGCAGCAAGCTATGAAGTTGATCTCTGGCAGCGGCTCCACGATAAAAACGCTGCCGCCCGCTTGCGCACCCAGGCTGGACGCCTGGAAACTCAAACCCTGCTGCTTAGCCTGAGTGCACAGCTGGCAGAGCAATATTTTCTGGCCGCCGAACAGCGCGCCCAATTCAAATTGGTCGAAGGGCAGATCGGCCGTTTTCAGGAGCTGATCACCACCATCGGCAACCGTTACCGCAGCGGTCTGGCGACCGCCCGGGAACTTTACCAGGCCCGCCAGAATCTGGCCCGCGCTGAGGCTGCGCTGCCGCAATTCCGGACCGGGATAACCCGCGCGGAAAACAGCATCGCCCTGTTGATCGGCCAGTTTCCTCAGCAACAGCTGACCATTATCGACCAGCTGCCGCAGCTTGAGTCCACAATCGACATCGGTCTGCCCGCCAGTCTGCTGATCCAGCGACCGGATGTGAAAGCGACTCTCGAAAAGCTACGCGCTGCCGACCGGGAACTGGCCGCTGCCCTGGCTGATCGGCTGCCGGCCATCGATCTGAGCGCCACCGCTTATTATTCAGCAACCCAGCTGGCTCGAGGAAATATCGACGGCAGCTTCTGGTCCCTGGCACTGGGCTTGACCCAACCGCTGTTCGACGGCGGCCGGCGGGCAGCCGAAAGCGACCGGCAACGGGCGCTGCGCGACGAACAGCTGGCCAGCTATCGTAAGGTGATTATCAACGCCGTACAGGAGGTTGAAACGGCTCAGGTTGCCGATCGCAACAGTGCCGAGCGCCGCAATTGGCTGCAGCAGCAATTGCACGCCAGCAGTCAGGAGTTGTTCCATGCCCAGGAGAATTATCGCTACGGCCTGGTCAGCAGCCAGGATCTGCTTGAAAGTGAAATCCGCTATCTGGAGACCGCCAGCCAGGATATCGCCGTCCAGCGGCAATGGCTGCTCGATCGGGTCTCCCTGGCGCGCGCCCTCGGCGGCAGCTGGATGGCCGACGAGCTGGAACAACAGCGCAAAACCCTCAGCCAGCAACAGGATCGCTAGATGAATGACCTCAACAGCACATCACCCCCGTCCGGCAAGGCCCTGAAAATCATCCTGCCGCTGCTGATCCTGGCCCTTGGGGTCGCCGGCTTTTTGCTGCTGATGAAAATGAAAAGCAAACCGGAGCAGCAGCCACCTGAGTTTCGTGGCCAGCTGGTTGAGGTCAGCGAACTGCAGGCGCAGCCCCATCAGGTCCAGGTTCGTGCCACCGGCACAGTTCAGGCGGAACAGGAGATCGCCCTGGTGCCCGAAGTCAGCGGCAAGGTCGCTTGGTTGTCGCCGAAACTGGTCAACGGCGGCTTTTTCCAGGCCGGGGAAGTCCTGCTCAAAATCGAAGCGGATGACTTCCGGCTGGCTGTCGAACGCGCCCGGGCCGAGGTTGCCCGCGCCGAGGTCGCTTTGACCTCGGAACAGGAGCGGGCCAAGGTTGCCCGCCAGGAGTGGCAACGGATTGACCTGCCGAACAAAGGCGAGCCGGGCCCGTTGGTGACCCGGGAAATTCAGCTGCAGCAGGAGCGGGCCAACCTGGCGGCGGCCCAAGCCGCTTTTAAACAGTCTGAACTCAATCTGCAGCGCACCGAAATCCGGGCCCCTTTTAACGGCCGAATCCGTCAGGAAACGGTCGATCTTGGTCAATATCTGCGGGCCGGAACCCCCTTCGGCAGCTATGCCGGGACCGATCAGGCCGAAATCATGGTTCCCCTGGCAGCTGAAGAATTGCGCTGGCTGCAGGTCCCGAAGCCGGGCGCTAAGCGCCCAGGATCGGTCGCCAGAATCAACCGGCCTGGGGGAGATGGTCCCGGCTGGCAAGGAACGATCGTTCGCAGCCTGGGTGAGATCGACCCTGTCAGCCGCATGGCGATGCTGGTCGTGGCGGTTGACGACCCCTATCAGTTGCGATCCGCCGCTGCCGCTGGCGACCTCAGTCAGGGCACCTTCGTCGAGGTCAGACTGCTTGGCGCCACGCTGGAGCAGGTGGTCGAGCTACCACGCCGGGCCTTGCGCGAGGACAACCAGGTCTGGGTGATGGATAGCGAGAACCGGCTGCGGATCCTGCCCCTTGAAGTGGTGCGCCGCGAGGCCGAACTGGTCGTCGCCCGCGCTACCCTGAACGAGGGCGCCAAACTGGTGGTGACCCCGGTGGCGGGAGCGACCGACGGTCTGCTGCTGAGAACCGCGGACTGACCCTGATGAGAAGCTCTGCTCGGAGAATATTGTTATGAACGGTGCAATCCGCTGGATGGCCCGCAACCATGTCGCGGCCAACCTGTTGATGCTGGTATTTATCGTTGGCGGGATCATCCTCGGCTTCAGCGTCAAGCAGGAGGTCTTTCCCGAGGTGACCCTGGATAAGATCCAGGTTTCGGTCAGTTATCCCGGCGCCGGTCCGGAAGAGGTCGAAGAGGGGGTGATCCTGAAGATTGAGGAGAACCTGACCGGCGTCGATGGCATTAAACAGCTTAAAGCCCAGGCTGCCGAAGGCTCCGGCACGGTCACCGCGGAACTCTACCCCGAGGTCGATGCCAACCAGGTGCTGGCCGATATTAAAACCGAAGTCGATCGGATTACCACCTTTCCCCAGGATGCCGAAGAACCGGTGATCGCCAAGCTGCTCAACCGCCGCGAGGTGATTTCGGTGGTCGTCTACGGCGAACTCACCGAACGCAGCCTGCGCGAACAGGCCGAGCGGGTACGCGACGACCTGCTCGCCAAAGAGCAGATCACCCAGGTCGATTTGACCGGAGTACGCGACTATGAAATCTCGGTGGAAATTGCCGAGGAGAACCTGCGCCGCTATAAACTGACCTTGGAGCAGGTGGCAGGCCGCATCAGCCAGGCCTCCCTCGACCTGCCGGGGGGGACGATCAAGACCGCCGGCGGCGATATCCTGATCCGCACCAAGGAGCGCCGCTACACCGGGCGCGGCTACGAAGAGATCGTGATCCTGAATAAAGCGGATGGCAGCGAGTTGCGGCTCGGCGAAATCGCCCGGGTACGGGACAGTTTTGCCGAAACCGATACCTCGGCCCGTTTTGACGGTAAACCGGCGGCGATGGTCAAAGTTTACCGGGTCGGCAACCAGAAACCGAACGAGATCTCTCAGCTGGTCCTTGATTATGTCGCTGAACGGCGCCTGGAACTGCCGGAGAGCGTCGGCATCGCCAGCTGGAACGACACCACCGAACTGTTCAAAAGCCGGCGCGATCTGCTCTTTAAAAACGCCAAGTACGGCCTGGTGGTGGTCTTTCTGATCCTCGGCCTGTTTCTGGAGATCCGTCTCGCCCTCTGGGTCATGCTTGGCATCCCGATCTCTTTTTTCGGCGCGCTGCTGTTCATGCCTGCGGTCGACGTCTCGATCAACATGATCTCGATGTTCGCCTTTATCATGGCCCTCGGCATCGTCGTCGACGACGCCATCGTTGTCGGCGAAAATATCTACGAGCACCGCCAGCTGGACAAACCCTATCCGCAGGCCGCCGAAGAGGGCAGCATGCAGGTCGCTCGGCCGGTGATCTTCTCGATCCTGACCACCGTGGCAGCCTTTTCACCGCTGCTGTTTACCGGCGGCATGCTCGGCAAGTTCATCTCGGTGATCCCGAAGATTGTCATTATCATCCTGCTGGTGTCGCTGGTCGAGTCCCTGTTCGTGCTCCCGGCGCACCTCTCCTTCGGTCGGCGGCGCAACCTCAAAAGAGGGCTGCTCGGCCGGATCGACCGCACCCGGCGCTGGTTCGGCGCCCAGCTCGACCGCTTGATCGCCGGCCCCTACCGTCGCCTCCTGAGCTTTTGCCTGCATTACCGCTACGCCACCCTCGCCGGCGGACTCACGATGCTGCTGTTGGGGGTCGGTCTGGTTTCCAGTGGCATCCTCAAATTTACCTTTATGCCGGAAGTGGATGGCGACGTGGTGCTGGTCGATTTGAAACTGCCGCCCGGCACCCCAGCGGCCCAGACCGACCTGGTGGTGCAGCGGATCATGCAGGCCGGCGAGCAGACCGTAGCGGAATTCGATGAGCGGCGGGAACCGGGGGATTCAGTGCTGCGCCATGTTTATGCGATTGTCGGCGGGACCATGGTCGATGCCGGACCGATGGGCGGCAGTGCCAGCAGCGCCTCGAATATCGCCAACCTGGCGATGCTGCTCACGCAAAGTGAACAGCGCGGCGTTCCGGCGGCGAAAATCGGCAACCGCTGGCGGGAGCTGGTCGGCGAAGTTCCGGGCGCAGAAACCCTGAGTTTCACCTCCAACCTGGTGCGCCTGGGAGCGAATATCGATATTCAGCTGGCGCATACCGACTTTGCCGTCCTTGATCAGGTCTCACAGCGGATCGAAGCGGCTTTATCCAGCTATCCGGGGGTCGGCGACATCACCGACAACTACAGCCTCGGCAAGCAGGAGCTGAAAGTGCGCCTGCTGCCTGCGGCCCGCACCCTCGGCATCAGCGAGGCCGAGCTCGGCCGCCAGCTGCGCGCAGCGTTTTACGGTGCCGAGGCTTTGCGGCTGCAGCGTGGGCGTAACGAGCTGAAGGTGATGGTCCGCTTTCCGGAAGAAGATCGCCAGCGGCTGTGGAATTTTGAAAACATGCGCATCCGGACCCCGAACGGAGGCGAACTGCCGTTGCTGCAAGCAGCGAAAATTCTTCCGGGACGCGGTTATTCACAGATCAACCGGACCGATCGCAAGCGGGTCATCAATGTCACCGCCAGCGTCGACAGCAGCCGCGCCAATGCCCAGGAGATTTTGACTGAACTCAAGGCAGGACTGCTGGCTGAGCTGGTCCGCGACTACCCGGGGCTTTCATTCAATCTGGAAGGGGAGCAGAAAGAGCAGGCGGAATCCCTCGACTCGATGAAACGCGGCTTCCAGCTGGCATTGTTTATCATCTTCACCCTGCTGGCAATTCCGCTGCGCAGCTACAGCCAGCCGCTGTTGATCATGGCGGCGATCCCCTTCGGCATCGTCGGCGCGCTGCTCGGCCACCTGATTATGGGTTACAATCTCTCGATCCTCAGCCTGTTCGGCATCGTTGCCCTGGCGGGAGTGGTGGTCAACCTCGCTGACCACCTTTGGCGGCTTGATGCCGATGATCCTGGAAACCAGCGTCCAGGCCCAGTTCCTGATCCCCATGGCGATCTCTTTGGGCTTTGGCATCCTCTTCGCCACCGGCATTACCCTGCTGCTGATTCCGGCTCTGTATTTGATCCTGGAAGATATTCGAAAATTGTTCGGTTTGCGCGAGCAGCACGCCGACCATGCGCTGCCAGCCAGTGAATAGGGCCCGGACATGAACCAGATGGCCGAAAAATAGCACGGAGCGATAATCCAATAGAAGGACGCAAACCAAGAGAATTGATTGGGCTTCGCCGACTAGCCGCTCTGCTCTGCCAACCGCGTCTTGACCTTCACCAGATAATTCCGGGTTTCTTCCGGCATCCGCTCCAGCCCTTTGCGATCGACATTGCCCTGCCCCCAATTGTAAGCGGCCAAGGCACGGTCAAGGTCACCGTCATATTTAACCAACAACTGCTTCAGATAGCGGCTGCCGCCGAGCAGATTCTGCTGCGGATCGAATCTGTCTTCGACTCCCAGATCTTCCGCAGTCGCCGGCATCAGCTGCATCAAGCCCTGAGCGCCGACCGGGGAGACCGCCCGCGGGTCGAAATTGCTTTCGGTTGCCACCACGGAACGGATCAGTTCCGGCGCCAGACTGACCTTTTCCGCCACCTTATCGATCAGCCGCTCGATATCACTGCGCTGTGGCGGGTTGGCGGGTTCCAGCAAGGTCGGCTGCAGACGCGCATAAAGGTTGTCAAGCTTTTGACTTTTAACACTCGGCTGCTGAGGCACAACTCCAGGCAGCTCGAAACTCGGCAGCAGCGTTTCGCTGCTGCTGTCATCAATCAAGCCGAGCAGCCCATGAAAGAGCTGCAACTGGGCCAGATGGACCAGCGAACTGGCTTTGGCCGCCGGATCTGCAGAAGAATTCGGCAAGGATTCCAGGGAGTTCAGGAGATCAGCAAAGCGCCCATCGGTCCTCGGCAGTTTATTTTCGGCCTGGCTCGGGCTGCTGCTTAACTGAAGCGGGGAAAGATATTTTAACGGATCGATACTCATTCGCGGCCTCTTTTTCTTATCGGCAGAGAGGTCAGAATTATTAGTCAAGAAATCTCTTGTGATTGACAAGTAGCAAATTCTAAACCAAAAAAAGGCCAATTCTCAAAGACTTGCATTTTTCTGGCGTTTCGATTACTAATGCTGGAATTATTTTTCAAGGAGTCTGCAAGGTGGCAACGGAAAGCGAAATTCTCTTTCATAAAATCAAGAAACAAATCGGCAAGGCGATCGGCGATTTTGAGCTGATTGAAGCGGGCGACCGCATCGCCGTCGGGGTCTCCGGCGGCAAGGACTCCTACACTCTGCTGCACCTGCTCGAGGCGTTGCGCAAAAAAGCCCCGATCGACTTCGAGCTGGTGGCGGTCAATGTCGATTCCGGTTTTCCCGGCTATCGCAAAGAGGTCATTGAACAACATTTGCAGAAGCACGGTTTCGAGCATCGCATGGTGGCGACCGATTGCTACCAGATTATTGAAGAGAAGCGCCGCCCCGGCTCCTCCTACTGCTCCTTTTGCGCCCGCCTGCGCCGCGGTGTTCTCTACACCCAGGCGGAACAGCTCGGCTGCAACAAAATCGCCCTGGGCCATCACCTGGATGATTTCATCGAAACCTCTTTGCTCAACCAGTTCTATGTCGGGACACTGGCGGCCATGAGCCCGAAGATGCTGGCCGACAACGGCAAGCACAGGGTCATCCGTCCGCTGGTCTATGTGGAAGAGTCTGATATTATTAAATTCAGCCGCTTAAGCGGCTATCCGATCATCTGCTGCGCCTGCCCGGTCTGCGGGGTGGTCGACCAGAAACGCCAGCGGATCAAACAGCTGGTGAAGGATCTCGCCAAAGAGATCCCGCAAATCCGCCGCAGCATGATCGGCTCCCTGGGGAATGTTCACCCGCGACATCTGCTCGATCCGCATTTGAGCAAAATACAGCTGGAGAGTTGAAAAAGTCAGAAACATGAGCTCGAAGGGAAACAGCAACTGCTCCTTCAAAAAAGCTCGCCCCTCTGCACCTGGTGCTGCATCGGGGTGAAAAACCCACCCACCCTGGCAATGGACTATGTGAATTGCGGTCAGGTTCCGCCGCTGGTCAGACAGAATGGTCAGATTCATTTTCTGCTTTCGACCGGCCCACCGCTGGGCTTTTTCACTCAGCCTGAGGTCCAGCTACGCCAGTTTCAATTTCAACCGGTCGATCGGATGCTTCTCTGTGCGGATGGATTGTTTGAGGCAAAAAACTCTCAAGGAGAGCAGTTCGGCAGCGAGCGGCTGGGAAAAATTCTCCGCGAACAGCCTGGAGATCATGAGGAGTTTCTCGATCGGCTGTTCTGCGAGGTCGATGAATACTGTCAGAGCGAAGCAAATGGTGATGACATGACCGCGATCACTTTCGATTTCCACCACTCTTTCGACGCCCCTTGAGGGAAGCGACACCAATCAGCAGTACGATGCGAATGGCATCACTCATCATCCTTGTGCAGGAATAGGTCGAGGCTGGGATTCAACTCACGTGAAGCCAGCAGCACCTCGAGGGCCTTATTCTGCTTGTCTTTTTCTTCCGGAGCCGATTTGAACAGCGCCCAGGCATAGTTGGTCAGATACTCCGGCTCTTCCGGGCTCAACTCGATGGAGCGCTTCAGCGGCTTGACCGCTGAGGCATAGCGGCGCATTTTCAGTAGAGTGCGCCCTTCCTGATAGGCGGTCTCCGCCTCAATTACCTGGTTGATGTTGATCGCTTTTTTCGGCCCGTTGACCAGTTCGTCGAGATAGGTGGCGCAGCTGTTAGGATCGCTGAGAACCGAATAGGCCTGGCTGATATACTGGAAGATCTCATTGATCTTGTGTTTCATTTCCGCCGAAAGGCCGCTGTCGAGGAACCGGTCGGGGTGGTATTCCTTGGCTAATTTATAGTAAGCCCGGCGAACCTCAGAGCTGCCGCATTGCCGATTGAGACCAAGGGAAGCAAAGTAATCGGCCTGCATGATCCGCTTGTAATCCTCGAGAATTTTCCGGCGCAGTTTTTCATCGATCGGCTGTTGCGCGTCAAACAGTTCAGGAAATTCAGTGGCGTCCACCTCTTCCGGCGAGGTGCGGGGAATCAGCATCTCGGAAATCAACAGGGCCGCCAGCACCTGCTGGACTTCGCGCCGCGCCAGCGGATGCCGCTCCAATAGCTGCTCCAGAGTCAGCACGCCGCGACACTGGTTAAATATTGCCTCGCCACGCTTACTCAGCTGGATATCCTGAAAGCGGTAAAGCGGGTCCTCCTCCTGCTTAAGGTAATCATTTCGATAGGGGTTGAGAAATTCATCCAATTGCTGAATCGACCAGTACCGGCTGATGCCCTGAAGAATAAGGTTGGCTGGCGACAGCTGGATACCGGTGACCTGCTGCTTGAAACTGCGCCCGGGAAAGAACTGACTGATCCCGTCCACCCAGCTGAAGGTGGAAAGCAATTTTTCCGTCACCTGGCGCACCAGCGCTGATTGCAGTTCCTGAGGGGTCAGCAAACCCATCTCAATCAAGACGGTGCCCTGCAGACGTCCCGACTCTTTACTGCGTTCCACCGAGGCATCGCAATCGGCTTGGGAGATCGCTTTTTCCTTGACCAGCATCCGGCCGAGACATTCGCTGAGCACATTCGAGCGGGCAAATACAGGATAACCATCCTTAAGATAGATAATTTTTTTCGCTTCGCCACGCTGCAGCTGGAGCAGTCCGCTCGCTTTATCGATATAAAACTGCTGCAGCAGCAGGGGAATGCTATGCTTCTCGATGGGAATCGAATCAGGTTCCTTACTGGCCACGGGCGTCTTCGGCAGCAGGCTGGCGACCAGAGAGGAGAGGTCCTCCACGGCAAATGGCTTGAGAAGGAATTCGTTGGCCCCATAATCGATCTTGGCCTGGGCGATCTGCTCCGGACTGTGGAACATGGCGGTCATCATCACCACGGGCAGATCGCGGGTCTTCTCATGTTTGCGCAGGGCCTGGCAGACCGTCGGGCCGGAGATTTCCGGCATATTGATATCGATCAAGACCAGAGAATAGTCGCCCTCGGTCAGCAGCTTCTGCAGGCCAACCGCGCCACGGTCGACCGTCTCCACTTGATAACCATCGTCGAGCAGCGCTTTCTGCAAAAATGAACGCAGTCCCTGGTCATCATCAATGACCATGATTTTATGGGCCATCTCAGGCACCCTCCTCTGATACGCCGCCAGGTTGCGGATTCAAATACGCTTCGAACAGTCGTCTGATCCCCTCTGTCACCCCACGGTACTCAGCAAGAAACTCCTGCTCTGGAGCCACCCCGAAATCTTCATAGCCGAGGCTGCGGGCCACTTTGCGCAGTTTTTTCGGTTCTGCTGAAAGCTCATTCATCGATTGATCGTAGAGCAGGCGCAATTTATTTTCCAGCCGGCGGAGAAATTTGTAACCGCTGCTGAGCAGCTCGGCATCGGCCAGCGGAATCAGTTTTTTTTCTCCCATCACCTGCAAAAGGTCAAGGGTATTCTGCTGCCGCAGCTCTGGCTGTTGCCCAGCATGCAGCAGCTGCAGATACTGGACGAGAAACTCGACATCCACCATCCCGCCGCGACCGGTTTTAATATTCATCTGCTTGGCGCTCTCGCGCGCCAGCTCCCGCTCCATGCGTCCCCGCAATCGATAGATCTCAGCTTGCAGCTCTTCCGGAACCGGCCGCTCAAAGGCCAGTTGTGCCAATAAGTGCTGAATCTGTTCGGCAAAGTCAGCCGGTCCACAGACCACCCGGGCCTTGGTCAATGCCTGGCGCTCCCAGGGCTGGGCCGATTCCTGGTGATAGAGTTCGAAAGCATTCAGACTGGTCACCAGCGGCCCCTGATTGCCGGAAGGGCGCAGCTGGGTATCGATTTTATAAACGATCCCCTCGCGGGTCGATAAGGTCAGCGTGGTGATCATCCGCTGACCCAGCTTGGCAAAGTATTCCCGGTTGCTGAGCTGGCGGAAACGTTGCGGGTCAGTTTCGGCCACCGGCCGGGTCTGCCCTTCTCCCTGGTAGATGAAAATCACATCCAGATCGGAATGATAATTCAGCTCCAGACCGCCCAGCTTACCCATCCCGATAATCGCAAAGGCGGTTTCCTGTTCGCTCTGCTCATCGGCAAAAGGCGCGCCGAAACGTACCGCCAGTTCATTGCGGGCAATCGCTACGGCCTGGTCGAGGCAAACTTCCGCCAGCCAGGAGAGCTGACGGGTGGTTTCACCCTGCCCCAGTTGCCCATTCAGATCAGCCAGCGCGATGCGCAAAAACTGCTCGTTGCGAAAACGGCGCAGGGTGTCGAGTTGCTGCTCGTAATCTAACGCCAGCCCCATCTGCTCGGCCAGCTCCTCCGCCAGCTGCTCGCGATCCTTGTCAACCACCGCATAGGCGCGCGCCACCAGACTGTCGAGGAGCTCGGGGCGCTGGATGAAAATACGCGAGAGCATCTGACTGGAGCTGAACAGAGAAACCAGCAGTTTAACAATCCCCGGATTTTCTGCAAGCAGGGAAAAATAGGAGGTCCGGGCGTGGATACTGCGGACAAAGGCTTCCAGATTCGCCAGCGCCTGATCCGGCCTGGGGGAATCGATCACCGCGCCGATCAGCAGAGGGCCGAGTCGCGCCATTAAGCGACGGCCCCGCTCGGTCAAGCGTTTCAGCGGGTCGTTGCCGCGCAGTAATTTGAGGCTTTCATAGGCCCCATCCGGGTTTTTAAACCCCTTCTCTTCGAGCAGATCCTTGACCAGGTCGGGATCAGAGTTGTCATCGAAAAGAAAATTAATTTCCGGCCGGGTTTCGAGGGGCTGTTCCTCCTCATCGCTATGGAACAGGCTGTTGAACAACTGATTGACCCGCTGCCGGTTCTCCTCCAGGGTCTGGGCAAAACTGTCCCGGTCGCTGAAGCCAGAGCGCCGCGCCAGGGCCAGCAGCTCGTCCTCATCCTGGGGCAGCGAGTGGGTCTGGCGCTCCTGGACAATCTGAATCCGGTGCTCGACCGTCCGCAGCAGCCGGTAGGCGTTACTGAGATCCCGGCATTCATCTGCGTTAAGCAGGCCTTTGTCGACGAGAAGTTCCAGGGTCTGCAGGGAATTACGATTCTGCAACCGCGGAATCTTGCCGGCGTTGACCAGCTGCAGTGCCTGAATGAAGAATTCGATTTCGCGAATTCCGCCGCGCCCCAGCTTCAGGTTGCGCTCCCCCTCTTGGGCGCGGCTCAGGCTGGCATTGATCTTCTGCTTCATCAGCTTGATATCTTCGATCATGCCGAAATCGAGATAACGCCGATAAACAAAGGGTTTGAGCCGGGCAATCAGCTCTTCGCCCAAGGCGATCGAACCGGCGACCGGGCGGGCTTTGATCATCGCCGCCCGCTCCCAGCTCTGCCCCCAGGATTCGTAGTAGATCTCCGCGGCATCGAGGGAAACCGCCAGATCACCGTTGTTGCCGTCCGGACGCAGGCGGGTGTCGACGCGAAACACAAAGCCGTCTTCGGTGACCTGGTGCAGAGCCCGGCTGACCAGCTCGGCCAACTTGACAAAATAGCGATGCAGGGAGATCTGCTCCCCTCTGCTGCCGCCGCTGGTCTGGCCGCGGGTTGAGGAATAGCAGTAAATCAGATCGATGTCGGAAGAAAAGTTGAGTTCGCGGCCTCCGAACTTGCCCATGCCGAGGATGGTGAACTCTGCCGGGATCGCCCCCTCTTCGGTTTCCTGCAGGGGTTGGCCATATTCGGCCTGCAGCAGCCTGGAACAGATTTCATAAGCACGCTGCAGGCAGGCGGCGGCCAGCCCGGAAAGTTCTGCGGTGACCTCTTCCAGTGACGCCAGGCTACAGAGGTCACGGCTGCCGATGCGCAGCACCTGCTCCCCCTTGTATTGGCGCAGACCGGCTTGCAGCTGCTGGAAATCGCTCTCGTCCGGTATCAGTTCGCGCAGCTCAGCGAGCATCTGCGGTTCTGAAACCGCCTGCTCGATTCCCGCCTGGTTGAACAGGCGGTCAAAGTAACTGGCTTTGCGGCAGAGGATACTGGCAAGAAAGGGGGAACCACCGAGAATGCCAAGCAGCTGGCAGCGGCGCTCGGCATTCTGCAGCAGCGCGCGCAGGGCCGCCGGCTCAATCACGTCAAACAACCGCTCAAGCAGGTTCAGAGCGGTATCGGGATTGGCCGTCTGCAGCCCCTGCTGCAACACTTCAGCCAGCAGCTCGAAATCCTGCAGCCGCTCAGCGATCAGCTGCAGATTGGTTTTGCTCCGCTCACCAGAGATCAGCGGAAAACTGTCCAACCAGCTGACCAGCTGCGGCTCATCAGCGCTGCCGAGCAGCTTCAGCTTGTTTGTGATCTCCTGCCGTTGACTTTCCATTTCATTGCTTTCCTCAGCTGTTGACCAGCTCCGCCAGGCGCTTCAGGTAATCTCCTTCAGCGACCCCCCGCTCGGTGATAATCGCCGTGACCAGGCGGTTGGGGGTGACATCGAAGGCGGGATTGCGGATAGCGATCCCGTCCGGGGCCAGTTGCACATCCTTGAGATGGCTGATCTCGCGGGTATCGCGCTCTTCAATGGGGATCTGCGAGCCATCGGCCAGGCTCAGGTCGATGGTCGAAATCGGCGCGGCGACATAAAAGGGGATCTGGTGCTCACGGGCCAGCACCGCCACCGTATAGGTACCGATTTTGTTGGCGACATCGCCGTTGGCGGCAATCCGGTCGGCGCCAACAATCACGCAGTCGATTTCGCCTTTGTTCATCAGGTAGCCCGCCATATTGTCGCAGATCAGGGTCACCGGGATATTGTCTTTCTGCAGCTCCCAGGCGGTCAGCCGCGAGCCCTGCAGAAAAGGCCGGGTTTCATCGGCGATAACAGCAACCTTCTTGCCGGCTTCAACCGCAGCGCGGATCACCCCGAGGGCGGTGCCATAGCCACCGGTCGCCAAAGCACCGGCGTTGCAGTGAGTCAGCACCCGGGCGTTATCAGGAATCAGCCCGGCCCCTTGGCGGCCCAGCTTTTTGCAGAGCTGCTCGTCCTCCTGGGTGATCGCCAGCGCTTCATATTCCAAGCCGATCTTCAGCTCCAGCACCGTGCGATCCAGGTTGGCGCGGGCAAACGACTTCATCCGCTCCAGGGCCCAGAACAGGTTCACGGCGGTGGGTCGGGTCGCCGCCAGCAGCTCGCAGACCTTTTCGAATGCGGCGAAGAACTCCTGACTCGATTCGGTTTCGATATCGCGGGCACCGAACCAGGCGCCAATCGCGGCAGCGACCCCAATGGCCGGAGCCCCCCGCACCACCATGCTGCGGATTGCCTCGGCGACCGCCTGATAATCGCTGTACTCGAGCCAGACCTCTTCAGCCGGCAGCAGCCGCTGATCAAGCATCTGGCACTTGCCGTTCACAAAGCGGATCGGACGGATGGTATTTTCGTCTATTTGACAGCCGGGCATAGGTCATCACCTCTGTAGGGGCGTCCCGCTGGGACGCCCGGATTTAACGTCGTTGGTACGCAGGCGCCCCAGCGGGGCGCTCCTACAATCAACCTTTCAACTTCTTTTGGATCAGCTGATTGACCATACCGGGATTGGCTTTGCCTTTACTCGCCTTCATCACCTGGCCGACAAAGAAGCCGATCAACTTTTCTTTGCCCCCTTTAAGCTCTTCGAACTGTCCCTGGTTGGCGGCGATCACCTCATCCAGGATCGCTTCGATGGCGCCAGTATCAGTGACCTGTTTGAGCCCTTTCTCTTCGATGATCTGATCGGCGTTTTTGCCGGTCTGCCAGATCTCCTCGAAGACCGTCTTGGCGATCTTGCCGGAGATGGTGTTGTCATCGATCCGCTGCAGCACCCCGGCGAGCAGCTCCGGAGACACCGGGCAGTCGCTGATGGCGATCTCCTTCTCTTTCAAAGAGCGCAGCACCTCGCCCATCACCCAGTTGGAGCAGACCTTGGCGTTGCCGTGCAGGGCCACCAGCGCATCAAAATACTCGGCCACTTCCCGCTCCGCCGAAAGCACCCCTGCATCATAGGTCGGCAGCTCGAGCTGCTCCTGATAGCGTTGCAGCTTGGCGGCCGGTAGCTCTGGCAATTCCGCCCTGATCCCCTCGATCCAGTCGCTAGAAACGACCAGCGGCACCAGGTCAGGATCGGGAAAATAGCGGTAGTCGTGGGCTTCCTCTTTACCACGCATCGAGCGGGTGGTGCCCTTTTCGGCATCGTACAAACGGGTCTCCTGCACCACCTTACCGCCCTCATCGAGGACATCGGTCTGTCGCTCGACCTCATATTCGATCGCCTGCTTGATAAAGCGGAAGGAGTTGAGGTTTTTCAGCTCGGCGCGGGTGCCGAACTCTTTTTGCCCCCAGGGGCGAATCGAAACGTTGGCGTCGCAGCGGAACGAACCTTCCTCCAGATTACCGTCGCAAACGCCCAGGTACATGACGATCTGATGCAACTGCTTGAGGTAAGCGATCGCCTCGTCGGCACTGCGCA
>CAMYNC010000030.1 GCA_947259685.1 uncultured Desulfuromonadales bacterium | reverse complement strand
AGAACTATCGGCAGGGCGTATTCATCTTTATTCTGCCGCCCGACTTTCAGGAGTTGGAAAAACGTCTGCGTGGCCGGAAGACTGACAGCGAAGAGGTGATCAGCCGGCGACTAAAAAATTCTGAGCAGGAAATTGCCCAAGCGGCCTGGTATGATTACCTGGTCGTCAATGATGATTTTCAGGTTGCGCTTGAACAGTTGAGCGCAATTGTTACTGCAGAGCGTCAACGAGCAAGTCGCAATAACGCTCTGCTTGATCGTTTCAAGTGATGGAGAAGAGATAGATGGCACGTGTTACCGTTGAAGACTGTTTAGAGGTCATCCCCAATCGTTTTCTGCTTGCTATGGTCGCTGCCAAGCGTTCCAAGCAGCTCTACAAAGGGGCTGAGCCAATGATTGAGAACAAGGCGAATAATAAAAAAGTCGTCGTTGCCTTGCGTGAAATTGCTGAACATAAGGTCGAATTTCAGATCCCGACCCGCAAGCGCTCCTGATTTATCCAGCATCCTCCGGTAACCTCCGGGGGGTGCTGCTCCTTTCCTTTCGCTAACCTGAATCCAGACCGATTTCTACTGGACTGGCAGACGCGGCCATGCAATCAATCGAAACAATTCTAGAACAGGTCCGCAGCTATAACTCTGGGGTTGATGCTGAGCGGCTTCGCCGAGCCTGTGAGTATTCGGCCCGCGCACATCAGGGGCAAGAAGCCCTCGATGGGGCTGATTACCTGCAGCATTCGCTGGAAGTGACCTCGGTCCTGGCCCGCCTGAAAGTAGATGAAACCGCGCTGGTCGTAGGCTTGCTGCATGATGCGCTGGACGCCGGCAGGGTCAGTGCTGAAGACGTTTCCACTGAGTTTGGAAAAGACGTTCTGACCTTAATTGAGGTCGGTAACAAGATCAGCAGTATCCCCTATCGAAAAAGCAATCAGCAGCAGGTCGAAAGCTTCCGCAAGATGTTTGTCTCCATGGCGCGGGACCTGCGCGTTATCCTGGTCTATCTGGCTGACCGGTTAAGCGATATGCGCACCCTGGGATATCGTGATCAGCAGGAGCAGACTGATTATGCCCGGGAAACCCTGGAGATCTACGCCCCCCTGGCAAACCGACTGGGGATCAGCTGGTTAAAAAGTGAACTCGAGGATCTTTCCCTGCGGTTTCTCGAGCCGGAAAAGTATGCCGACCTGGCCAGTCGTCTCACCGCACAGAAAGTGGAGCGCAATCAGTACGTTGAACAGGTTGCTGAGCGGATTCGCGAACTGTTGGCGGAAGGGGCGGTCAGGGGGGATGTTACCGGTCGTTACAAGCATTTTTATTCGGTTTACCAAAAGATGGAGCGGACTGGGGTCGATCTCGATCAGATCTACGATCTGACCGCATTTCGGGTTCTCGTCGATTCGGTACGCGAATGCTATGAAGTGCTTGGGCTGATTCACGCGACCTGGAGACCGATAACCGGCCGCTTTAAAGATTATATCGCCATGCCCAAGGCGAACATGTACCAGTCGTTACACACCACGGTCATCGGTCCATTTGGAGAACGGATGGAAGTGCAGATCCGCACTCATGAGATGCACCGGATCGCCGAAGAGGGAGTGGCTGCGCACTGGAAGTACAAAGAAGGTGGGGTCGTTTCCGCTACCGGCCGGGATGATCAACGCTTTGGCTGGTTGCGACAGTTACTGGAATGGCAACGCGATGTCAGTAGCGAACGAGAGCTTTCGCAGACATCCTCCATCGATCTGTTTCCTGAAGAGGTTTATATCTTTACCCCCAACGGCGATGTCAAGGAATTGCCGCTGGGGTCCTGCCCAATCGATTTCGCCTATGCCGTGCATACCGATGTCGGCAGCCAGTGTGTCGGGGCTCGCATCAACGGCAAGCTCTGCCCACTGAAAACCAAACTGAAAAATGGTGATATTGTTGAGGTGATGACCTCGAAAGGTCATAAGCCGAGTAAGGATTGGTTGGCCTTCGTCAAAACCTCCAAGGCCCGCAACAAAATTCGCCAGTGGGTTAAGGCGGAACAGAGAGAGCAAAGTATTGAGCTTGGTCGTGAACTTCTAGAGAAGGAGTTTCGCAAGCACCAGTATAGTCTGAAGCGAGCACAGGGCTTAGAGGCCTTTTCGCTGGCCGTCTCCGAGTTGGGTTATCGGGGGACTGAAGACCTTCAGGCGTCGGTTGGTTATGGCAAGCTTTCTGCCGGGCAGGTGGTATCGCATGTTTTGCCCCGCGACGAAATAAAGTCCTCGTCACAGAAAACCGGAACTCTCGGCAAGGTCCTCGGTAAGTTCAGCCGTAAAAAGTCGACCAGTGCGATTCGCATCGACGGGATCGACGATCTGATGGTGCGTTTTGCCAATTGCTGTAATCCGCTGCCTGGGGAGCCGGTTACCGGTTTTATCACCCGTGGGCGTGGTTTGACTGTGCATGCGATAGATTGTGGCCAGGTCCTTTCCAGCGATCCTGATCGCCGGATCGATGTTGAGTGGGATATGCAGCGTAAAACCACCCGTCCGGTCAAGATTCAGGTGGTCTGCAGCGACCAGAAGGGGATGCTGGTCGGGATTTCCGGGGCAATCACCAATGCGGATGCGAATATTGTCAGTGCCAATGTCGGTTCTTCCGGAGATCGCAAAGGCGTAAACCTGTTCGAGGTCGATGTCCGGAACCTGGAGCACCTCAACGAGGTGATTCGTGAAGTGAAAAAGGTCAAAGGGGTCAAGCGGGTCGCGCGGATTCGCAGTTGATGACAGCAGAGGAGGACGTGATGGGATTGAACAAAATTGAAACCAAGCAGGCTCCGGCAGCTATTGGACCTTACTCGCAGTCAATCCAGGCTGGGGATTTCCTGTTTTGCTCCGGGCAGATTCCGCTGCTGCCTGAAACCGGTGAGATGGTTCCCGGAGGGATTGCCGAACAGACCAGGCAGGTTCTGGAAAACCTCGCGGAGGTATTGGTCGCAGCCGGAGTCGATTTTTCTGCGGTGGTGAAAACCACCATCTACCTCACCGACCTGAGCAATTTCACGATCGTCAACGAAATCTACGCTGGCTATTGCGCTGAGGTTGCTCCCGCACGGGCAACGGTTCAAGTTGCTGCCTTACCGAAGGGGGCTCTGGTTGAAGTGGATGCGGTTGCTTACTGCGGCTGCGGCTAGCGGAGTAAACGGAATAAGACTCGAACGAAAAAAGGGATAACCGGCAAGGTTATCCCTTTTTTGCTGTGTGCTGGCAGCCTGATATCGCTATCAGATCGCTTTTTGAACCTTGCCCGAACGGATGCAGCGGGTGCAGACTTTGATGCTTTTCACCGAACCGTTTTGGACGGCCCGAATCTTCTGCAGATTCGGCTTCCAGACAGTCCGGGTTTTGTTGTGTGCGTGGCTGACATTATTTCCGGTAACGGGCTTTTTCCCGCAGATTTCACATTCTCTTGCCATCTCTCGATTCCTCCTGAAAGTTTCGAACGCGCATTGTTAACATATATTTCTAGGTGATGCAATTTTTTTTAGCGGTTTTCTTCGCTCAGATCTTCTTCGCTAAGGAGCGCAAAGCCATTGTTTATGAGTAACGCAGCGGTCACGCCCAAACCTCGAATGAGTTGGCCATTGCGGTGAATACTGTCCGTCCCGCAGGAAGGACTACGTTGTTTTAGTATTGCCCTCCGGCAGCCGCTCAGTTTGGCTAATTTGAGCACCTGCTCTGCCCCGTGGATAAATGTCGCTCCGAGATCCCTTCCGTTTTCATCGCAAAGCTGTCCGTCACCGCTGAGGAGGCTTAGGCCATCCCCTTTGGTGAACCAGCATTTCTTGCGCGGGGTGGGCAGCCCGGCCAGCTGTTCTGGGCAGATCGGAATGGCGATCAGGTCATTCATCTCCAGGTACCGGTGCAGGGCTGGGCAATCGTTATCGGTGCCGTCGTAGCGGGTTGCCAGCCCAAGCAGGCAGCTGCTGACCAGAATGGGGGTGCTCATAGTCTGGACTCAGAGACGCGGGTTGATCAGGGCGCCTGCAAAATTTTTTGCCCCGCTGATTTTAACGTTTCGGCCAGTGATTTGAATACGCTCCTCGGCAAACAATTGAATCGCCTGCGGGTAGATTTTATGCTCTTGCTCAAGAATGCGGGCCGACAGGCTAGCTTCATCGTCCTGCTCAAAGATTGGGACGACTGCTTGTAAAATGATCGGCCCGGTATCTACCCCATTGTCGACAAGATGCACAGTGCAGCCGGAAAAGCGAGCGCCATACTCAAGCGCTTTGCGCTGGACATGCAGACCGGGGAAGGCGGGCAGCAGGGCTGGGTGGATATTGATGATTTTTTGCGGAAAGGCTTCCAGGAAGTCCTCGGAAATGATCCGCATGAATCCGGCCAGGACCACCAGTTCGACGCCTGCTTCCTGGAGCGCAGAAACGACCGCCTGGTCGAAATCCTGCCGCTCAGAAAAGTCGCGATGATTTATACATAGCTGAGGTAGCCTGGCTTTTTGGGCTCTTTTTAAGGCACCGGCATTGGGGTTGTTGCAGAGCACCAAAGCGATTTCTGCATCGATTTCCTGCCGTTGGCAGTTGTCGATAATCGATTGTAGATTGGTGCCACCCCCGGAGGCCAGCACTCCTAAGCGTAGTTTTCTGGTCGCCATCGTCGTTCCGTTCACCTAGTTAAGAACGACCTGGGCGGCGTCAGCCTCGGTTTGAATGATTTCACCGAGCAGATAAGCGCGTTCATCCAGGCCGGCCAGGCGGTCGACAATATCTTCGACTTCTGATGGTGAGACAACCAGAATCATGCCGATTCCATAGTTAAAGGTGCGGTACATCTCTGCTTCAGGAATGTTGCCACCTTCACGTAACATTTCAAAAATGATAGGTTTGTCCCAGCTTTTCCGATCGATAATCGCTTTACAGTGGTGCGGCAACACCCGGGGCAGGTTCTCCAGAATGCCGCCGCCGGTGATGTGGGCAATCCCTTTGATATTGAAATCGCGCAACAGGTTCTGGATACTTTTCACGTAAATCCGGGTTGGGGTGAGGAGCTCTTCACCAAGGGGCTTGTCGAGTTCAGCCGGGATGCTGTCAAGGCTCAGCTGCATTTTCTCCAGGAAAACTTTCCGTGCCAGTGAGAACCCGTTGGAGTGCAGTCCCGAGGAAGCGATGCCGATGATCTGGTCACCCTTGGTGATGCTTGAACCATCGATGATATTATCGTTATCAACCACACCGACGGAGAAACCGGCCAGATCGTATTCACCTTCGGAATACATGCCGGGCATTTCTGCGGTTTCACCACCGAGCAGAGCGCAGCCGGCCTGCTTGCAGCCATCAGCAATCCCTTGAACAATCTTGACCGCTTTTTCCGGTGCTAGCTTGCCGGTTGCCAGGTAGTCGAGAAAGAAAAGCGGTTCAGCTCCCTGGACGATAATGTCGTTGACACACATTGCCACCAAGTCGATGCCGACGCTGTCATGTTTATCCATCATAAAGGCAAGCTTGAGCTTGGTACCGACGCCATCAGTGGCGGAAACCAGGGTCGGCCGCTTGTATTTACTGCTGTTCAATGAAAATAGCCCGCCAAAGCCACCGATATCGGTCAGGACTTCTGGTCGGGAGGTTTGCTTGACCAGCGGTTTAATCAGGTCGACAAAGCGGTTGCCGGCGTCGATATCCACGCCGGCATCCTTATAGGTGATCGGTTTGTTGTCGCTCAAGTCTGTCTCTCCTCGTTCGTAAATGGCCGGGCATTAGAGCACCCGTCGCCACCTTTGTCAACCGTTGATCAGCCGCGTAGGGGGTCGGGATATTTATCTTTATCTGTATTGGCAGAAGGAATTATGCTAGAACTCCCACAGTGGTTGCGCGGAACCAGATTCTGATTCTGCCTCACCTATAAGGCAACTTGGCAATTTTAGCACGAAAACTGATATCGTCATCCGTTTTTATCAAACCCAAAATGCAAAACGATAATTTTCAGATCTTATCTTGCCGACCTGAAGACCTGCCAGCGGTATTGGAAATTGAACAGGCTTGCTATCCACACCCCTGGACCTTGGCTCAATTCCAACAGGAGTTGGATAACCCGGTAGCACACCTGGAATTGTTCTGGAAACAGAGGGAGTTGGCCGGTTACCTCTGTTATTGGCTGGTCGCTGGAGAAATGCAGATACTCAATGTTGCCACCTCGCCGGTGTGGCGCCAGCATGGCGTTGCCGCGAGGCTGCTCGAGCATTGTCTACACAGCTGTCAAAAGCAAGGGCTGGTGCAGGCCTGGCTGGAGGTTCGGGCCAGCAACCAGGCCGCGATTTCGGTTTATCAACACCAGGGTTTTGTCACTATCGGTTCGCGATCGGGATACTATCGGGACGGTGAAGATGCTCTGCTAATGGTTTTGGACCTGGAAAATGATCAGTGATCCTGCGGATTGGATCGAGATAAGTGCTAAGGAGCGAGTGAATGAAAAATTACAAAACGATTATCCTGTCGAATCAGGAGATCGCGCCTCACTACTACCGGATGCGGATTTTAGCCCCGGATTACCACAAAATGGCCAGCCCGGGCCAATTTATTATGTTCCGCGTGCAGCGCTCGCTGCCGCCGCTGCTGCGCCGGCCCTTCGGAATTTTTCGTATCGGGTGTCTACCCGCCGACTGTGATGGTATGCCGGACAAGGAATATATCGAGATCATCTATAAGGTGGTTGGCAGCGGCACCGAGATTATGCAGGAGCTGCATGAGGGGGATCGTATTGAACTGCTTGGGCCGCTGGGGCGTGGATTTGAGCTGGGGGACCCGGCCGAGGAGAAGATTCTGGTCGGTGGCGGCATTGGTCTGGTGCCGTTGTTTATGCTGGCGGAGACGTTGGTTGAATCCTCCAAGGTGCGCCTGTTGATGGGCGGTCGGACCCGCGAAGACATTATCGCCGTGACTGAATTCGAACGGCTGGGGGTGGAAACTTACGTCTCTACTGAAGATGGCAGCCTCGGTGAAGCGGGGCTGGTGACCCAGGTGTTGCAACGTAAATTGGAAAAATACCCCAAGGCGGCGGTGTTCGCCTGTGGGCCGATGCCGATGATTGATGCCGTACAGAAAATTTGCGCTGAACATAAAACTCCGCTGCAGGTTTCCCTCGAAGCCTTGATGGCCTGTGGGGTCGGTGCCTGCCTTGGCTGCGTGGTCAAAGGCGCGGGGCATAGCGATGCTGAACCCCGCTATCTCTGTACTTGTAAGCATGGTCCGGTGTTCCGCGCCGAGCAACTCGATTGGAGCCGCTTGGAAACAGCTGAAACCGATTGTGGAGGGTGCAAATAATGAGTGAAGTCAAAACCGTAACGACTAAAACCAAGCGTCCACGGTTGGCGGTTGAAATCGCTGGTCTGAAATTGAAGAATCCGGTGATGCCGGCCTCCGGGACTTTCGGCTACGGCGAAGAGTACGCCCCTTATCTCGATCTGAATCAGCTCGGAGCCATCGTCACCAAGGGGTTGTCGCTCAACCCCAAGGCCGGCAACAACACCCCGCGCATCTGCGAGACCGTCAGCGGTATGCTCAATGCCATCGGCCTGCAGAATGTTGGCGTCGATGCCTTTGTCCGTCACAAGATGCCCTTTCTGGAGCAGATCAATGCGCCGGTCATCGTTAATTTTTTTGGCAACACCCAGGAAGAGTATGCCGAGGTCGCTGCGCGGCTCGACGATGTCCCCGGAGTGGCCGGCCTGGAGATGAACATTTCCTGCCCGAACGTCAAGCAGGGGGGAATTGTTTTCGGCACTGAAGCCGATGCTGCCCACGCAGTGGTTTCGCTGGTCCGGAAGCGGACCAATAAACCGCTAATTGTTAAACTGACCCCCAATGTCACCGATATCCGGGTGACCGCCAGGGCCGTCGAGGAGGCCGGTGCCGACGCCATCAGTCTGATCAATACCCTGACCGGCATGGCGGTCGATGTCAAAACCCGCAAGCCGCGCCTGGCCAATACCATTGGTGGTTTGTCCGGACCGGCGATCCGCCCGATCGCGGTGCGCCTGGTACATCAGGTGGTCCAGGAAGTCAGCGTGCCGGTGATCGGCATCGGCGGCATTGCCCGGGCGATGGATGCGCTGGAGTTTTTGATTGTTGGTGCCAGGGCAGTACAGGTCGGCACAGCCAACTTCGTCGATCCGAATGCCATGGCCACGGTTATCGACGGTTTGGAAGAATTCTGCCAAGATGAAGGTATCGAGGATATCAACAACCTGATCGGAACTCTGGAGGTGTAGCACACCTGTATGGACGTCATCGCCACCCACGTCAACGCCGATTTTGACTGCCTCGGATCCATGATTGCCGCCAAAAGGCTATATCCCGATGCTGAGCTGGTTTTTCCCGGCGGCCAAGAGCGTGGGTTGCGCGATTTTCTGCTGCAGAGCACGCTCTATGCCTATGGCGTCAAACGGATTCGGGACATTGATCTGCAGCAGGTGACCCGCCTGATCCTGGTCGATGTTCGCAGTGCCGCCCGCATCGGCGGCTTTGCCTCGATCGTTGCTAAGCCGGGGCTGGAGCTGCATATTTACGACCACCACCCGGCCGATGACAAAACCGTCCATGGGCAGCTGGAGGTGATCGAGGAGGTTGGTGCCACTACCACGATTATGGCCCACCTGTTCATGCAGCGTGGAATTGTGCCGACGGCCGATGAAGCGACGATGATGATGCTCGGCCTTTATGAAGATACCGGCCATCTGTTGTTTACCGGCACTACCTCGCGCGATTATCAGGCCGCAGCTTTTTTGTTGGAATCTGGCGCCAACCTTAATACCGTTGCTGACTTCCTGATCCGGGAAATGACTCCAGAACAGGTTGAGCTGCTCAATGAACTGATCAAATCCTGCCGTAATTTAGTGATCAACGGTGTCGAGATCGCCATCGCCTACGCATCGGTAGACTATTATGTCGGCGATCTGTCATCCCTGGCGCATAAACTCAAGGATATCGAAAATCTCAATGTCCTGATTGTCGCCGTGCGTATGGAAGACCGGGTGTTTCTGGTCGGCCGGTCGCGCTTACCTGAGGTGCATGTCGGAGAAATTTTTCAGGAACTGGGTGGCGGCGGACATGCCTTTGCCGCTTCCGGAACGGTGCGCGATATACCCCTGGTCCAGCTTCTCGATCAACTGGAAGAACTGCTTGAACGGCATGTCCGCTCGGCCTGTCAGGCTCGTCAGTTGATGTCAGCGCCGGTCAAGACATTACCGCTGGCATCGACCATTGAGGATGCTCGGCAGCTGATGGCGCGTTTCAACTTTAATGCTATTCCAGTTGTTGATGGCGCCCAGGTGGTGGGGATTATCACCCGGCAGCTGGTGGAAAAGGCCGCCCATCACAGGTTGCAGCGGATGGGAGTCGATGAAATCATGAGTACCGATTTCGATCTGGCAGAGCCCGAGACTTCGCTCGCCGAACTGCAGCAGGGAATTATCGATCATAACCAACGCTGCATCCCGGTGGTTGAGGAAGGACGGCTGTTAGGGGTCGTGACTCGGACCGATCTGCTGAGATATATGATCGGTGATCGGCAGTTGTCGGAACAGGGCCGTTTTGTCGGCTTAGGCCGGGGCAAGTTGCGCCTCAAACGAAAGAACCTGTCCCGCTTGATCGATGCTCAACTGCCTAAATTCCTGCGCCAACTTCTGCACCAGCTGGGCGCGGTGGCTGACCAGCAAGATGTCAGGGTTTATCTGGTTGGCGGTTTCGTCCGTGATCTGCTATTACGCCAGGAGAATCTGGATGTCGACATTGTTGTTGAAGGGGATGGAATCGGTTTTGCTGAGGCTTTTGCTGCCACAACCGACTGCCGGATCCGTTCGCATGCCAAGTTCGGTACGGCGGTAATTATTCTGCCGGACGGTTTCAAAATCGATGTCGCTTCAGCCCGGCTGGAATACTATGATCGCCCTGGGGCTTTGCCGCGGGTCGAGCATGCCTCGATTCGCCACGATCTTTATCGGCGCGATTTCACCATCAATACCCTGACAATTTCCTTGAATCAGGAAAAATTCGGTCAGATGCTTGATTTTTTCGGTGGGCAGCGGGATTTAAAGGATAAATCGATCCGCGTCCTGCACAATTTAAGTTTTATCGAAGACCCAACCCGCTTGTTTCGTGCGGTTCGTTTCGAGCAACGCCTCGGCTTCCGCATCGGTCAGCAGACCGAGCGGCTGATGCGTAGCGCGGTGCGCATGAATCTGGTGAAAAAGGTTGGTGGCGCCAGGATTTTAAGCGAACTGCAGCAGATTCTCGATGAACCACAAGTGGTTTTCGCTTTGCGGCGGATGGAGCAGTTTGATCTGCTTAAGTTTATCGACTCGCGCTTGTCTTTCGATCAAGCGTCTGCGCGCCTATTTGTGACTGCCGAACGTTCCTGTAGCTGGTTCGACCTGCTCTACACCGGTGAAGACTACCAGCGCTGGCTGGTTTACCTTTTCTGTTTGCTCGATCCGCTGTCTGATAAAGGGCTGGCCCGGGTCTGTCGCTGGCTTGATCTGCAGCCAAAATATCAGGAGCAGCTGCTAACGCAGCTGCCCAGTGGCGGGCAGGCGCTACGAGTAGCTCAACGGCAGGCCAATAGTCGTGGCATTGCCAGCAACAGTGAAATATTCCACTGGTTCTGTGGCCTGTCGCTGGAGGTCATCCTGTTTTTGATGGCGCGAACGGCTGATGAACGGGTGCGTAAATGGATTTCGCACTACGTGACCCAATTGCGTAACGTTCAGGTGATACTCAACGGTAATGATCTGATTGCTCTTGGTCTGCAGCCGGGAAAACATTTTCACCAGGTTTTCCTGGCACTGCTCAACGCCCGCTTGGATGGAACAATTAGTTCCCGAGAAGATGAAGAGCGATTGGTTCAGGAACGATTTGTATCAAAGGGTTAAGCATTTTAGGCTGCATTTGGACAGTTGACTGGACTGAATGCTTCTGGTAAATCGAGAAACTTGATTTTTAATTATTAGAGCAATTCGCCTACGGGGGCGTTTCACCGGGGTTGACAGGGTAGAGAATGGAAGCAATTGTCTTAAAAGTCTCCGTGATGCTGGTCCCGGCACTGTTGGCGATCATTCTGCATGAAGTGGCGCATGGCTATGTCGCTGAACGCTTTGGTGATCCAACTGCCCGACTGTTGGGACGCTTAACCCTGAATCCCCTGCGTCACCTTGACCCGATTGGAACCCTGGCGGTATTTGTTTTTGGTTTCGGCTGGGCCCGGCCGGTTCCAGTCAACGCCGGAAACTTCCGCCGACCACGGCGTGACATGATTTGGGTCGCCCTGGCTGGTCCGGTCACCAACCTGCTGCTTGCCCTGGCTTCGGCCTTCTTGTTGAAAACACTTACTTTTTTTGAAGGTATGCAGCTTGTCGATCCAGCCAGTTTCGCACAGATCGCCAAACCATTGCAGTTAATGGCTGGATTTAGTTTGTATATCAATGTCCTGCTTGGAGTGTTCAACCTGATGCCGGTTCCACCCCTTGATGGTGGACGGATTTTGACCGGTGTTTTGCCGGAAAAACAGGCCTCAATCATCAATCGACTGGAGCCTTTCGGGTTTGTGCTGATTGTTTTTTTGATATTTTTCACCAGAATCTGGGACGTTGTTCTTGGTCCGGTGATCCTCTCGCTGGTCACGTTTATGGCCGGATCTGAGACTGTCTTCGTGCACCAGGCGATGGGGTTTTTATTCGGACATTGATCAATGACGGCGATTGAAATCCATCTGAATAATTTTGATGGTCCGCTTGATCTCCTGCTACACCTGATCAAGACTAACGAGATGGATATCTACGATATCCAGATGGTCGAGATCACCGAACAGTACCTGGAAGTGATCGAGCAGATGAAGCAGCTCGATCTGGATGTCGCCGGAGAATTTCTGCTCATGGCGGCGACGTTAATTCATATTAAATCGCAGCTACTGTTGCCGATCAGCGAGGAATTGGCTGAAGAAGAGGAGGAGGATCCGCGTGCCGAGTTAGTGCGGCGGTTACTTGAATATCAGCGCTACAAACAGGCGGCCGAAACCTTAGAGCAGCTGCCGCAGTTGGAACGCGATGTTTTTGTCAGTCACTTCGTGCCAGCGGCAATTATCGATGAGACTGACGAAAATACCACTCTTGGCGTTTATCAGTTAGCCGAAGCCTTTTATCGGGTGCTTTCAGAAGTGTCTCCCGAGGTATTTCATGAGGTGATCCGTGAACCGCTGTCAGTGGCTGAATATGTTCAGCTGATCATCAGGCAACTCGTGGACGGGCAGCGCCACAGTTTTCACCGCATGGTCGCCGCCCGGTCGAGTCGTGCGGAGTTGGTTGTCACTTTTCTGGCGATGCTTGAGTTGGTGAAAATGCGCCTGGTTAAAATTGATCAGACTGCTGACCAGGGTGATATCTGGCTGAAATTAGCAGTTCCGCCTAGCGAATTGACAGATGTTGTTTTGGCAGAGGATGGCCTCGGCTATGGATAATTTAAAAAAGCTGGCCGAAGCTTTTATTTTTGCTGCTGAAAGCCCCATGACTCTTGAGCGCCTCTGTGCGCTGTTGGAACGACCGCGCCCGGAAATTCGCTCAGTAATCAAGCAACTGCTTGGTGAGCATGTCGCTGGACAGCGTGGCTTTTATCTGGCTGAGGTTGCCGGTGGCTACCAGTTTCGTACCGACCCGACCTGCAGCAACTGGCTGCGAAAGTTAAGCAAAGAACGGCCGTTTCGTTTTTCCCCGGCGGCCCTGGAAACCCTGGCGATAATCGCTTATCGTCAGCCGATGACCAGGGCTGAAATAGAGTACCTGCGTGGCGTCGATTCAGGTGGGGTCATGAAGACCCTCTTAGAGAAGAATTTATTGAAAATTCTCGGCAAGAAAGACGTCCCTGGTCGGCCGCTCATGTATGGCACCAGCCGCCAATTCCTGGAGCTGTTTGGTTTGCGTAGCCTTGAGGATTTACCGACCCTCAAAGAGTTCAGTGCCCTCGACCCGGAGCTCGCAAAAGCGGTTCCGCTTGAACCGGAAAGTGAAGCTTGAAGACTGTGGAAGTGCGTTTACAAAAACTGATCGCTGAGGCGGGTCTGGCATCACGGCGTAAAGCCGAAGAATGGATAACCCAAGGGCAGGTGCGGGTCAATGGTCAGGTCGCTAAGCTTGGTCAGCGTGCTGATCTTGCTGTTGATCAGGTGCTCGTCAGAGGGACTGCGCTTAAACTGCCGGAAGAAAAGATTACCGTGCTGCTCAACAAACCACGCGGGTATCTCTGTTCACTTAACGATCCCCAAGCCAGACGGCTGGTCACCCAGTTGGTGGCAGACTTGCCGCAGCGGCTCTTTCCGGTTGGTCGGCTCGATTACAATACTGAAGGTCTGTTGCTGTTGACCAATGATGGCCAGCTCGCCCAGCACCTCAGTCATCCCCGTTACCACGTGGAGAAAACTTATCTGGTGAAAGTCCGTGGACACTTAACGGAGCAAGCCAGACAGCAGCTGAACAAGGGTGTCAAGCTCGATGATGGCATGACCCTACCAGCGACGCTGGCCAGGGTTCGGTCACAAGAGAAAACCAGTTGGTTTGAACTGACGATTCGCGAGGGGCGTAACCGGCAGGTGCGGCGGATGTGTGAGGCGGTCGGCATTTCTGTCTCCCGGTTAAAACGGATCAGACTGGCATTTTTAAGCTTAGGAGAGTTGCCGAGCGGGCAATACCGCCAGTTGACTCAAGCCGAAATCGCCCGCTTGAAATCGATCTGATTGGCCGATGGCTGGCGCAATTCAAACCTGCTTCCCTTCAGATTGCAGTTAGGTGTTATCATTCTTAACGAATTCAGGGATAATAATCTTCTTGTTTCTTAAGGGGAACCAACGGCTTTTCTTGACAAATCAGTTGTTTGTCGCGTAATGTTCCACGATCATATCAAGTATGTACCTGCGTCTTTTTTGGGGAGATTTGTTTGGCTGCGAGTAAAGAAAAACTGCTGATCTCAGCGCAAAAGAGTTTAAAGAAAAAGCAACTGGCAAAAGCGATCAAGGATTACGCCAAGGTTGTTGACCTCGATCCAGGTGACGTCCGCTCGCGCCAGAAGCTGGCTGAGCTGTACGTACGAACCAATCGACCTGGCGATGCCTATGAACACTATGAAGGGGTTGCCAAGTACTTTGCCAGTAACGGTTTTTACCTAAAGGCGATCGCTATCTACAAGCAGATGCAGCGCCTCGATCCAGGCCAGGTGGCCTTGTTTAATCGGCTTGCCGAGCTGAATGAAAAGCAGGGGTTGGTCGGCAATGCGATGGCCGAATACCGCAATCTGGTCAGCTACTACGAGCGCAATGATATGACTGCCGATGCGGTCAAGACGCTGGAAAAAATGCGCGATCTTGACGCCACAAACCTGAATGTCCGGGTTAAGTTGGCGGAAGTCTATGCCAATAATCAGCGTGAAGCTGAAGGGCTGGTCGAGTTTGAAGGGGTTCTCGCAGCATTAAGCGAGAAGAAGGAATTTGACAAGATTCTTAAGCTCTACAAGATGTTCCTGCCGCTTTATCCTCACAATTTTAAATTGCAGATGGGGTTGGCTCTAACCCTGTTCGAAAAAGGTGAACTGCAAAAAGGCCTTGGCATCCTGGCGAATCTGCTTACGGATAAGCCGAATAACCCGGATATCCTGCGTCTGATGGCGCGGGGCTATGACGATCTTAAAAATTGGGATGATTCTCACCAGACCTACCGGCAGCTGCTCGCTCTCGATCCAACTGATCTGGATGTTCGGGAGGCCTTGATTCGTTGTCACTTTGCCCATCAAAAATACGATGGTGGCCTCGCCGAGCTCGAAGAGTGGAAAGATGCCTTCTTTAAAGCAGATCGCCTGGAGCAGTTGAAAAGTTATTACGAATCATTGAAGGAGTTTTTGCCTGGCAATGTTGTTGTCAAACAGACCCTGGATTCAATTTATGAGCTGACCGGCGATGGAGAAAAACTTCTCGATATAATGTCCGAGACCGAGGATGAGCCAGCTGAACCGGTTTTTGTTGAGGAGACGCTGTCCGATTCTCTTTTGGAATCTGCCGTTGAGGATATGGAGTCATCTCTGCTCGGCAGCCTGCCGGAAGAAGAAAGCGCTGAAGGGTTTGTCCTGGAAACCCCGGTCGAGGAAGACGGCTTTGAGCTTGAATTGGAGCCGCTCGATGCGCAGGCAGATCCCGTAGCAGCCTCTGGAGGAGAGGATGAGATTTTCGAACTGGATCTCAGCGATGACGCTGATCCGCGGGCCAGTAAAGAGGAAGATCTCGAATTCTCCTTCGATTTGAACGACGACCAAGAAGAAACCCCAACCCAGGCAGGGTCGCAAGTGCCCCAGCGGGATATTCAGGCCGACTTGGAGGAGGCTGAATTCTACATTCAGCAAGGGCTGTATGCAGAAGCGGAGAAGCTCTGCTGTGATATCCTGGCCTATGCTCCCGATTCCAGCGAATGTCAGCAGAAGTTGGATGAGATCAATGCCCACCTTAAGACCAGCCAGGAACCTTCCTCTTCTGGTCTGCATGATCTTGCCTCCGAGGTCATGACCGATGGCTTCCCAGATCTCGACGAAGGATTAAGTGCTCAGGTTTCAGGCGAGGTTGAGGCCAAGTTGAATTCCGAACCGAAAGTATTTCGCACCGATGTCGATGAGCAGATTGCGGCGGATGATCTTGAGTCGCACTACAACCTTGGCATTGCCTACCGCGAAATGGGATTATTGGATGATGCTATCGGCGAGTTCGCCAAGGCTGAGAGAGATCCTTCAAGGTTTGTCGATTGCCAGACACTGAAGGGTCTCTGTTATTCGGATAAAGAAGACTTTGCACAGTCCGAATTGATGTTTCAGCAGGCGCTTGACTCACCGCACCTTGAAGATTCGCAGCGGCTCAGTCTCTGTTATGAGCTGGGTTCTCTTTACGAACGGGCCGAGCGGTTTGGTGAGGCTCTAAGCAGTTACCAGGTGGTCGTGGCCCAGGACGACGGTTATCGGGATGCCAAGGAGAAGGTGCTGAATTTAAGTCATAGTTTGGGCAAGCCGGCGGGGGATATCTCACCGGTAGAGGATAGTAAAGAGCGAATCTCTTTTCTTTGATCGGCATTTTACCCGATTTTTCGTGTACGGCCTGATTCTTACTGGGGTGGAGTTATTTCATGGGCTACGCAGACTATTTTAAATTCGATCGAGAGCCTTTTTCCAATGCTCCGAACGATAAATTCTACTTCGACAGCGAGCAGCACAATCAGGCGTTGTTGCGGCTGATGTATTCGGTCGATTCAAATAAGGGCTTGGCGGTGCTGGTTGGTGGAGTCGGGACAGGGAAAACCACTCTGGCTCGGCGCATGCTTGATAATTTGCCGATCGAAAAGTATGAATCCTCGCTGCTGGTGATGATTCATTCGGCGATCACTTCAGACTGGATTCTGTCGCGCATCTGCATGCAGTTGGGGGTAAAAAATCCTGATTCTAACCCCTTGAAAATGCTTAAACAACTCTATGAGCGGCTGTTGCAGATCGACCGGGAGGGGCGCCGGGCAGTGGTGCTGATCGACGAGGCGCAGATGCTGCAAACCAGGGAATTGATGGAAGAATTCCGTGGGCTGTTGAACCTGGAAATCCCAGATAAAAAGCTCCTGAATATTGTTTTTTTCGGCCTGCCGGAATTGGATGCAGTCATGCAACTGGATGCACCTTTAGCCCAGCGGGTGGCGGTTAAATATACTTTGAAGCCACTTTCGGCTGAGGCGGGCAGCTCATATATCCAGCATCGTCTTAAAGTGGCAGGCTGCCAGAAAAGCCCTTTCGACCCGGCAGCGCTGCCATTAATTCATAAATATGCCGGCGGTGTCCCGCGCCTGATTAACACCATTTGCGATAATGCTCTGTTTGAAATCTTTCTTAGGCGTGATGCCATGGTAACAACCAAGATTGTCAAGAATGTTGCCGAAGATCTTGGTCTGGTTGAAATGCAAGCCAGATTTGTAAATGCTGCTGCAGAGACTGATGATCTTGAAGAAATCGAGATGATTTTCGACGAGTTGGAAGAAAAATAAGCTTTATTGTTTAACCTGTTGCTGTTTTGCTGGCGGTCGGATTCTCCGGCCGCTATCTTTTTTGGCTCTGTTTGACCAGTCGGATAATTTCCAATGGAAGCTCCCCGCATAAAAGTTCTGCCTGAAGACCTCTGTAATAAAATTGCCGCTGGCGAAGTCGTTGAGCGGCCATCATCGGTGGTCAAAGAGCTGCTGGAGAATGCCCTTGACGCTGGCGCCAGCGATATTCTCGTTGAGCTGGAAGCCGGTGGGAAAAAGCTGATTCGGATTACTGATAACGGTTGCGGGATGAGTAAGCAGGATGCCTTTCTCTCTCTGGAGCGGCACGCGACCAGTAAAATTCGCACCGATGCTGACCTGTTCGCCCTGCACACCCTTGGTTTTCGTGGTGAAGCCTTGGCATCGATCGCCTCGGTCTCCCGCTTCCGGCTGAAAACCTGCGGCAATGATCAAGGGTTGGGGCAGGAAATCTACGCAGAAGGCGGGACTATCAAGAAGGTTGAAGAACTCGGCATGCCGCAAGGGACTGCAGTTGAAATCCGCAACCTGTTTTTTAACTTGCCGGCCCGGAGAAAATTTTTGCGCAAAGAACAGACCGAACTGGGACATGCTGCTGACGTGGTGACCAAGCAAGCGTTAGCCAATCCGGCGGTCAGTTTCCGGCTGAAAAACAATGACCGCGTGCTGATCGATCTGCGCCGGGAAAAGGGAATTCGTGAGCGGCTCGCGGCGCTGCTCGGACGTTCGTTGCTAAAAGATATGTTGGAGATCGATCACCAGTTCGATGCCGATCTACAATTGACCGGTTTGATCTCCCTGCCACAGTTGACCCGATCTGCCGCTAGCCATATCTATACTTTTATCAACGGTCGCTATATCCGTGATCGAGTCGTGCAACATGCCGTGATGGAAGGCTATCGACATCTACTGATGAAGGGCCGATATCCGGTTGTGGTGCTGTTTCTGCAGATTGACCCGGCCCAGGTCGATGTCAATGTGCATCCTACCAAACATGAGGTGCGATTTCGGGAACAGTCAATGGTCCATGATTTCATTTCCCAGAGTTTACGCCAGGCGCTGAAACCGGCCGACTGGCTCAGCGATCCAGTCCCAGGTGTGTCAAAGTTGATAGAGCCCAGCCTGCGGCCAAGTTTCGGTCCACCTCTGGATGCGTCCGGCCAACCGGCGCCAACAGCTGCAGGAGTCCAGGAAACATCGGTGGCTTATCAACCGGCCGCACAAGCTACCGAAGGTGCGGTTTCCAATTCATTCCAGGCTGAGAAATATCAACCGCTGGCCCCCGTCGAACAACAGCAGCTGGCTTTGCCGCAGGCTGAGAATGAAGGTTTCTTTTCGACCCTGAGAATCCTCGGGCAGTATCATCAGAGCTATCTGTTGTGTCAAGACGGCGATGACCTGGTGTTGATCGATCAGCACGCGGCCCATGAAAGGATCGGTTTCGAGAAGTTGAAGAAATCTTACTTGACTGGCTCAGTTGCCAGCCAGTCGCTGCTGTTTCCAGAGGTACTGGAACTCGATTTCCGTAGCGCCAGCGCCCTGGCTGATAGCCGTTTGCAGTTGGAAGCCCTAGGCTTTGAAATAGAGCCTTTCGGGGGTAAATCGTTTGCGCTAAAAGCGATTCCGCAGCTGCTACCGAGTCGGGATCTGGCCCAATTAGTGACCGATGTTGCCCTAGAACTCGAGCGGGTTGGTAAGGCTGGACAACTGGAGGATTCGATCGATGACATCTTGATTCTGATGGCCTGCCACGGGGTGATTCGTGCCAATCAGGCGCTGACAACGGAAGAGATCCGCAGCCTTTTGCGAGAGCTGGACCAGGTTGATTTCAAGGCCAACTGTCCCCATGGCCGGCCGGTAGTGCAGCGCTTAACTCTCGCTGAGATCGAGCGATTATTTCGCAGGCATTAAGGGCAGGACGATGGCAGAAGGGCAGATTCCGCTGCTGGTTATTTGCGGTCCCACAGCTTCGGGAAAGACCGGCTGGGCATTGCAATTGGCCGAGCACTTTCCGCTGGAAATTATTTCCGCCGATTCTCGTCAGGTCTATCGGCAGATGGACATCGGCACCGCCAAGGCGACTGCCGAGGAGCAGGCTCTGGTCAAGCACCATTTGATCGATCTGATTGACCCGGACCAGAAATTTTCAGTGGCCGCGTTTGTCGGTCTGGCCCGTCCGCTGATTCAAGATATTCATCAGCGTGGTAAGCTTGCTTGCGTGGTCGGTGGGACCGGATTATATATTCGCGCTCTGGTCAGTGGCCTGGCCCCGTTACCAAACTCTGTGCCGGAGGTGCGTTCCCGCCTCCATCGGCAGGCTGAACAGCAGGGCAAAGAGGCATTGTATCGGCAATTGCAGCAGGTCGACCCGGTTGCTGCGGAGCATATCCATCCGCATAACCTGGTGCGGGTTGTGCGAGCCCTGGAGGTTTTTCAGCTCAGTGGAAAACCGATCTCGGAATTTCAGGCCGAGCACCAATTCGCCGAACGTCCTTATCGGACGCTGCAAATGGCCTGGGACCATCCGCGGGAATTGCTCTATCAGCGCATCGAACAGCGCACCGAGGAGATGCTGGCCAATGGCTTGATCGAAGAAACCCGAGCATTGAGTGAGCGCTACGGGTTCGCTTTAAAGTCGTTACAGACTCTGGGTTATCGGGAAGTGTTGAAATATCAAAAAGGTGAATACGATCATGAAAAAATGTTGCGGGATATTCAATTATACACTCGTCATTATTCCAAGCGACAATTGACCTGGTTCAGGAAACAACCTGAAATAATTTGGGTTGATTCCTCTTGGGAGTCTGGTAGAGTGTTACGGTCTATTGAAAATATATTACATACATGAGGAGCGGATAATGCCTAAGTCACCATTTAATATTCAGGATCAATACCTGAATCAGGCTCGTAAAGAACGGGTCAAAGTTACCATTGTTATGATGTCCGGGGACAAGCTGGAAGGCTACATCAAATCCTTTGACAGTTTTTGTGTGCTCGCTGAGAGCAATGGTGACATTCTTATTTACAAACATGCCATCAGCTCGATCACCTCGTCGGACGGTAATTTCAGGCTGCACGGCGGTCGCGACTGAGCCTGATTATTTCCCAGCAGGAATTCTTAAAGACAGGGGCGGTGCCGATGGCACGGCCCCTGTTGCGTTGAATGCACCAGGCTTGCCATAGGTGGGCAATGAAATGCTATGATTTGCATCATGCAGGGCTGAGTGGGCAGGAGCAGTATGCAGAAAATTGAAGGGGTTGAACTGAAAAGCTATGCCGCTGATCTGCAGTTAGAATATGGTGATTGCCTGCTGTCGATCAACGGCCGGCAGATCGAAGACTTGATCGATTATTATCAAGCAATCGAAACTGATCAGCTGCGGCTTGAAGTCCTTCACCAGAACGGCGATCGTTGTTTTTATGAGATCGAGAAAGAGCCGCAGGAGGATCTTGGTCTGAGTCTGGAACACCCGAGCCCACAACAATGCGGTAATAACTGTATTTTTTGTTTCGTTCATCAATTACCCAAGGGGATGCGTCGGACCCTCTACGTTAAAGATGAAGACTACCGCTTTTCCTACCTTTACGGTTCTTATATCACCCTGAGTAATATCAAGCCGGCCGAACTGGAAAGAATTATCGATCAGCAGCTGTCGCCGCTCTATATTTCCGTGCATGCCACTGACGATCGTCTGCGCTCCCAGCTTCTCGGCTGCCAGGCACCACCAATTCTACCGCTGCTGCGGAAACTGACCGCAGCTGGCATTGAGCTGCACTGCCAAATGGTGCTTTGCCCTGGGCTCAATGATGATCAGGCTCTCCGGCAGAGCATTGAGCAACTTGCAGCCTTGCGCCCGCAATTGGCCTCGCTGGCAGTCGTGCCGGTCGGTTTAACCAAGCATCGCCAGCAGTTGCCAATGCTGCGGAAATTGACTTCCGCCGAGGCGGCCGCGAGCCTCGATCTGATAGAAAGTTACCAACGGGATTATTTAGCCGAACAAGGGCGCCGGTTTGTCTTCGCCGCCGATGAAATCTATCTGCAGGCCGGCCGGGAAGTCTCTGAGCTGGAGGCTTATGAGGATCTACCACAACTGGAGAATGGCGTCGGCCTGATTGCCCAGTTTCGCCAGCAGAGCAGCGAGGTGCTGTTGGAAGCCGAACCTCTGGAGCTGAGCAGAGCCAGCCTGGTAACCGGTGTTTCTTTTGTGCCCGAATTGACCAGCTTTATCGAGCGCCTGGGGCTGCGCACCAGCATTGAACTGCAGATCCTACCGATTGAGAACCGTTTTTTCGGTTCCGAAGTCACCGTGACCGGCTTGCTCACCGGGGCCGATTTGCTGGCGCAGTTACAGGGGCAAGATCTTGGCGACGGACTTCTTATCCCGGATGTGATGCTTAAAGAGGGTGAGCAGCTGCTGCTTGACGACATCTCGCTGCAAAACCTCTCCACCAGTCTGAGTTGTCCCGTGCTGGCAGTTGAAAGTTCGCCCTGGGGGATCCTCGAAGGTTTGGAACGTCTTGCGATCGGTCCGGTCGAAATCATCCATTTATGAACATGCTAAAGCCACCGACGACACTCTCTATCCATGGCATGAAATGCCAGAAATGCGTGGCTAAGGTGACAGGGATACTGGAGACGTTTCCTCAGGTCGCGAGCGTTTCGGTTTCTCTCGATGAAGCTAGCGCACAACTTTATCCTGCCTCAGGAGCAGAACTGCCGTTAACCGAAATCAGGGAGATCCTTGCTGGAGCCGGGTTTTCAAGCAATCCTGGCGAAGAGTTGAAAGTCAGAGCGGACGTTTCAACGGAACGGTTGCCACAGAGTCGTTTTCGCATCCGTGGGATGAGTTGCAGCAATTGCGCTACGTCGATTGAAAAAGGCCTGCAGGAACTACCGGGTGTGGTTTTGGCGCAGGTCAACTTCGCTGCGGAACTTTTAACTGTGACCCATCAGCCCAGAGCAGAGCTTTCGCAGCAGATTGTCGCCAAAGTTGCGCAGCTTGGGTTTACTGCTGCAGGAGAACATGAAGCAGGGGAGTTGCGTTTTGCCATCGAGGGGATGAGCTGTGCTTCCTGCGCAGCAACCATCGAGAAACGTTTGCAAGACTTATCAGGGCTGGAATCGGTCTCAGTTAATCTGACCGGTAATTTTGCTCAAGTCAATTACGATCCGCTACGTCTCTCGGCGGCGGATATTTATGCCGCGGTAGAGGTCGCAGGCTTTAAGGCCGTTCCTGAGCAAGACTCCCAGTCCGCCAGCCTCAGCGAGTCCCGCCGCGAGCTTTACTGGGTGTTGCTTTCTGCAGCTGGTGCTTTGCCGATCATGCTGCTGATGTTTGTACCGCTTTTCGGCTCAGTGACCCCATTGGTCAATGCGCTGCTGGCCACCCTGTTACAGTTCAGTGCCGGACTGACGTTTTATCGCGGTGCTTGGAAATCCTTGAAAAATCGCTCTGCCAATATGGATGTGCTGGTCGCTCTCGGCATTACCGCAGCCTACGGATATTCCTTGCTGGCCGTGCTGGGTCTGCTCGGAGCGGGTGCCACGATCTTTTTTGAAACCAGCGCCATGTTGATACTGTTTATCCGTTTCGGCAAATGGCTTGAGTCACGGGCCAAAGGCAAGGCCGGGGCAGCGCTGAAAAAGTTACTGCAGCTACAGGCGGACCGGGCAGTGCTGGTGGTCGACGGGGTGGAGCAGGAGGTGCCAGCCAGTCGGGTCAAGCCTGGCGATCTGGTAGTCGTTCGACCAGGTGAAAAGCTTCCGGTGGACGGTGAAGTTGTTGAGGGTTCCGCGGCGGTCGATGAATCGATGATTAGCGGTGAGGCGTTGCCGGTCAGCAAAGAACCTGGGGACCCGGTCACCGGGGCAACGATCAATCGATCCGGGCGCCTGCTGGTTCGGGCTACGCTGGTCGGCGAGCAGACAGTATTGGCCCAGATTGTACGGCTGGTCGAATCCGCCCAGGGCGATAAAGCGCCCATTCAGCGGCTGGCCGATCGGATCTCTAACTATTTCGTTCCAGCAGTGGTGACCATCGCCCTGCTGACCTTTGTGGTCTGGTATTTTGCCGCGCAAAGCGACTTCTTGTTCGCCTTTCAGATGGCCATAGCCGTGGTGGTCATTGCCTGCCCCTGCGCACTGGGGTTAGCCACCCCCACTGCGATTATGGTAGGCAGTTCCGTGGGGCTGGAGCGTGGCATTTTGTTTAAAAAAGCCTCGGTTTTAGAGCGGATCTCTAGCCTGCAGACAATTTTGCTCGATAAAACGGGAACTTTGACTAGCGGTGAGTTTCAGTTGGTTGACCTTTACTGCCAGGCCGCAATTTCGGAAGAACAATTATTGGCTTTGGCCGCTGCTGTCGAAGATGGTAGTAACCATCCGTTGGCGCGCAGTGTCACCGATGCGGCCCGCCAGCGTGGACTCAACTGGACTGTTGCTGGAAATCTGGAAGAGTTTGGCGGGCATGGGGTGAAAGCGTTTGTTGATGGCCAGCTGCTGTATTGCGGCAGCCAGAAATTGTTGCGTGCTCAGGGGATTGATATGGCAGCGGCCCAGCCTGCTATTGAAGCTTTCGAGACGGCCGGTTGTTCACTGGTATTTCTTGCGAACGAGCAGGAATTTCTTGGATTGCTGGCCCTGCGGGATACCTTGAAAGACAACGCTGCCCGGGCGATCGCCGGTTTACAGAAACTTGGATTAACGACGGTTTTAATCAGTGGAGATCGGCGCGCTGCCGCTGACGCGGTGGCCAGGCAGGTTGGGATTGATCAGGTTGAAGCCGAAGTCCTGCCCGAGCAGAAACTGCAGATCGTCAAAAAATATCAGCAGCAAGGAGCGCTGGTTGCAATGGTGGGCGACGGGATCAATGATGCCCCGGCCCTGGCGCAGGCCGACATCGGCATTGCTATCGGTAGTGGTACCGATGTCGCCAAGGAAACTGGCGACCTGATCCTGGTCAAAGAGGATCTGTTCGATATTGAGCGGGGGATCCGGCTTGGCCGGCAGACCTTGCGCAAAATCAAACAGAATCTGTTTTGGGCTTTCTTTTATAACCTGCTCGGCATCCCTTTGGCCGCGGGGCTGTTTTATCCTTGGCTGGGGCTTTATTTAAAACCGGAATTTGCCGGACTGGCGATGGCTTTTTCAAGCGTCTCGGTGGTCACCAACAGCCTGTTACTGCGGGGGATGAAAAAGCAATTGATGGAGATTGCATGAGCACAACACGGCAAAAACTTCGCGTCGGGGTCATCGGTGCTGGCCAGGCAACGCCTGAAGGTGAGCGGCTGGCATACCGGGTTGGGCAGCTATTGGCAGAGGCTGGTGCGGTGTTAATCTGCGGCGGTTTGGGTGGCGTGATGGCGGCCGCTGCCCAGGGCTGTTTTGAGGCGGGTGGTGAGGTGGTCGGAATCCTTCCAGGGGCAACTGCCGAGAGTGCCAATCCGTTTGTGACATTGCCGATTGTTACTAATGTCGGCCATGGACGCAATATCATAATTGCCCATACCGCCCAGGCTTTGATTGCGGTTGAAGGGGAATACGGTACCCTATCGGAAATGGCGATCGGCTTGAAATTGGCCAAACCGGTCGTTCAGTTGAACAGTTGGGCACAATTATCGACCGCGCTGAAGGCGGAAACCGCTGAGCAGGCGGTCGAGATGGCGCTCTATGCAATCAAAGAGGGAGTTCCCAGTGGAAACAAATAATCCGCTGCAGGCAGAAAACTGTCCTGTTTTCAATGAGGGAAACGAGTCGGTTTCTGGCATTATCGAGTGGATCCGCGGCCGTGGCCGGGTTTTGATCGTTACCCATGATAATCCCGATCCCGATTCGATTGCCGCGGCGGTTGCGCTACGGCATCTGTTGCTTGTGAGCACCGGACAGGATGCCCTGATTGCGCATGGTGGGATTGTTGGGCGCAGCGAAAACCGCAGTATGGTCAGTTTGCTGGAGATCCCGTTGGTGCAAATCAGCGAACTCGATCTGGACCAGTTTTCCGTTGTGTGTATGGTCGACACCCAGCCGAATACCGGTAATAATTCCTACCCGGAAGGCCGGCCGGTGCATTTGGTTATCGACCATCATCCGCCGAAACAGGACCTTGAGGATGTCTGTTGGGTTGATATCCGCGAAAATTATGGCGCATCGGCGACGATCCTTTATGAATATCTTTGCAGCCAAAATATTTCGATCAATACCCGCCTGGCCACCAGCCTGTTTTATGCGATCAAATCGGAAACCCAGGATTTGGGACGTGATTGGTCCAAGGCCGACCGTGAAGCTTATCTGAAACTGTTGCCGATTTCAAATAACCGGATTCTTTACAATATCATTCACCCGCCGGCCCCCAGAGAATATTTTTCCAGCTTTCGCACCGCCATTGAAAATGCTTTGGTTTACGGTCCTACGCTGGTTTTTAATCTCAAGCGGATTGACAATCCTGACCTGGTCGCTGAGATGGCAGATTTTCTGCTGCGGCTCGAAGGGGTGAAATATGTGCTGGGAATGGGGTGGTATGAAGGCGTGCAAATTCTCTCGATGCGATCTTGCAAGCATGACGCACGGTTGGGCGAGGCGATTCAGCAGATGGTCGCAGGCATCGGCACTGCTGGAGGGCACGGCCTGTGTGCTGGCGGCCAAATTCGCAATATTGCTGCTGATAGCAATTCGCAGAACGAATTGGAACGGCTGTTGACGAGAAGACTTTTTAAGGTACTCGAGCTTGATCCGATGCCAGGTGAGCACTTATTACTCAACGGCGGATAAGCAGCGCATTCGTTGACACTGAGTCGACCGCTGAGGTATAAACGGGCGGCTTTCAATGGGAGAAAAAATGCGTCCGATTCTGTTTCTGTTTATCGCCATGCTGCTGGCCGGCCCTTCCTTGGCCGCTGTCGATATTGCCCCGCGCGGCAAACCTCCGGTGCGTCTGGACGATGTGTATCAGCAGTCTGGGGTTCCCTATATAGCGATTGAGGACGTCATCGATGCCGTCGGTTTGAAAGGGCACTGGAACTCTGTCAAGCATACCTTCCGGATCCGCACCAGCCGAGGCTGGGCGGAAATTTCTCCAGCCAGCGGTTATCTTAAGTTCGGCAGTGATTTTTATCCGCTCAGTGATAAGCCACGCTTTATCGATGGTCGTCTGCGGGTGACCGATAGTTTTCTACTCAATCAGCTGCCCTTGCTGGTTGGCAAGCCGATCTATTTCCGCAATCTCGATCCTAATACCGATACTCCAATCAAGGAAGAGAGCGGTCCGATCGATCAATTGTTCTCTTTTTTGTTGAAGAAAAAGCCGACCAAGAGCGGGCCATTGATTCGGGCGGTCGCCATTGATCCCGGTCACGGTGGCTTGGATACCGGAACCATTGCGGCTTCTGGCCACAAAGAAAAACAAGTCAATCTGGCGGTGGCGCAAAAACTCGCCAAACAATTGAAAATGAAGCTGGGGGTGCCGATTTATCTCAGCCGCGACGGCGACTATGATGTGACGGTCAAGCAGCGTCTCGAAACGGCTTCGCACGAAGATGTCGATCTCTGGCTACTGCTGCATGCCCAATCGGCATTTTCCGAACTGCCCAATGGGGTGAATCTGTTTATTCGGCCCGACGCCGTTGAACAGACTACCCTGGTTAGCAAAAGCGACCAGGCAAGCAGTAGCTTGCAATTGGCCCAGCAGCTTTCACTGGCCCTAGTTGCAGCTGGAATTCAGGTTAACGGAATCTATCCCACGCCGCTGCTCTCTTTGGGGCGTGGCGATTTGCCGACGGTGCAGGTGGAACTCGGTTATCTGAGCAATCCTGAGGAACAGGCGAAACTGGGAAAGAGTGATTATCAAGAACAACTGGCGCAAGCGCTTTATCAGGGGGTTCGCCAGTTTGCCGAATTAAAGAAGGAGAAAAACTGATGAGTTCAGCCGAATGTTCGCGTAGCGATGGTCGTCAGCTTAACCAACTGCGGCCGATCAGCTTTCAGCGTCAGTTTACCCGCTATGCCGAGGGCTCGGTGCTGGTCTGTTATGGTGAAACCAAGGTGTTGTGTAACGCCTCGGTCGAAGAGCGGGTGCCACCATTTATGCGCGGCGAGGGGCGCGGTTGGGTGACAGCCGAATACAGCATGCTGCCTCGTTCGACCCATACCCGCTCAGCGCGGGAAGCAGCCAGAGGAAAGGTCTCCGGTCGCACCCAGGAAATTCAACGCTTGATCGGCCGTTCTTTGCGTGCGGTCACCGATCTGGAAGCGATGGGAGAAATTTCTGTGCAGATCGATTGCGATGTTCTGCAGGCTGACGGTGGAACCCGAACCGCCTCGATTACTGGTGCTTATGTTGCCCTTTGCGACGCTTTTACCGGGTTGGTTGAAAAGGGGGTTTTAACGCAAATACCTTTGAAAGACAGCGTGGCAGCAATCAGCGTTGGAATTGTTGATGGCCAGCCGTTGCTTGATTTGAATTACGATGAAGATTTCAAGGCGGAAGTGGATATGAATTTCGTCATCACCGGTTCAGGAAAGTTTGTCGAAGTTCAGGGTACCGCCGAAGAAGAACCCTTTTCGCTCCAAGACCTGGATCGCCTGCGCGACCTTGCCTTGCATGGTTGCGCCCAACTGACCGAACTGCAGCATAAGGCCCTGGGAGCTTGACGTGGAGCTGCTGGTCGCAACAGGCAATCAGGGGAAGTTGAAAGAAATCCGCAGACTGCTTGATGGCTCCGGGGTTGAGGTTGTTGGGTTGGATCAGCTTGCGAATCCGCCGGAAATTGTCGAGGATGGCGCGACCTTTGAAGCGAATGCGCGCAAAAAAGCGCTGGTGATGGCGCGTTTTAGTGACTGTTTGACATTGGCGGACGATAGTGGCCTGGTAGTCGATGCCCTAAACGGTGCACCAGGAGTGCATTCTGCACGGTATGCCGGAGAACAGGGAAATGACGCTGCCAACAATGCCAAATTACTGTTGGAATTGTCCGAGGTCATGGATGAAAATCGCCAAGCTGCATTCCATTGTGTAATGGCCCTTGCCTGGCCTGATGGTCGTTGTCAGACTTTTCACGGCCGGGTGTCCGGTTTGATCATGCGCGGTGAACGCGGGGCCGGCGGCTTCGGTTACGATCCGCTGTTTATGGTGCCCGAATACGGCAAAACCATGGCAGAATTACCGCTCGATATCAAAAACCGCATCAGCCACCGCGGCACAGCTCTACGGCAGGCAATTCCGGTTTTACAGGAGCTCGCCAATCAGGGCGGTTAAGCTCTTGACAGCGTTTCGGCGCAATGCTACAAAGCGCCTCGCGATTTGAATGCTAACAACTCAACATATTGGAGGATTTAGAATTATGGAAAGAACATTTGCCATCATTAAGCCTGATGCTTTCGCTGCCGGCCATGCCGGTAAAATCCTGGCTCGTATTTATGCTGAAGGCTTCAAAGTCATCGGTCTGAAAAAACTCTACATGAGCAAGGTTGAAGCTGAGGGTTTTTATGCTGTCCACAGTGAGCGTCCGTTTTTCGGCGAGCTGACCGACTTCATGAGCAGCGGTCCTTGTATCGTCCTGGCTCTGGAAGCTGAAGGTGCAATTCTCAAGTGGCGTGATCTGATGGGAGCCACCAACCCGGCTGAAGCAGCTGAAGGCACCCTGCGGAAAGAATTCGGAGCTTCGATCGGCGAGAATGCTACCCACGGTTCCGATGCACCGGAAACCGCCGCCTTCGAACTCGGCTACTTCTTCAATGGGCTTGAATTACTTTAATCGCTGAATCATAGGTAGGAATCCGCTTGTCAGTAAGAAAGCCCTTCGGGTACAATCCGAAGGGCTTTTTCCGTAATGGTTTCAAGAACAAAGAGGCATCATTGAGTCAATTAAAAGTCGATCTCAAAGGGCTGACGCTGGAACAGCTGCAGCAGTTCCTGGTGGAACTGGGTAAGGAGAAGTATCGGGCCAAGCAGATCATGCGCTGGATCTATCAGCGGGGTGCCACCGATTTCGCTGAGATGACTGATCTGGGCAAAGATTTTCGTCAGCTGCTTGGCGAACGTTCCTTTGTCTCCCATTGGCAACCGGAAGCCACCGAGCTGAGCAGTGATGGCACCAAAAAGTATCTGTTCCGTTTGGCCGATGGCGAGTCGGTCGAGGCGGTGCGGATTCCGATGGATGAAGGTCGGGCGACCCTCTGTATTTCCACCCAGGTCGGCTGCGCTATGCAGTGTAAATTCTGCCTGACCGGCACCTTCGGTCTGACCCGTAACCTGCGGCCCGAGGAGATCGTTAATCAGGTCTGCGGGGTATTGCAGGACGGACCGATTTCAAATATCGTGCTGATGGGGATGGGGGAGCCGTTACACAATCTGGATAATGTGGTGACGGCGTTAAAAATTCTCTACCTTGATGATGGCCTCGGCTACGGCACTCGCCGGGTGACCCTTTCGACTTCGGGACTGGTGCCAGAGATGCGGAGGCTCTGGGAAGAGATCAAGGTGAATCTGGCGATTTCTTTGAACGCAACCACCGATGAGGTGCGTGATCGCCTGATGCCAATCAATAAGAAATACCCACTCAAACAATTGATGGCCGCTTGTCGCGATTACCCTTTGGGGCCGCGGCAGAAGATCACCTTTGAGTATATCCTGATCAACGATGTCAATGATTCGCTGGCAGATGCCAAACGGTTGGTCAGATTGCTGCACGGAATTCGCGCCAAGGTGAATTTGATTCCCTTCAATGAACATGAGGGATCGGAGTATAAGTGCCCGACAGAAGAGAAAATTCACGTTTTTCAAAGTTATCTTCTTGACCGCCAAATAGTCGCTATGCGGCGGGCCAGTAAAGGGCAAGATATTTCAGCCGCCTGCGGTCAGCTCAAGGGTAAATTGGACAAACATACGGCAAATAAAACTATCGATTCCGAAAGTAATGGAGACATAATATGAGTCAACCGGTCATTGGTGTTATCGGCGGCAGCGGTCTTTATGAGATCGAAGGTCTGACCGAAGTTCAGGAAGTCAGTCTTGAGACTCCTTTTGGGGATCCTTCGGACGCTTACATTACTGGCCAGCTAGGTGGTGCGCGGATGGTTTTTCTGCCGCGCCATGGCCGTGGGCACCGGTTATTGCCTTCGGAGGTTAATTACCGGGCAAATATTTTCGGCATGAAAAAACTCGGCGTCGAACAGATTATTTCGGTTTCGGCGGTCGGTAGCATGAAGGAGGAGATTGTTCCAGGCCATATTGTGGTTCCCGATCAGTTTTTCGATCGTACTCAGGGCAAGCG
>CAMYNC010000029.1:24699-55220 GCA_947259685.1 uncultured Desulfuromonadales bacterium | reverse complement strand
GCCCTTGCAGTCGGGGCAGGGATCGGCAATGATCTTGCCTTCGCCGCGACAATCGGGGCAGGGGCGGGTCATGGTGAAAAAGCCCTGCTGATAACGCACCTGGCCTGCGCCACGGCAGGTGGTGCAGGCTTGTGCTTCAGTTCCGGGTCGGGCACCAGAGCCGGAGCAGGTGTCGCAGGACTGCCGGCGCGGCAGCTGCAGCTTCTTTTCGGTGCCGAAAGCCGCTTCTTCAAAATTGATCGTCAGATTATAGCGCAGATCGTCGCCGCGCTGGCCGCGACCACCTCGTCGGCCACCGCCGCCGAAGATATCGCCGAAGATATCACCAAAAATATCTTCAAACGGGGTGCCGCCAAAATCGAAGCCGCCACCGGAGAAGCCACCGCTGGAACCGTCGACCCCGGCATGGCCGAATTGATCATAACTGGCGCGCTTCTGGGGGTCGGAAAGTACCGCATAAGCCTCTGACAGCTCTTTGAATTTAGTCTCGGCGGCCTTATCGCCCGGGTTCTTATCCGGGTGAAATTTGATTGCCAGCCGCCGGTAGGCCTTTTTCATCTCGGTTTCACTAGCGTTGCGGTTGACTCCGAGAATTTCGTAATAATCGCGTTTAGCCAAAACGTTTTCCTGTCGCTGAAAATCTTTGTCGACCGGCTGGGCCGGTCGACAAAGGTTCAGTCGTTATGGATTACTTCTTGTCTTTGTCGTCAACGTCTTCAAACTCGGCGTCGACCACGTCAGCTTCAGCAGCATTCTCTTGGCCGCCTTCGCCGCCAGCTTCACCACCATCATCCTGGGCCTGAGCGTACATCATTTCGGCCAGCTTGTGGGAGGCCTGGGCCAAGGCTTCACTCTTCTGCTGGATCGCCTCCGGATCATCCCCTTCCATGGCGGTTTTCAGCTCGGCCAGGGCATCTTCAATCTGCTTCTTGGTTGCGCTGTCGAGCTTTTCGCTGTGTTCGGAGAGCGATTTTTCAGTGGTGTAGGCCAGACCGTCGGCCTGGTTACGGGCTTCGATCAGCTCACGCTTCTTCTTGTCATCAGCAGCGTGGGTTTCCGCTTCCTTGACCATCTTGTTGATCTCATCGTCAGACAGGCCGCTGGATGCGGTGATCTGGATCGACTGCTCTTTACCGGTGCCCAGATCCTTGGCAGAAACGTGGAGAATACCGTTGGCATCGATATCAAAAGTAACTTCGATCTGCGGCACTCCGCGCGGTGCGGTCGGAATTCCGACCAGCTCGAAGTTGCCAATGGTCTTGTTGTCACCGGCCATTTCCCGCTCACCCTGGAGTACGTGGACCGAAACCGCTGGCTGATTGTCGGCCGCGGTGGAAAAGACCTGGCTCTTTTTGCAGGGCACGGTGGTGTTCTTCTCGATCAACTTGGTCATCACGCCGCCGAGGGTTTCGATCCCCAGCGAGAGCGGAGTGACGTCGAGCAGCAGGACGTCCTTGACGTCTCCGGTAAGGACCCCACCCTGGATCGCAGCACCGATGGCGACTACTTCGTCCGGGTTGACTCCCTTGCTCGGGGTTTTACCGAAAATCGACTGCACCTTTTCCACCACCGCCGGCATCCGAGTCATGCCACCGACCAGGATAACTTCGTTAATCTCGTTAGCCGAAAGACCGGCATCCTTCAGGGCAGTCTGACAGGGTGCGACCAGCCGGCCGAGCAGCTCGGCACAGATACTTTCCAGCTTGGAGCGGGACAGTTTGATGTTCAGGTGCTTGGGGCCCGACTGGTCGGCAGTGATGAACGGCAGGTTGATGTCGGTCTCCATCGAGGACGACAGCTCACACTTGGCTTTTTCTGCGGCTTCTTTGAGGCGCTGCAGAGCCATCTTGTCCCCGCGCAGATCGATCCCCTGATCCTTCTTGAACTCGTCGGCCACGTAGTCGATGATCTTCTGGTCGAAATCTTCGCCGCCGAGGAAGGTATCACCGTTGGTCGATTTGACCTCGAAGACGCCGTCGCCGAGATCGAGGATCGAAACGTCAAAAGTACCACCACCGAGGTCAAAGACGGCGATGGTCATCTCTTCCTTCTTGTCGAGACCGTAAGCCAGGGATGCAGCGGTCGGCTCGTTAATAATCCGCAATACGTTGAGTCCGGAGATCTTCCCGGCATCTTTGGTTGCCTGACGCTGGGAATCGTTGAAGTAAGCCGGTACGGTGATAACCGCATCGGTGACCTTTTCACCGAGATAATCTTCGGCAGTCTGCTTCATCTTTTGCAGGATCATCGCCGCGATTTCCGGGGCGCTGTACTGCTTGTCGCGGGCCTCGACCCAGGCGTCGCCATTGTCCGCTTCAATAATTTTGAAGGGGCTGATCTCGATATCTTTCTTCACTGCTTCGGAGTCAAACTTCCGCCCGATCAGCCGCTTGATGGCGAACAGGGTGTTCTCCGGGTTGGTGACGGCCTGCCGCTTGGCCTGCTGGCCGACCAGCCGCTCGCCGCTTTCAGCGAATGCGACCATCGAGGGTGTGGTACGCGCACCTTCCGAGTTGGCGATAACCACCGGCTCGCCACCTTCCATGATGGCCACACAAGAGTTGGTGGTCCCCAAATCGATCCCAATAACCTTACTCATATCTATATCCTCCCTAAATGCTGTTATTCAGACTATTTCTGTTCGTCTGTTTCAGTTGTCGTGTTGTCTTCATCTGCCACTACCGGCTCGGCCGGCGCTTTGGCAACCATCACCAGCGACGGACGCAACAAGCGGTCGTTAAGCAGATAACCCCTTTGCATCTCTTGAGCAACGCTGTTCGGCGAAAAATCGGTGGTTTCCAGTTGCCCCATCGCTTGATGGTGGGCCGGATCGAAGGTTTGTCCAAGGGCTTCGACCGGGGTCACAGCGAACTTTTTCAGTAGCTGACTGAACTGCCCCAGGGTCATCTGCACCCCTTCCAGCAGCCCTTCACCAGTTTCACCCATTTCAGTCTTTTCTGCATGCTCGACGGCGCGCTCCAGATTGTCGACCACCTCAAGGATGTCGCGGAGAATAGCTTCGTTGGCAAACTTGGCCAGCTCCTCTTTTTCCCGCTGAGTTCGCTTGCGCAGGTTGTCCATGTCGGCCAGAGTCCGCAGATACTGCTCCTGAGCCGCTCTGGTCTCGGCCTGAGCCTGCTCCACCTCGGCATGCAACTGCTCCTCCACCGACTCGACAACTTCAACCGTCGGTTCCTGCTCTTCGCTGAGAGTCTCTTCGGCAACCGCTTCAGACACTGTCTGGTCCTGGTTTTTCTTCTTTTTTCCCACCATCTACTCCTTGTTTATTCTGCTTCCCGCTCCAGAATTCTGCTGACCAGCTGGGCGGTAAAATCAACAATCGGAATCACTTGAGAGTAATCCATCCGCATCGGGCCGATCACCCCCAGGGTACCGATCGCACCCTTTTGGTTGGAATATTTCGAGGTGATCAAACTACAACCGTCTATCTCGGCATGACTGCTCTGACTGCCGATGAAAATCTGTACTCCCTCGGCTTGCTGGCTGCTGTCGAGCAGATCGATCAACTGCCGTTTGCTTTCCAGAGTCTGCAGAATCCGCCGCATCTGCTCCGGGGTGGAAAATTCCGGCTGTTCCAGCATCAGCGCGGTTCCGGCGACAAACACCTGACTTTCACCCTCTTCCTGCAGGGCCTCGCGCGACAAGTTCAACGCCCGCTGCTGCAATTTGTTATAACGGACCCGTTCCTGCTGCAGTTGCTGGGCAATTTTTTCCCGCACTGCGGCGATACTCAGACCAGTCAACTCGCGATTCAGGTAATTACTGATCTGCTCCAGGTCACGGTTGGTCAGGCTGGGATCGGCCTCGATCACCTTGTTCTGCACCAGGCCGCTTTCGGAGACATAGATCACCAGCAGTCGACCATGGGATAGGCGGACGAATTCAATCTGGCGGAACACCGTCGAAGCAAACTTGGGCGCCATAACCAGCCCGGTATAATTGGACAGCCCCGACATCACCCGCCCCACCTCCTGCATGATGTCTTCCAACTTCATGCCCTGAAAGCGGTAGCTTTTGGTTAAGCGCTGCTGCTCCTCTTTGCTCAGATCACGAATCTTCAGCAACGAGTCAATATAATAGTGAAAGCCCTTTTCGGTTGGAATCCGCCCGGCCGAAGTGTGCGGCGAACAGAGAAATCCCATCTCCTCCAGGTCGGACATGACATTGCGCACCGAAGCCGGCGACAGGTTGAAGCTGTGCCGACGAGTAATCGCCCGACTGCCGACCGGTTCGGCCGAAGCGATATAGTCTTCGACAATCGCTTCGAGGATATTTTGGCTGCGCTCATTCAGCTCTTCAGCCATACTCAACTCCGAAAAAAAGAGCCACACAAAGATGGCTTTTATATTATGTTAGCACTCATTGCCCCAGAGTGCTAACACGACACACTATCAATGGACCCAAGCTTTGTCAAGGTGATTGAGAGCTAGGCTCTCCCCATTTTTCAAAGTCTTGGAACCAAACCAGGGAACACTGTCGAGTCCTCCTTTGATGATTTCTGGCTTGCCTGGATTTGACACATAGCAAAGACCCTTTAGGCTTTAGCCAATATGGAACAATCGAAAGCGTTACCACCCGTCAGCGACCTTTGTCATCTTCACTGAGATGATTTCATAGAACGCCCCACGAAGGAGCATGGCTTATGAAATCCTGGTTTTCCTTGTTTCTGCTGACGACCTTACTTTTGCTGCTATCACCTTTGACCTCCCCCTACGCTGCAGATCCCAAAACATCCCTGACCGTCTCGGTCACCCCGCAAATACTTAACGCTAAAATCCAAGAGGTCGCGGCCACAGCCGAGCTGGACAAGGAAACCAAGACCACGCTGACCGAGCTTTACCGTAAGACGCTCATCCAGCTAGAGACGGCGACCAGCAACAACGCCGCGGCCGATGCTTTTCGTCAGGCCCGGAAAACGGCTCCAGGGCAGGCGAATGAGCTCCAGAAAGAGCTCGAAAAGACAAAAAAAACCGCGCCGGAAGCGACGTTGAAGGTTTCTCCCGAGACGCCGCTCTCCAAAATTGAGCAGCTGTTGCTGAATGAGCAGGCGACCCTGTCCGCGGTTGAGGCCAAGCTCGACGACCTGGAGCAACAACTGGACATCCAGATTGAGCGGCCGAATGTTGCACGCCAGCAGCTTAGCGAAGCCAAACGACGTCAGGAAGAGGTTGCCCGCGAACTCAACCTTTCAGCCCCCGCTAACGAGCGGCCCGCGCTGAGTGAGGCAAACCGATGGATGCTGGAAACCCTGAACCTGTCACTCAGCGCTGAAGTCAGCATGCTGGATCAGGAGCTGTTGAGCCAGCCGATGCGCATTGAACTGTTAAAGGCGCAAAGGGATCAAACGGAGCACAATCTGGAGCTGGTCGCCACCAGGGAGCATCTGCTCGAGGAAATGGTCAACCAACGGCGCCAGCTCGAAGCTGAAAGAGCCCAGGCAGAGGCCGAAGCGGCGATGCGTGAGCTGGCCGGCAAGCATCCGCTCATCCAACAGCTGGCGGCGCAGAACGCAGCGCTCAGCGAGGAACTCAGCTCTTTGGTAACCGACCTCGAACGCGTGACGGCCGCTGCCGATGTTGCAGACAAGGAAACCAAGCGGATCGAGGAGCATTTTCGCAATGCCAGACAGAAGCTCGAAATCGCCGGTCTGAGTCAGGTCCTCGGTCAGGTTCTTCAAGAACAGCGCCGCAAGCTACCTGATATCCGGCGATACCGCAAACTCGCCAAAACCAGCGAGACGTTGATCGCCGAATCCGGACTACGCCAGATCCAATACTATGAAGAACAAAACCGTCTGGAAGATGTCGCCGCCTATGTCGCCAGTCTGACCGCGGACCTGCCCCCAGAAGAAGCAGAGGCAAACCAGGCCGAGCTTCGTGAGCTGCTCAACAGTCGTCTGTCATTCCTCGAAAAAGCGATCTCCACCAATGACGCCTACCTGCGCACGCTCGGGGAACTCGATTTTGCCCAACGTCAACTCCTTGAAACGGCCGAGGCCTATGATGATTTTCTTGCCGAGCACCTACTCTGGATCCGCAGTTCCCGCACGATTAACCTGGAGGAAATCAAAAAGCTTCCAGAGGGAATGATTCAGCTGCTATCTCCTTCGGGCTGGTTCGAGGTCTTCAAGGTCCTGGGACACCAGGCCACCCACTCACCGATGCCAATCCTTGCCTTTGCGGTGTTTGCACTGCTGATGTGGAAAAAAAAGCGGCTGCATAGTTTACTCATAAACACCGGGGGAAAAGCCAAAAAACCCACCAGCTACAAGGTTGCCTTTAGCCTTCAGGCACTGGGTTTGACCCTGTTGCTTGCCCTAGCCTGGCCACTGCTGCTGGGAACACTTGGCTGGCAGTTGCGGCTTTCGCTGGAAGGAGAAATTTTTTCCAGGGCCATCGGCTTGGTGTTGATTGGAATCTCACCACGGTTATTTTTTTTACTGACCTTTCGTGTTCTCGTGGTTCCCAATGGGCTGGCAGCGGCGCATTTTGGCTGGTCGGAGACCAATCTTGAGTTGCTGCGCCGCGAGCTGAAGCGATTGATAGTCATCTACCTGCCGGCTCTTTTTGTCCTCCTGGCAGTCACCAGCCTTGACACCGTGACCAATGGTGGAGCAATTGGCAAGCTTATCTTTGTTGGGTTGGTCATGATCCTCGGGCTGTTCTTTTTTCGGGTGCTGCACCCTAAACGGGGAGTGGTCCAGAGCTACCTGAACCATCACCCGAATGGCCTATTGGCCCGCTTACGCTATCTGTGGTTTCTGCTGGTTATCGCCATCCCTGTATTCATTGCCGGCCTTGCCCTGGCCGGGTACACCTACACCGCAGCCACCCTGATCGTTCGTTTGATGGGAGGCCTGTGGTTGGTCCTTGGCCTCATCGTCATCCACCAGCTGGTTGCATTCTGGCTGCTGCAGACCCGCCGTAAGCTCGCAATCCAGGCAGCCCTGAAGCGTCGCCAGGAAATACGGGCCGCAGCTGAAGCCAAAGAGGTAGCCCCGCCCGGGGAGGAAGGTGTTCCGATCCAGATAGAAGAAGAAACGATTGACCTGGTCGCGTTAAGCGATGATATCCGCAAGCTACTCAATACAGCATTCATCTTCTTCGGTGTCATCGGCTTGTGGCTCATATGGTCGGAGGTGCTACCGGCTTTAGGAATCCTCAACGAGATCACCTTGTGGCATCACACGGTATTGATTGACGATCAGGAGAAGCAGGTGCCGGTTGACTTGGCCGATGGCATCCTCGCCATTCTCATCGGCGTTATCACTGTCGTCGGGACCAAACGCTTTCCTGCCTTTCTCGAAATCGTCCTGCTCCAGCGTCTCGAAATGACGGCGGGCGGCCGCTATGCTGTCACCACCCTGTCCAGTTATTTGATCGCGGCGGCAGGCACCATGAGCGCCTTATATATCCTCGGCGGCAGCTGGTCGCAGGTCCAGTGGCTGGTTGCTGCCTTGAGCCTCGGCATCGGTTTCGGGCTGCAGGAGATCGTCGCCAACTTCATCAGTGGCCTGATCATCCTTTTCGAGCAGCCGATTAGGGTCGGCGATCAGGTGACCGTCGGGGATAGCACCGGGGTCGTCACCCGCATCCGCATCCGGGCCACCACCATTCTGGATTTTGATAAAAGAGAGCTGCTGGTGCCGAACAAGGAATTCATCACCGGACGATTGCTCAACTGGTCGCTCTCGGATCAGATGAGCCGGATCCTGATTCCCATCGGCGTCGCCTATGGCAGCGATGTCCAGAAGGCAATGGCACTCTTGGCCGAGGCTGCCGAAGAGAACGAACTCGTCCTCCCGGAGCCGAAACCCTTCGTCATTTTTGAGGGATTTGGCGACAGTGCTCTTTCATTGACTCTGAGAGCTTATATAGGGTCGGTCGATTATCGCGTGACCACGATCAGCAAGCTGAATGAAGAGATTGATCGAAAGTTCAACGAGGCCGGCATTGTGATCGCCTTTCCGCAGCAGGATCTGCATCTGAACACCAGTCGGCCGATCGACATCCGCATACGGCACGAAGGTGAACAACGCAACTCCGATGAATAACGTTGTTCGCGAATGCGTGCAAGAAGGAAGCTCATCTAAGAATGTACTAAAACTCACTTCCGACAAATAGATCTGACTAGGAAACTGTCCGACGATTAGAGACCGGCTGAAAAGGACGATAAGCTGCTAGAGAAAGGCACTGATCAGATGATCGTAAAGTAGCCAGGCGTCAAAATCGAGCCGCCAGTGATTATCGACCAGTCGCAAGTGGGATTTCAATTGGGCAAAGGCCTTGGGAAAGGCTTTTTCCGGATAGTTGCCGAACTGCTGGTGGAAAACCTCGCGCGACAGGCCATCAGCGGTGCGCAATGCCAGATAAACAGTCTCCGCCATTGCCCCCTGCTGGTCGAAACACTCCAACAGTTCGACGGGGTTTTCTCCTGCTGCGAGCTTATCTCGATAACTGTCCAGATCTGTCCTGACATATGAGCGTTCGCCCCAGCCGTTTAGCGAAAAGCCGTGAGCACCGCAGCCGAGCGCCATGCAGGCCTGCCGCTTCCAGTAGACCTGATTATGCCGACAGCGGAATCCCTTTCTGGCAAAATTGGAGATTTCATAATGCTCGAACCCGCCAGCCGTCAGTAAGCGGTGCAATAATCGGTACTGCTGTTCATACGACTGTTCAGGCGCTTCCCGCAATTCTCCCCTCGCTTTGCGGGCGGCAAACTCCGTGCCCGGCTCATAACTCAGCCCGTACAAAGAGAGATGCTCCGGCTGCAGTGCCAGTAGCTCCCTCAGCTCCACCTCCAACTCAGCCAGCTGCTGACCAGGCAGGGCAAACATTAAATCGAGGCTCAGATTGTCAAAACCAGCGTTGCGTGCCAGCTCGACGGCATGCTTTGCTTCCGCGGTACTATGCCCCCGGCCAAGCGTCTGCAAGCGATGCTCGCAGAGCGATTGCACGCCGAGCGAGAGACGGTTTACTCCGGCCCGACGATAGCCGATCAGCTTTTCCGCATCCAAGGTCCCCGGATTGGCCTCAAGGGTAATTTCTGCGTCGGCAATAAAACCGAAGGTTTTTTTGAGCAGATGAAGTAACTGTCCGATTTGTTCAGCGGACAGCAAGGAAGGCGTGCCGCCACCGAAAAAGATCGTCTTGAGCGACGGCGATTGTGGAAACTGAAGCTCTAGAAACTCGATTTGCCGGCCAAGCAGGCTAAAGTATTCGGCAAGCTGCTGTGGTGAGCCGACCTGGGAGTAGAAGTCGCAGTAAGGACATTTACTGCGACAGAAAGGAATATGCAGATAAACCGAGCTCATCGCTCATAGCCTCCTGCGGTTGCAGGGGGTGAGGTCCATTTAAACAAAGTAGAGCAGCGACATGACCACCAGGAAGATGACCGCCAGCAGGACCCCGCCACCAATTGGGTAGGCCAGTGCTTTGGTGCGATGCTCGATCGCTTCATTGCGCCTGGCCAACGTCTGCTCATCGCCGCTCGCCTCTGACAGCAGTTTCACCCAGAGACGCTGAATATTCCGCGAGGGGTTGACGAAGAAGCGACTCACCAACGCCGGCAGCTGCTGGACAAAAACCCGGTCGCTGAAATCGTTGATGCCGTTGAAAATCTTGTCGCAGCCAGAAACAAACAGTTTTCCACCTTTACGATAGAACCAGTCGGTATCGAGATTGATCGCGCGGATCTCCGCCGGGTAGATACCGGAGAGCATCAACAGGGCGAAGGCCAGCGCACCGAACATCAACAACTGCAATTGGCCGACAACGTGATCACCGGTGTAGGGGACATAATCAACAGGGAAGGGGAGCAGGTTGTAAAGCGGCTCCGGAAAAACACCGATACCAATACAAAAAGCGGCGGCGATCCCCATGGCCAGCAGCATATTCCAGGGCGCCTCTTTCGGCCGAAGGCCAGAGTCATGGCCGAAGAACATAAAGAAGGGCACCTTAATCCCGGCGTGATGGAAAACACCCGCCGAGGCAAACATCAGGATCAGCCAGACCAGGGTCAGATGTTCGTAACCGGCGGCACTGACGATCATCGACTTACTGACAAAGCCGGAGAAGAGCGGAAAGGCTGAAATCGAAGCCGCGCCGATGATACAACTGATGCAAGTGAAGGGCATATATTTGTACAGTCCGCCCAGGTCGGTACATTTGATCTTGCCGGTTCGGTAAATCACCGCGCCGGCGCTCATGAACAGCAAGCCCTTGTAGAGAATGTGAGCGAAAGCATGGGCCACCGCACCGTTAATCGCCAAGGGGGAGCCGATGCCGACACCAACCATCATAAAGCCAACCTGGTTGATCAGGCTGTAGGAGAGCACGCTACGGATGTCATTTTCGAGCACCGCATAGAAAATCGGCACAAAGGTCATCAGCGCACCGAGCAGGATCAACATGTCGGCTCCCGGGAAGGTCCGCGCCATGACATAAACCGCACTCTTGGTAGTAAAAGCGCTCAAAAAGACCGCACCGGTGTAGGAAGCGGCAGGGTAGGCATCCTTGAGCCAGGAGTGCATCGGCGGAATCGCGGCGTTAACCGCGATGCCGATGAAAATCAGCGCCGAAGCGACCCCGGTCAAGCCGACCAGCTCGACGGCCAGCGAACCCGTCTCATGCAACCGCAGGATGATTCCGGCAAGCAGGAACAGCCCACCACAGAGGTGTACCAGCACATAGCGGAACGCCGCCTTGCGCGCAGCCTCGTTCCGTGCGGCCAACACCACGAAGGTCGAGGCGACCGCCATCAGCTCCCAGAACACGTAAAGGGAGAAGAAATCCCCGGCAAAGGTCACACCAAGGGCGCTACCAGCATAGGTCATCGCCGAGGACTGTTCGAGCCGATCATCATTCTGCAAGGCGAACAATACCGCCAGGAAGCTGATGATGCAGAAGATAATACCGAACACCCGGTTGAGGCGATCGACTTTGAGCAGCGCCATCTCGTGCCCGAGAAAACTATACTGAAAACCGACCCCTTCCGGCAGGCCGAACACTGTGACCAACGCCAACAGCGGCACAACCAACAGAAGAACTTTCCTCACAACGGCCGGTAAAAATGGCGCGAGGACTGCCGCGGTCAGAAAAATTAACGCCGGTGGCAGCTCAATCATCATAGTAGTCCTCGTCTTTCATCAACAACATGCGCAGCACTTTGGCGACGAGCACCAACAGGACGCAGGAGATGAACCCATAAGCAGCCGAGAAGCTGGGAACGCTGTCGAAACCAAAGACACTGTGTTTTTCAACGAACAGGTCGAGCACCAGCAAAACCACCAAACTGCAGTAGAAAATCCGCAGAAACAGCTTCAGGTTTTCTTTTCTATCGAACCAGCCGCGCTTCTCTTCCATCAGTGCCCTCCCGCCATCGGCAGCAGGCCGCAGAAGGCCAGCATGAGATAAAGAATGCCAAGGGCGAAAACGATATAAAATGCCTTGCGGTAACCCGGCCAGGGAGAATGGCCAAGGAAGATGATCTCGCCCTGTTCATTTTTCTGGATCTCGTCAGCCATGCTTTACCCTCCCAACCCCAGTGCTTGCTGCGCCAGGCGCAGGAAGACTTCATGAAAAAAGAACAATGCCAACGAAGCGGTTGCAGTCACGCAGATCGGCCCCAGACAGAACCGTGGCGCCTCCTTGATTCCGGGTTCAACGTCGTCCGGCAGGGGATTTATAAACGCGCGATAGACGATCGGCAGGAAATAGGCGGCGTTGAGTAGCGAACTGAACAGCAGCACCAGCAGCAGAATCAGTTGCTGACCATCCACGGCTCCAACCAGCAAGGTCCACTTGCTAATAAAACCACCGAGCGGCGGCAGACCGATAATGCTCAGCGAACCGAGAAAGAAGGCGAAAAAGGTGATCGGCATCTTGCGTCCGAGACCGTCCATCTGGCTGATATATTTCTTACCGGCGGCAACATAGATCGCCCCGGCACAGAAGAACAGGGTGATCTTGCCACAGGCGTGCATCGCGATGTGCAGTAGGCCGCCAGTCATCCCGGCCGCCGAGAGCATCCCAGCGCCGAGCACCATGTAGGAGAGCTGACCGATCGTCGAATAAGCCAGCCGACGCTTGAGGTTGTCCTGAGTCAGGGCAACCAAAGAGGCAACCAGCAGGGTGACCGAAGCCAGAGTGGTGATCACCACCCCCAGGTTTGCCGCCTGCAGGGTTTCCGGCCCGAGAATATGGAAGATCACCCTCAGGATGGAAAAGACCCCGGCCTTGACCACTGCAACACCGTGCAGGAAAGAGCTGACCGGAGTCGGCGCCACCATAGCCGCTGGCAACCAGCCATGAAACGGCATAATCCCGGCCTTGGCGAAGCCAAACAGAAACAGGACCAGTACCAGGGCCAGGGTTTCTGTTGACATGCCGCTACCGGCAACCACCCCACCGACTTGAAAGTCGAGGTTCCCGGTATAGGAGTAAACAATTAACATCGCCGGCAGGGCCAGTCCGATGGACGTACCGAGGATATAGGTCAGATATTTTCGGCCCGAACGGCGCGCTTCAGCATTCTGCTCGTGGGTGACCAATGGGTAGGTCGAGAGCGACAGCATCTCGTAGAACAGGTACATGGTCAGCAGATTACCGGCAAATGCCACCCCCAGGGTGGCCGAGATCGCCACCGCAAAGGATGCAAAATAGCGGGTCTGCCCGTGCTCATTGAGCGAGCGCATGTAGCCGATCGAATAGAGCGAGGTTAAAAACCAGAGGAAGGATGCGATCAGAGCGAAAAACATCCCCATGGCATCCACTCGCAGCACCAGGGGGACTCCTGGCACCACCTCAGCGATGACGAATTCCCAACCGCCACCGGCCAAAACATGCGGCAACAAGGAGAGAACAATCGCCACTTTAATCAGGGAGATCAGCAGGGTCCAGCTCTCACGCCGATTGGGGTTGCGGTGCGAAAGCATGATCGGAATCGCCCCGAGCAGGGAGACCAGCACGGCCGCCAGAGCCCAGATGGATGGTTGAATGCTCATAACAAAATCTGCCCTGTCCGTTAAAAACCGGCCGGAATCGCCAGTTTGATAATCGATTCAACCAAGGGCCCGGAACCCAGACCGATGACGATCAAGGCCAGGGCGCATACCACCAGCGGAGCCTGCATCAGTAAGGGGGCTTCATCCCGCTTTTCATGGCCATGGTCGTTCTCATCCTTAAAGAAATAGCCGATTTCGATAATCCGGAAAAAGAGCACCGCATTGACCAGCGAACTGAACAACAGGGCCACCACATACTGCCAATGTCCCGCTTCGATTCCGCCGAGGATCAGATACCACTTACTGAAGAAGCCGGCGGTCGGTGGCACGCCGATCATGGAGAAGGCACCAACGGTGAAGGCCGCCATGGTAATCGGCATCTTGCGGTAAATCCCCTGTAGCTTGTCGAACTCATCGCTGCCCAGCTTATAAACGATCGCCGCCACCGCCAGGAACAGGCAGAGGGTCATCAGCGCATCGTTGACGATATGCAACACGGCGCCGGTCATGCCGGTTTTATTCGCCAACCAGACCCCGCCGACCATATAGCCGACTTCGGCGACAATGATATAAGTCAGCATTCTTTTTAATTCACGCTGTGCAAGCGCCAGGGCCGAGCCGCAAATGATCGCCACCGCCGCCACCCAGACGATCCCCTGTTGAATCATCGGGTGCTGAATGAACAGATAATCAACGGAAAAGACCCAGAACATCACCCGCACCATCAGATAGATGGTCACCTTGGTCACCAGCGGCGCGGCGATCAGACCGACCCCGGTCGGTGCCAGGGAGTAAGCATTCGGCAACCAGCCGTGCAGCGGGAAAAACGCCATCTTCACCCAGAGACCGACCAGGATAAACCCGAGCGCAGTGGCGATCGCCGGGCCGCCACCGATGGTCGGTAGGATTTGCGCCATATCGGCCATATTCAGGGTGCCGGTCATCAGATAGAGGTAGGCGACGCCGAGCAGGTAGAAGCAGGCGCCGACCGAGCCCATGATGACGTAATTGAAACTGGCCAGCGGAGCGCGCCCCTTGCCCATGGCGATCAGACCATAGGAGGTGATCGAAGTGATTTCCAGCATGACGTAGAGATTGAAGGCATCGCCGGTCAGCACCAGCCCCATCAGCCCGGCTATGAGGATCAGGTAGAGAGCGAAGAACTGATACTCGCGACCGGGCAACTCCTGACCAACCGATTTGAGGGCCGAAATCGATGCGAGCAGGCCGACCACAGAAATCAGGATCAACATCACCGCAGACAGGTGGTCGACCACCAGTTCGATGCCGTAGGGTGCCGCCCAGTTGCCGGTGACATAGCTGATCCGGCCATGACTCATGACATTGTCCATCACCGCCAGCGAGGCCAAGGAGGAGAAGGCCAGCGAGCCGAGGGTCAACACCGCAATCACCGCAGGTGACTTGCGACCGAACAGATTGACAAAAAAGGCCGCTAGCAAGGGCACGACCATCACGTACATATGCAGGTTAGAGGCGCTCATTTGCCGAGTTTCTCCAGGATTTCATCCTCTTCGAGGGTGCCGTACTCGCGGTAGATGCGCAGCAGAATCGCCAGCGCGACACCGGTCACCGCGATGCCGACCACGATCGCCGTCAGCATCAACACGTGCGGCAGGGGGTTAACGATGGAAGCGACATCAACCCCTTTTTCCAAGGCCTGGTATTTGTCGACAATCGGAATTTTGCTGCCGTGCTTGACCCCGGCAGAGATGAACAGCAGGATGATCGCGGTCTGGAAGATGTTCATGCCGATCAGCTTCTTGACCAGATTCTTCTTACCGATCATGGCGTAGAAGCCGACCATCATCAGCACCACGTAGATCCAATAGTTGTATTTGGCTACGATCAGTTCCATGCTTACAGCCCCTCGTCCAGTTCACCGTCGGAACTTAAATCCCAGAACAGCGACGCCATTATGCTCATGACTGCCAGGCCGACACCGACTTCGACCACGAAGATTCCGAAGGAGCGCCATTCGATCGGCCCAAGCGGGATCAGCTTATCAAGTGCCGAGTAATCGAGAAACAGACCGCCGACCAGGGCGGAGAGCACCCCGGTGCCGACAAAAATCAGTGCACCGCAGTTACCAAAAATCAGGTTGACCCGCTCCGACATATGGCTGAGCGAAAACTTCAGATCGTAGGCCAACGCCAGCATGACAAAAGATGCGCCGAGGATCACGCCACCCTGGAAACCGCCCCCCGGGCTGTAGTGGCCGTGAACGATGACATAAAGACCGAAAATCTGAATGAATGGCACCAGAATCCGCACCGCGGTCTGGATAATCAGACTTTCGCCGACCTTGCGCCCTTCAGCGCGCGCTTGGACTTCTTTCATGATTTTCTGCTCCTACGCAATACCGCGATGACCGCCAGCCCGGCGCAGTAAATAACCACGGTCTCGAACATGGTGTCGTAGCCCCGGTAATCACCCAGCACCGCGGTAACCAGGTTCGGCACGTGGGTCTCCTTCACGGCATTTTCAGTGAAATAAGCTGCCAGATGGGTCGCCGCTGGAGACTGCGGATCTCCCCAGGCCGGAAAGTCCATGGTCCCGTAGAGCAGGATGACTCCGGTCACCAGAGATGCAACGAGGGCCAGTGCTTTCAATCTTTGCTCCTTCTGGTGGTATGCAGAATTGCCGCAATAAAGAGTACGGTACTGATCCCCGCGCCGATGGTCGCCTCGGTAAAGGCGACGTCGACCGCACCCATAATCGCCCAGAGTAGACACATCAGGAAGCTGTAGACACCGTAGATGACGGTCGCCGCAAGCAAGTCCTTGACGGTAATCGCAGCGATGCCGCAGATCACGATCATGGTCAGAATCATCAGGTCGACGACGGGCATCATGAGCGTTTACCCTTCTTTTTCCAGGGTTCAACCCCGAGGATCAAGGCTGCTTCGGTAATCGCATGGGTCGCGGTCGGGCTGGCAATAAAAATGAAAATCGCGATCAGCAGAATTTTCAGGCTGACCAGTACCGAGGCGAGAGTGAAATCCTGCAGATTGTAGAGGGCGACACCGATAACCACCAGCTCGGCAGCCAGCGAATCGCACTTGCCCGCGGCATGCATCCGGGTATAGAAATCGGGCAGCCGCAGCACCCCGACCACCCCGACGAAAAAGAAGAACAATCCGGCCAGGATAAAGGCGATAGCAAGGTAGCTCATGAGCCACCTCCTGCCACTTCATCCTGATAATCTTGCCTTTTGCGGATGAAAAACTTGGACGCCCCCAAGGTCGCGATAAAGTTGAGCAGCGCGTAAGCGACCGCCAGGTCGACAAACATCCCCAAATCCTCATAGAGGATGCCGATCAACAGCAGCAGCACCGTGGTCTTGGTGCCGACCACGTTGGCGCTTAAGATCCGGTCGAGAATACTCGGCCCGAAAATCAGCCGATAGAGGCTAACCAGGATCAGCAGGATCAGCGCGATGGTAATTCCGAAGATAAAACGTTCAGCCATTATTCGATCTCCAGCGCGCGGGCGATCCGCTCTTCCATCTCACCCGGCAAAGATTCAGCGGCCGCAGAGGTCAGTGCGTAAATTGTAAACTCGTCCTCATGGATATTGACGGTGATGGTCCCCGGCGTCAGGGTGATCGACTGGGCCATCGCCACCTTGGCCATCGGTCGGGTCAGTTTGGATTTGAAGCGGAACAAGTGGGGATCGATTTTTTCCAGCATCCGCGGGTGCAGGATGATGTAAGCCACCTGCAGGTTGGCCAGGATGATTTCCCAGACCAGCCAGGGGAAGTAGATCGCCAGGCCGACCAGCTCGCGCATCCAGGGCCGGCCAGGCTCCGGGAAGAGCAGATCAGAGCTAAAATGAGCAACCAGCAGACAACAGATAACTCCCAACGAAAAGTGGAAGACATCGAACATGCCGGACAGGACAATCCAGAACGCCAGCATGATGACAAAGGTGGCAATTTTTGCCTTCATGGTCTCAGATCCCGATTTTAAATTAATACCCTCAGCCCTGACCACGCTGGTGACCAGAGACATTCAACGAAATACAGACTTTTCAAGGGCAGAGCCTGCATAATCTGCATGCAGTATACAATGGAGATGAGAAAAAAACCGGCAGATCAAGCTAAATAAATGGCTCCTGCCGGGCACGCCGTCTTTCGATTGCGCTTTCCGTCCGTTGAAAGCAGCTCGAAACAGGTTGAGACAACTGCTTCTGGACTATTTGATAAAACGCAGGTTAAGCTTAATCATAGACAAGGAAAACATCGCATATCTAGCATGACAGCCGCGCCAAGGTCAAGAGAATCCGGCGTTCTAATATCGCAACACAGAAGCCTGTCAAGAGGTCTGACCAGCGCGAAAACAGCCACCTCACAGGCCCAGAAAATAGAACACAATTTTATTCTACTCACAATCGGAGTCGTCAATGAAACAACTTAGCTGTGCTGCAATCCAGTTCAACATCAATCTCGGCTATATCGACGCCAACCTCGACAAAGCCACCTCCGCGCTGCAGAGGGTCGCCGCCCGGGGCGCCCAACTGGCCGTATTGCCGGAGATGTGGAGCTGCGGCTACGATTACCGTAACCTCAAAGGGCTGGCCAAAGAAACGCCGCGGGTGCTTGAGGCAGTACAAGAAGAATGCCGAAAATTGAATCTGGTCAGCGTCGGTAGCCTTCCAGAGCTAGACAAAGGCACCATTTACAACACCGCCTACGTGATCGACAAAGGGGAACTGGTCGGCAGCTATCGCAAACTGCACCTGTTCTCGACCATGCGTGAAGATCAGTTTCTCGGCGCCGGCAACCATGCCCTGGTGGCGGAAACTTCGCTCGGACGACTGGGAATCGCCATCTGTTACGACCTGCGCTTTCCTGAGCTATTCCGCAAACTGGCCCTGGAAGGGGCCGAGATTATCTGCATCCCGGCCGAATGGCCGAAACCGCGTCAGGAGCACTGGAAAACCTTACTGCGCGCCCGGGCGATCGAAAACCAACTCTTTATCATCGCCGCCAACTGTTGTGGCCTGCAGGGCAAACTCGACTTTTTCGGCCTCAGCCAACTGATTTCGCCCCTGGGCAACCTCCTGCAGACTGCCGAAGAAGCGGAGACCGAACTGGTAGCCAATTTCGATTTTAGTGAAATGGAAAAATACCGCGCCCAGATCAAGACCCTGGTCGACCGGCGCGCAGATATCTATGGAACCCCTTGAGGAGGCCAGGCTCGCTTGACAAAGAGCCGAATAGGGGTATTCGTTTGGCATGGCACCGCCACAAAAACCACGGAACCGGAAGGAATTTATAGAAGGTAGACCCCAACGTGAATTAAGGAGAGAAGAAAATGTCTAAGTCATTTACTTTGCTCACACTGGTTGGATTCTGGGTGGTTCTGTTTGTTCTAACGCCGGTTATCAGCATGGCCGATGGCCAAAAAGACCGGCACGCTGACGAAGACATGATCGAGGCGGCTGTCAGTGTCCCCGATGCGGTGGAGCGCATCACTGACCGGCTCGAAAAGCAGGGTTTCACCATTGCCGCGGTCATTGATCATGAGGCCGCTGCAGCGAGTGTCAATAAGAAGCTGCGTCCCACCGTGCTGATTATTTTCAGTGACCCCAGAACCGAGACCCGCCTGATTCGCAGACAGCAAACCGCTGCGATCGATCTGCCGTTGAAAATCCTCGTCTATGAAGATGAACTTGGCGAGATCCACATCGACTACAACTCCCCAGGCTATCTTGCCGAGCGCCACGACATCCAGGTGTTCGATCCCCTGCTGTGGCGTCTCGACAAGACGTTGAGCCAGTTCGGTCCGCTGAAAAACGGACTGGTCACCATCGACAGTTCGCAGAGTGTCGAGGACACCGTGTACAGTCTGCAGGCCGCCCTGCAGGACGCAGGTTTCCGCCTGCCCCTGTTCGTCGACTTCCATGATCAGGCAGGTGGTAAAAAACTGCGCCCCACCCAGCTGGTTGTCGCGGGCAACCCCAACGTCGGCACCCAACTGATGCAGAACCAGCAGTCCATTGGACTCGATCTGCCGCAGAAGTTTTTAGTCTGGGAGGACAGAAAGGGTCAGGTACACATCAGCTACAACGACCCGCAATTTCTCGCCAAACGACACAATATCCAGGGATTGGAAACGCTTCTGGGGAATATCGCCAATGCCCTTGCCAGATTTGCCGCCGCCGGTTCGGCCCCTTAGCCGGCCTGCTGGAGCGACGCTGCCTGGCGACCGAGACCGGCAAGCAGCTGCTGCCGCCATTTTCGCCTTTGCCAAATTGAGCCGTAACAGCTCGCAGCACTGACGATTCGGGTAGTCCTGTGTATTTTATTGCCCGCTGGCAGCAAAAATGAAACGGCGCTGTGGCTAAAAAACAACGGCTCCACCCCCGGCCTGACAGACAAGGGCAATACCCACCTTTAGCCAGTACGCATCTACGCAGTCAGCCAACGCACAGTCGGCTGGTTTTGTGAAACTCAATGGTTTTTCATGTTGTTGCCTTTGCCGTTCTATTTGAACCCCTTAGACCCTTTCAACAATCCGGAATTAGCCCACCCCAACCCGGTCTGGCACAGCGGTTGCTCAATTCAACGGTTCATCAACCCGGGCGGTCAGGAGACCGTCCGAACCACAAAGGAGCTAGAATTAAATGAAAAGTCAGTTAAAAATCGGGATGGGCCAGCTGTTGGCCGTAGTTTTTCTTTGCCTGTCGCTGTGCCTGGTCTGCCTGGCTGGAATCCAGTTTGTCGCAGGCCTGAGCGAGGGGAAGGAGGCCATGAGTATTCTGATCAAATCGATCAATACCAGTATCATTGCTCTGGCCATCTTCGAGCTGGGGATCGGAATCGGCAAGGAGTACGGCAAACATGCCGCCGAAGAGGACCATACCTATCTGGTGGTCAGGCGCACCATTGCCCGATTTGTCAGCACCGTCTGTATCGCCCTGGTCCTAGAGGGTCTGATTATGGTGATCAAGTACAGTCAACTCGACCTGGCCGGCAATCTCTACTATCCGGTCGGCATCCTTACCAGTGCCAGTATTCTGTTGGCCAGCATGGGCCTGTTTTTACACTTGACCCGCGCCGACGTTGAAAAGCGGCCCCTGCAACTGAAGCAGTCTTTTGCCGGTCTGGCGGTAAATGACCAACAGGGCAGCTTCCAGGCCCTCCAGACGTTGCGGCGCAGGGCTTGATAGCAAAGGACAGATAAAGGCACTGGCTGCGCGCTCTCTTTAGCGCAGCCAGTGCCCATAGTGAATGCAACTCATTAATCCTAGAAACCGCAGTTGAGCGCGAAAAAGATGTGCAGCATATTGATGTGCATAGTTAATTTGAAAAACTCCTGGTCACCTTATTGGTGATGAGAGCTTTTTCGAATTATCTAGGTGCATCAAGAGGTTGTGCAGATTTTCGTGATCCAACTGCAGTTTCTAGGTTAATTACTCTGCCAACGGCTGCGCATCCTTACGGTACTTGGCCGGAACCTGCTCCAGGCTGTCGGCAAACTGCAGAGTTCCGGTCTCATCTACATAGAGATAGCGACGGGCAGGAGAGGCCTGTTTTTCCGGAGCGGCCGCCGTCGCTTCGATCAGCTCCTCAATCGATTCGGGCTTGCCCCCCTCGATGCCAACCACTTTGAGCAACCGGCTGCGGAAATCGACATAAAAGTCCTGCAGCTGTGACACACCTGGAGTTTCCAGCGGCACCCGCACCAACACCTGGTCGCTGGCAACCAGCGCCGCACCAACCACCAGAACCCAGAACAACAACTTCAGTAACTTGAGCATTGCAGCAACTCCCGCAAGTAATTTTTCGGCAAGTGTACTCTTGCCGCAGGGCAAACTCAACCGTTCGCTGATGGTTGCTATTTTTTGCCCCACTATGCAAAGATGTGGAAATTTGAATTTAATCTGAAGCCGTGAGTTTGGGGCGGATTCAGAGTTATGAAACTCAAGGAGCTCGCAGATGAGTGAAGTAACCTATGACGTGATTATTATCGGCGGTGGCCCGGCCGGCATGACCGCCGGATTATACGCCTCACGTGCCTGCCTAAAATCGCTGATGCTGGAAAAATTGGTCATGGGTGGCCAGATGATGACCACCACCAAGGTGGAAAACTGGCCCGGCTATCCCGGCGGCATCGACGGACCGGAGTTGATGATGAAGTTCCAGGAGCATTGTGTCGAGTTCGGCCTGGAAACAGATTACGGCACGGTGGAAAAAATCATCGATAACGGCGCCACCAAAACCCTGATCGTCGACGGCAAGGAACTGACCACCAAAATCGTCATCATCGCCACCGGCGTGGTCCCGCGCAAGCTGGGGGTCGAAGGAGAAGCAGCCCTGGTCGGCCGTGGCGTTTCCTACTGCGCCACCTGCGATGGTGCCTTCTTCCGCGACCAGCCGATCGCCGTGATTGGCGGCGGTGACACTGCGGCCGAAGAAGCGCTATTTCTGACCCGCTTTGCCAGCAAAGTCATCCTCGTCCACCGCCGCGACAAACTGCGGGCGACCAAGATTCTGCAACAGCGGATTATGGAGAATGAAAAAATCGAGATTGCCTGGAATTCGGTGGTCGATGAACTGGTCTCGGACAACAGCGGCCTGACCGGAGCCATGCTCCGTGATGTTAAAACCGGCGAAACCCGTCAGATAGACATCCAGGGCATGTTTGTCGCTGTCGGCGTCACCCCGACCACCGATTTCGTTGCCGACCTGCTGCACCGGAATGAAGATGGCTACATCGTCGCCGGAGAGAACACCTGCACCAACGTTCCGGGGATTTTCGCCGCCGGCGATTGCCGAACCACGGTTCTCAAGCAGGTCTCCACCGCCGTCGGCGACGGTGCGGTTGCCGCGGTCATGGCGGAAAAATTGATTGAAGAGTTGAACCACAGCGCATAATATTTTTTTGGGGGACAGAATTTCAGCTTGTTCCCGCTTTTCATTGTATTTATAGCTTTCAATCACCAGCACACTTGGTGAGGCCGATCAAAAGCTGCCAGATGCAAGGCATGCTCAGTGGTAAGGAGAGAGGCGTAGTAAAACTACGTCGAACGACGCACCGCAAGCATAACGCCGCAGATGGTAGCTTTTCATCGGCCGTTCATTTAAGGGGGGAGTATGCTTGCTAAGGTTTCATCCGGCGCCCTGATCGGCATCGACGCTTATCCGATTGAGGTCGAAGTCGACATCGCCCAGGGCCTGCCGCAGTTTTCCACCGTCGGCCTGCCGGAAGGGGCAGTCAAAGAGAGCAAGGACCGCGTCAAGTCGGCGATCAAAAATTCCGGCTACGATTTTCCCGCCCGCCGCATCACCATCAACCTGGCCCCGGCCGATATCCGCAAAGACGGAGCCGCCTTCGATCTGCCGATCGCCATCGGCCTGCTCTGCGCCACCGGCATCGTCAAAGCGGAAAACCTGCAAAATTTTATTCTGCTCGGTGAACTGTCCCTCGACGGTCGCATCAAACCGGTACGCGGGGTTCTGCCGATTGCGATTGCCGCCCGCGACTGGGGCGACCAGTCGTTACTGCTGCCAGCCGAAAATGCTGAGGAGGGCGCAATTGTCGCCGGGCCACCGGTCTACGCGGTGCGCGATCTCGGCGAAGCCGTGGCCTTGATCAATGGCGAACAACAATTCAGCCCTTATCGCTGCGCAGAAACCAGCACAGACAATGCAGCAGCGGTCGACAGCGAGGATTTCGCCGAGGTCCGCGGTCAGGAGCACGTCAAGCGGGCCCTTGAGGTCGCCGCCGCCGGCAACCATAATCTATTGCTCACCGGCCCTCCGGGCAGCGGCAAGACCATGCTCGCCAGGCGGCTGCCGACCATCCTGCCGGAACTCTCTTTTGAAGAGGCACTGGAAACCACCAAGATCCATTCGGTGGCCGGGCTGCTCAAGCAAAGCCACGGACTGGTGCGAAAAAGACCCTTCGTAGCGCCGCATCACACCATTTCCGATGCCGGGCTGATCGGCGGCGGCAGCTATCCGCGCCCCGGGGATGTTTCAAAAGCCCATCACGGCGTGCTGTTCCTCGACGAATTTCCCGAATTTAAAAAGAACGTACTGGAAATGCTGCGGCAACCGCTGGAAGACGCCCAGGTCAGTATCAGCCGGGCGGCTTTGAGTTTAACCTATCCCGCCAACTTCATGCTGGTGGCGGCGATGAACCCCTGTAACTGCGGTTTCAGCGGTGATTCGCTGCGGGAATGTTCCTGCACGCCGGTGATGATTCAACGCTACCGCAGTCGCCTCTCCGGCCCCCTGCTCGACCGCATCGACCTGCAGGTCGAGGTGCCACGCGTTGCGCACAAGGATCTTGCCGACCCGGTCGACACTGAGCCATCTTCTGCCATCCGTGCCCGGGTAGAGGCCGCCCGGAAGGTGCAGCGAGAACGCCTTGCCCCCTTCGGCATCCATACCAACAGCCAGATGCAGGCACGGCACATCCGCAGATTCTGCGACGTCGATGCTGAGGGGCAGCAGCTGCTCGAAATGGTCGTCGACCGCCTCGGTCTCTCGGCCCGCAGTCATTCTCGCATTCTCAAAGTGGCACGGACGATTGCGGATCTAGCTGGAGAGGAAAGTATCCGTCAGATGCATCTGGCTGAGGCGATTCAGTATCGGGGGCTGGATCGGAAAAACCCCTGAAGCATTTCACCTTTTTCTTCAGGAATTTTCAAGTTCTCGAATTGCGGGGCATTCAGTAATTTAGGACTTAAGGTTGCTTATGCTGGGAGCCGTACTCAGGAATCAACTGGTGTTGACTCTGACACTCTGGCTGTTGCCATCTCCGGATTCTGGTGAGCAGCGGTGCGAGGACTTCACTTTTGAGTTGAATTTATGAGCGAGCGCCCCCATTCGCAATAATAGTAAATTTTATACAGCCTGATTCCTACAGGTGTCGACTTATTAGACATAGAAGGGACCAGTTTCTCCCCGAAACCCTTTCACAGCTGAAAGTGTCTTGTAAGTTGTCCAGTATTGTTTTGACGGGCAGACTGCAACTAGATCGAGTATGCCTTGGAATTCGCCACTTCCAGTAAAAGAGCCGCACAATCAATAATCAGTGCGGCTCTTCTTGTTTGCTCGTAAATTGAATTTCGACGTCCATACTCTCATGGAAAATGCGGACGATTTCGACTTGTGACTTTGATATGCTGCGATAATAAATCACATGGCGCCCCGTTGGGAATTTGAAGTATCCGGTTCGAACTTCATTGCACTCCCGTCCCAGTGATGGGTTGCCTGACAGTCGATAGAAACAGGTGTCCAGATCCTTCAGATATTTGTTTCGCTGTTCACGGCCCCAACGCTTCTGCGTGAAGCGAGCAATATCCTTCAAATCACTTTTGGCCTTTTCGGTAAGGTTGAATGTGGCCATTATTTCAGGTCTTCTATGTCAAGTTCCTGAATCAAGCTTTCCAGCGAATAATCGGCAGTTCCACTGTTTTCACCCTCTACCAGTGCCTTGCGCAAAAGACTGAGCTTGGCTTCCTTTTCTTCCAAAAGTCGAAGACCTGCACGGATGGCCTCGCTCACCGACCCATAGTGGCCCGATGCTACCTGCTTACCGACAAATTCCTCAAAATGGGGGCCAAGGGTAACGCTAGTATTTTTCGACATAAATAACCTCCACAAAAGACGATATATTATTATCTAATACTTATCGGTACCGATCAAGGGGAATAAATCACACTCCCTTTCACTTTGGCCTGGCCACACCCACGACAGGGTTTTCTTTTCTCTTTCTGAAGGGGCAGCCATGGGGATGAGAATTGGCTACGCAAGGGTCAGTAGTGCCGGTCAAAAACTAGATGTTCAAAAAATTCAAAGGGCCAAGTCTTGCAATAGCACACTTGTGACTTTGCAAGACTTGCCCCCACAGTTTTGTGGGGGCGCTTTTTGTCTGGGCATGGAAGCCCACTTAATCCCGAGGCGCTACTTTTCCCTGATGCAAAATAAATGCTCAGCGTCCAGGCATTCCTGCCTGGAAAGGCCATAATGGCGGGCGCGACGTTCCCATCCTGCTACGACCTCACATACCCTTTGGACAATGGTGTTAGCACGATTTTTTTCCACTCGGTAATAGCCTGCGGTTTCAAGCACGACGTCTACATCTGGCTGGCGGTTATCCAGGTCCAGTGAGAGGACATGCTCCTCCTTTTTGAAAGAAGGATTCATGTCGAAGGCTGGTGCCAGTCGCCAGCCCTCAGGGGACCGCATGAAACCGTGATTGCGCAAATGATCGTCTCTGTTTGCGGTGGCCACATTGAACACAACTCTAGTGAACAGCTCTTCAAGATCAGTTTGCAGGAAATCAGGTTCGCCATAGGTCGCCAGGAATTCCGCCAGTTCCAGATAGCTGGCGTCGTCCGTATCAACATGTTTCAGCATCGTCATGGCAGAGGCGAAAAAACGGCGCTCACCTCCCTGACGATCAAAACGTTTGACGAGGAATGTGTGAAATCCATCGCCGATCTGCATGAGCCTGGATTCCGGGACAGAGATTCCGCAGTCGAGGGCGAGATCATGCAGCACCTTCTCCCAGACAGCGACATCGTAATCGTCATCAGCCGAAGGGAATTTGGTAATCCATAGATGGCCCTGATCATCGACAAGATTCGCTTTGGGCCGCGCACCGCCGAGAGATGCCCCCGGCGCCACAAGGACTTTCAACCATTCCTTGATTTTGTCAGGACTGGCCAGTTTCTTTCTGGTCAACTCGAATGCGATCACCTGCAATTCGGCAATCTTTGCTACCGGAGGGGCGGACAATTCCTCATCGGCCAGAAAAACATCTTGCCCCGGCAGACTGTAGCGCAAGGCACCCATACGGGTGCAGTCCTGAACACCAAGCAGAAATTCCCAAGGTCCAAGGGTCCTGGATCTGCGCTCCTCTTCCCTGGCCTCTATCGCCTCCCTGCGCTTCATCAGGAGCTGTCCCCAGCGATCAGGGCAGGAGTCCATAAATAAGCCAAAGTTCGATCCCCCTGGATAAAATTCTCCCGGCAAAAGATCCAGTTCGGGATCAAGTTGAAAGGCATGGGCGTGAGCAAGCCAATCCGGCTCATAGACAAAACTGACACTTCCGCGATCCCCTTTGGACAGGATGCCGATCTGCTGAAGAGGACCGAAAGCCGGGTCGTCTAACCAGACCCACAGCTGCTCTCTACGTGTTGCTTTTGCCATCACGATCATCCAGAGAGTTTTTTTTGCGCGGAGCTCTTTTTCTCCGAGGGAGAGATTCGTCTTGCAGGCGGCGCCCTAAGACATCGTCATTGGCAATCTGCGCCAGATCGTCCAGCAAACCCAGGACACGCAACACCTGCACGTAATGTCCAAACGCCACAGATGGATCGCCTTTTTCAATCTTGTAGAGCGTCGGTCGGGAGAGATCGGCTCTGGCGCAGACAGTCTCCATGGAAAACCGCCTGCGCAGACGCGCATCCTTCAGCCGTTGTCCCAAGGACTGGGTCTCTTTCAGGGGACCGGGATACATATGGAGTGTTTTCTTTGGCATAATGTTAAATATAAATAACAAAAAGTTGTTTAAACGTCAATTATATTTATCGTTTAACCGTGAAGTAAAGTGGTTGGCATCTCGGCGAGCTTTTCTATTTACGTAAATTCCAGCCGAATTCTTGTTGTGGTCTTTGCCACTCCTCGTTCGCATTTCACGAACGAGGAGCGACATTCTCGCTCCCATTTTCATCCATTCCAGGAGTTATTTGGCCCATAGTTTGAGTCGATTAGGTTGCTATTCGCCTCAGTAGGCTCAGACAAGCCCCCGAATAATATCAGATTTTTGGAAATAATCTGCCCAAAAGAGTTCAATGTTTTTTCGATTTTGCTGACAGGGTTTATGGCGACCACTCAACCAATCGGCTACCTGCTCCGGGTCACGCCCCATCTCTGCGTTAAAGAAATATTTTTATTTACAACTTGAGGCAAGTGAATAACCAGAAAAACTTACAAAATCAGTCAGATTTTGATCCAGGTCATGTTTTGCCCGGCGGTTTTCCCCTATAGTCAGGCCATCAACGGGACACAAAGGAGCAAAACAATGCAACTTGCAAACGACATCGGCGAGCAGCCGATCAATAAAACCATCGAAATCCATCCTGAGATCGGCGAGATCCTGGAGAAATACGAGATCGGTTGCGTGACCTGTGGCGTAGGTATCTGCCTGCTCAAGGACGTGGTCAGCATTCACGCCCTCGGTGACGAAATCGAAGCGAAGATTGAACAGGAAATTAACCACTACCTGAAAAATAAAGGAGAATGAAGATGAGCAAATTAGCCTGTGGCTGCCCCGGATCGATGGCGCGCAGCATTGAGAAGCAAGAAACCAGCGAAGCGACCCCGACCGGCAAACTGCAATCCGAGCTGCGCCAGTGGCCGGTGCAACTCCACCTGGTGCCGCCGAGCGCACCCTACCTGCAGAACGCCGATCTGCTGGTGGCCGCCGATTGCGCCCCCTTTGCCTACGCCGAGTTCCACCGTGACTTCATCAAATGCCGGGTGCTGGTCAATGCCTGCCCCAAGTTGGATGACACCAGCAACTACGTCGATAAACTGGCGGAGATGATCAGCCAGAACGACATTAAGTCGGTGACCGTACCGATCATGGAAGTGCCCTGCTGTCGTGGGCTGGGGATGATGGCCGAGCAGGCGATCGCCAAATCGGGCAAGGATGTGCCGCTGGAGATCGTCATCATCGGCATCGACGGGGAACGGAGGAGCTGATGAAGGCCAACGTGACCCAGGTGATGAGCGACGAGCATCAACTGATCCTGCGCATGATCGCGCTGGTGGAGCAGAATACCACCTTGATGGAGCAGGGCAAGTTCCGCAACTGGCAGTTTTTCCTCGATGCGGTCGATTTCATCCGCAATTACGCCGACCGCTTCCATCATGCCAAGGAAGAGGACGTGCTGTTCATTGCGCTGATTAAAAACGGCATGCCGGAAAAACAGTCACCGATCGAAGCGATGCAGATGGAGCACGACCAAGGGCGCGCCTTTGTGCGCGCCATCGAAGAGGCGGCCCAAAAGGCCGTTGACGGTGAACCCGGCCAGCTACCGCTGATCGCTGAAAATGCCAAAGGCTATGCCGAACTGCTGCGCGGCCATATCGACAAGGAGGATAGTATCCTCTACCCGCTGGCAGAGCGGGTACTCCCGGAAGAGGTGCGTCCGGAGATGTTGCAGGCCTACCAACAGGCCGCAGCGAAGACGCCAGATCTGGAAGAGAAATACCGCCAGCTGGTGGAAAAGTATGAACAACAGGCTGCGGCCTGAAACAGGGAAATTGTACTTGGCCGTTCTTATCAGGCTTCACAGTAGAATCACTTCGACCGCTTGCCCCGCAGTGAGGCGCTCATGCCCTAATGGAACTGCCAGCAAGGCATTAGCTGCTTGTACCGCCCCTGTTTGTCCTGAGCCTTGTTGGTCCAGGGCCTGCACTTGATATCCCGCTGCTGACCAGTCACAGCGACTCCAGATAAATGCCTGGCGTTGTCCGCCAACCTTGACCTCCTGCTGAAGAATCCCGCGACGTTTGATCGGCAGCGGGTCTTGCTGCCCGGCCAGAATCCGCAGCGCCGGCAAGGCAAAGAGTTCAAAGGTTGCTGCGGTGGCCGCCGGATTGCCGGGCAGGCCCAGGCAGGGGACGCCTTGCAGCAAACCAAAGAGCACCGGTTTGCCCGGCTTGATCGCCACCTTCCAGAATATCCGTTCGAAACCGCGCCTCTCTAACGTCTGCTGCACCAGATCCTTCTCGCCGACCGAAACCCCGCCGGTAGAGAGGATCAGGTCGGCAGTCATCGCTTGCTCGATCAGCTTGTCGAGATCCTCGCAGCGGTCCTCACCGATACCGAGCGGGATGGGCGTACCGCCACATTCGTTCACCCGGGCCAGCAAATATTGCAGATTCGAATTGATGATCTGCCCCGGGCCCGGTTCTCGTCCTAATTCCACCAGTTCATCGCCGGTCGAAAAGATCGCCACCTTGGGGCGCGGGAAGACCTCGACCTGGGCGACCCCAGCGCCGGCCAGCAGACCGATGGCTCCGGCATTCAGTTGCGTTCCTGCGTCGAGCAGAACCTCATCTGCGCAGTATTCTTCCCCGCGATAACGCACATGTTGCCCTGGCTTGATCGGCTGGCGCAGAAACAGTTGGCCAACCTCCTCGGCGGTATCTTCTACCGGAACCACAGTATCAGCGCCGCTTGGTATTGGCGCACCGGTGGTGATGCGGATCGCTTCGCCGGGCTGCAATCTACCGGCGAACGGATGCCCGGCGTAAGCAGCGCCGACGATTTTCAAGCACTCCTGGTGTTCGGTAGCGGCAAAAGCAAAGCCGTCCATCGCCGAGTTATCCCAGCGTGGCATATCCCAACGGGCTCTGGCTGGTGCCGCGAGAATCAGACCGGCAGCCTGTTGTAGCGGCAGCAGCTGCGCCGGCAGGGGAGAGATATTATCGAGAACCCTTTGCACTGCCTGGTCATAATTCAGCATGGCAACTCCTCATTGAGTTTGGGACTGGAATGAGCGCAATTCTCGATGCGCGCTTCCCGGGCCTTGAACACTCCCCAGAGGTTTTCCCCAGACTGGGGTTCGCCGAGGGCCTGATAGCCGCGGGTACTGATTTCGGCGACCAGCTTGTCGTCATCAACCAGGGTGATACGCACCCGGTCACCGAAGATCACAACGTCCTGAACCTGGCCGTATAGATGATTGCGTGGACTGCCTTCCGGCAGCTCCCGATAAAGAGCAATGTCCCAGGGAAAAACCGTCAGCCAGGCTGAGCCCGGCTCAACCTGCTCGAAAGGAGCGAGGAAGTTTGAACCACCCCGGCTGCGGAAAACCGCTTTGCCCGCAACCTGCTGGACCTCGCCGGGAATATGGTTGACGCCGACAAAGCGGGCGATGAATTCGCTGGCAGGTTCGCGCAGCAGTTGATGAAAGCTGCCCTGTTGCACGATCTTGCCCTGCTCCATCACCGCCACCCGCTTGCGGAAGTAGGCAACCTCCTCGACATCGTGGGTGACCAGCAGGTTCGGGATGTTCAGTTCGGTCAGGATGCTATGCAGCCAGCGGCGGATTTCACCACGCGCTGCTGGATCGAGGGCCGCGGTCGGTTCGTCAAGCAGCAGTAGCTGCGGATCGGTGGCCAGGGTTCTGGCCAGAGCAACCTTTTGTTGTTCACCGCCAGAGAGGGTTGCAACGCTGCGCGCGGCCAACTGTTCGATGCCAAGTTTTTCCAGCAGTTGATCGATGCGCTTCTGGCGCTCCCCACGACCTATCCTCCGGAGTCTCAGACCGTAACCGATGTTGCCGCTGACATCGAGATGCGGAAACAAGCAAAGATCCTGAAACACCATGCCGATCCGGCGCTGTTCGGGCGGCAGATTGAACTTGTTGCTGGAATCGTAGAGTGGTCGATCCCCGAGGAGTATTTGTCCTGATTCAGGACGGTTGAGTCCGGCCAGGAT
>CAMYNC010000029.1:0-24631 GCA_947259685.1 uncultured Desulfuromonadales bacterium | reverse complement strand
TCAGGCGAACAACCAGATCGCTCATGCCCGTCCCTCCCCTGGGGCGAGCAGGTGGACGGTCGCCAGGAGCAACAGGGAGATCAACAGCAGCAGGGTTCCCAGCGCGAAAGCCTGTTGCGGATCGGATTCAAACGCGCTGTAGATGGCCAGCGACAGGGTCTGGGTGCGCCCTGGGAAGTTACCGGCAAACAGGATGATGACCCCGAACAGTCCGATCGACTGGGCCAGCGCCATGACCGCTTCGGCAAACAGACCCCGGCGCACGACAGGCAGGGTCACATGCCAGAAGGTTTGCAACTGGGACGCACCGAGCAGCAGCGAAGCCTCCTCCAGTTTCCGATCGATGCCGTCGAACAGCACCACGCAGCGCCGGACGAAAAAAGGGGTGACGACAAACAAAATGGCCAGAACCACGGCGCTCAGGGTAAAGGGAATGCGCACCCCGATTTCGCTTAACCAATCACCGAGCAGGCCACGCCGGCCGAAAGCGAGCAACAGCGCCAGCCCGGCCACCACCGGTGGCATGACCATCGGCAGTTCCAGGAGGATTTCCAGAGTCCTGCGCAGGCGACCCTTGCAGCGTGCCAAACCGTAGGCAGAAGGCAGCCCGAGCAGAAAAATCAGTGGCAGGGCAATCAGCGCTGACAACAGGGTAATCCAGAGCGCGAGGGCCACCTCAGCGTTCCCCAGCAACTTCAGCAACTCGGTTGGCTTGCTGGCCAACAGCAGGGCAACGATCGGCAGCAGGATCAAGCTGCCCAGCAGCAGACCAGCTCCAACCAACAGCAGAGGGAAAAGGCGAGGTCGTTTCACTGCGGAGCCCCCGGAGAAAAGCCATGCTGGGAAAAAATATCCTGAGCAGCGGCGGAAAACAGAAAATCCGCGAAATGGTCGATTTCCGATTTTGCTCCTATAACCTTTGCCAGAGGATAAACCGCTGGTGGATTATACTTTTCCGGCAAAGGGATGGCGGTCAATCGGCTGGCGTTGCCGGACGCGAGATCGCTTTGGTAGATGAACCCGGCATCAACTTCGCCGAGCAGCAGCTTGGCAATAATCGCCTTAACCCGGCACTCTTCACTGACAATATTCCCGCCGATTTTTTTCACCAGTGCTGAACCGTAGCTGGCATCTGCAGAGAGGCTGGCGAAGAGTTGCCGAGTGTAGCGCCCCACTGGGACCTGATGATTCCCGACCGCCAGTAACAGGTCGGGGCGGGCAAGATCCTTTAGTGTTGCTAGCTGCGGTTGTAGATCGGGACGCGCGGCAACGACCAGACGATTACCCAGCAGCGGCTGGGATTTTTCCACCAACCCTTGGTTTTCCAGTCTCGCCATGACCGGCTGGTTGGCAGAAATGAACAGATCTGCCGGAGCACCCAGCTCAAGCTGAGTGGCCAGGGTCTGGCTTCCGGCAAAATTCAACCGGATCTGATCCTCAGGGTGCTCAATTTCGTAACGCCTGACCAGCTCAGCCAACGCCTCAGTGAGCGACGAAGCGGCGAATACCGATAGCTCCGCAGAACTGACCGGTGCTGGGGAGAGCAGCATTAACAACAGGGCTGAATTGAGCAGTTTAGGGAGCAGGCTCATGATGAAAAGCTCTCCTCAAAACAGTGGTCGGCAGCGGCGTTGACTTGCTGGCGTAGCTGTTGGAAATTTTGCAGCAGCTGTTGCGCCTCAGAGGTTAACCTGGTTTCCCCACCCCCCTTGCCACCGGTGCGGCGTTCCAGCAGTGGGAAGGGGGCGTGCTCTTCCATGGTTTTTAACTGCGCCCAGGCTTTCCGGTAGGATATGCCGAGCAGCTTGGCAGCGGCGTTGATTGAGCCGCTCTGGTCCACTGCGGCCAGCAGCCGGTAGCGTCCTTCGCCGAGAAAGGGTTGGCCGCGAAACTCAAGCCAGATTTTCGAGCGGATCCGGAAGTCACTCATGTTAGAAACCGAGCAACGATCAGGTCGCACAGCCCCCTGGCATCGTTGATATCAAACACCGGCACATCCAGTTCCAGCGGGCTGTCGCTGGCCACCGCGACCAGGGTCGGGTCATGCTCTTCGTCACGGCAGAGCAGGCGCTCACTGCGTTCCCGGCGATGGACCTCGATTTTCGGCATGCTGCTGCGTTTGAACCCCTCGGTCAGCACGATATCGAGATCGTCACAGTATTCGGCAAGCGTCTCACTCAATGGCGGTTCCTGATCCTGTGGATTTTTCTTCACCATGGCAACCTTGGCCGGCGAGGTGATCAGCATGGTATCGGCCCCGGCTTGCGTGAGTCGCCAGGAATCTTTCCCTTCGTGGTCGATGCTGAAACTGTGCGCATCATGCTTAACGGCGCCGACCCGGTAACCGCGCTCCTTCAGCTCAGCTATCAGTTTTTCCAGCAGGGTGGTCTTGCCGGTGCCACTCTTGGCGACGATGGAAACAACCGGTGGGGTCATGCTCTCCTCCTTGATCCGGGCTAACTGCTCCGGGGTATTGATATTGATGAGCGAGCGCCGCCAACCGCCAGGCAGCTCCGGCGGATCGAGATAACGGATAGCGATGCGTTGATAAAAGTCGTAGATACGAAATTGCTGCTGACGCAGCATCGTCTCCATTTGCGGCAGACAGTTTTTGTGGTAGAGGGCGAAGACCGGTTCGTAACCCTGCGGGGTGCGAGGGACCACGGCGTCAAACCCATTGCGGTTTTCCAGCAGTCGCTGGGCGATGCGGAGATCGGGGTAGGGCATGTCACAGGGGGCAACGAAAATCCACTCGGTGGTCGCCGCCTGCAATCCGGTGTGCAGGCCGCCCAGGGCACTGCCGGGGTAGATGTCGGCGATCGCCGGCAGCTCTGGACGGACGAGATCAGGACGATCTCCGGCGATGATCACCGTCGAAAAAAAGTGTTGCAGCAACTCCAGTGACCGGTCGAAAAGGCTTTTCCCGGCCAACAGCAGCCCGGCTTTGTCCTGCCCCATGCGCCGGCTTTTGCCGCCGGCCAGCAGTACCCCGGTGACGTCTGGATACCGGCAATCTGCGGTGATTTCGATGTGCGGATTCTGCATATCGCTGTTCCTGAAAAAACGGTTCGATGACCGTATTATATTATCCCTCTCCGGCTAAACCGAAACCTCTAACTCTTTAATCCGTTCTTTCAATTCCTTCTCTTTGGCTTTTTGCGCAGTTGCATCGCGCATGATCGCCGCAACCCCCTGCATCTTCCCGCTGTCATCCTTAATCATCACAATGGAAAAATCGCTGAACAGCCTGCTGCCATCTTTGTGCTGAGCCGGAACCGAGAGCAGGTCGCTGCCGTATTTGGTGGTACCGCTGGCCATCACGCTGTGGTAGCCGTCGTTGTGCCGTTGCCGCAGCTTCTCAGGGATGATCAGTTCCAGCGATTGACCGATCGCTTCAGCGGCGCTGTAACCGAAAATCGTCTCAGCGCCCTTGTTCCAAAATTGGATATTGCCGTTCTGGTCGGCAAACAGGATGGCGTCGGCAGACTCTTCACAGATGGCGGTGTAGATCTGCAGTTTCAATTCATTTGTCATTGCGTGACCTTTTTCGAAAGAGTGCCGCGAGCCGGCGGAACGACTCGCGGCAGGATAATCAATCAGGGGTTCTTGATATAAGCGTCTTTTCTAGTATAGAACCACCAGTTCAGCACCAGGCAGATGAAGTAGAAGATCGCAAAGCCGTATAGCGCGTTTTCCGGAGTGGTCGCCTTGATCTGCTCGCCGAACACCTTGGGGATGATGAAGGCGCCGTAGGCGGCGACCGCCGAAGTCCAGCCCAGCACCGGGCCGGCCTGCTCCTTGTCGAAGATCATGGCAATGGAACGGAAGGTCGAACCGTTGCCAACGCCGGTGGCGGCGAACAGGATGATGAACAGCAGCAGGAAGGGGTAGAAGTAGTCTTCCGGGGTTGCCGAGCCATAGGCCGCCTTCATGAAGTAGGCGCAGCCCAGCGCCGAGATGATCATCACGATCGAGACCCACTGGGTGACGATGGCGCCGCCGAGCTTATCCGAGATTTTACCGCCGACCGGGCGGATCAGGGCGCCGATAAAGGGTCCCATCCAGGCGAACATCAGCGCGCTGGGACCATTGGCGTTGACAGTATTGTGGGTCATCACACCGTCGGCCATGATATGCGAGAAGCCGAAGATAACCTTGATCGACAGGGCGAAGGCGGCTGAGTAGCCGATGAAGGAACCGAAGGTCATGGTGTAGATGACGGTCATTGCCCAGGTGTGTTTGTTCTCGAAGATCTTGTACTGACGATTCAGGTTTTCCTGTAACCCCCCCGAGGTCAGGTACTTCATGCCGAAGACGGTGGCGGCAATGACCAGCGGCAGGACGATCCATTTACTGAGCAGACCCAGACCGACAGGGGCAGGGAGCATCAGGTAGAGACCTGCAATCGCCGTGACAAAGGCGATCCCCAGCAGGCCGCTGATCATGGCAAACGATTTGCCGGTTGAGCTGACATCGGGAGAGACCGTCTCGGTTCTGATGTTGTTCATGCCGAAGAAGCCGGCAAAGGCCAGTGGGATCAGCAGGATCAGCCAGACGTAACCGGCATTGTGGATATAGGTTTCGGTGCCGGCGGGAATCTTGCCGATCAGGGTGCCGCTGGTATTGATCAGGGTTTGCGACTCGCCGCCGAACAGGCCGAAGGTCATCACCAGCGGAATCAGGATCTGCATGGTGGTGACGCCGAAGTTCCCCAGCCCGGCGTTCAGCCCCAGCGAGGTTCCCTGCACCCGCTTGGGGAAGAAGAAGCTGATGTTCGACATCGACGAGGCAAAGTTGCCGCCACCGAAGCCGGAGAGCAGGGCGAGCAGGTAATAGACCTCGATCGGGGTCGCCTTGTTCTGTAGGGCGATGCCGGTGCCGATCGCCGGGATCATCAGCAGCGCGGTGGTAAAGAAGATGGTGTTACGGCCACCGGCGATGCGGATCAGAAACGAGCTGGGGATGCGCAGGGTCGCGCCGGTCAGCCCGGCGATCGCCGACAGGGTGAACAGTTGCGACTGGCTGAACGGATAACCCAGATTGATCATCTGCACGGTGATGATCCCCCAGTAGAGCCAGACGGCAAAGCCGCAGAGCAGACTGGGAATCGAGATCCACAGGTTACGGTTAGCGATCTTTTTTCCTTCGGACTCCCAAAACTCCTCGTCCTCAACATCCCATCTGTCTAGATTGATTGCCATCTTTAGGCCTCCTTTGCATTGCCGACAACTAAAGTCGAGGGTGCGTTATCATCTTCAAACAATGTATGCTTGTCTTCTTCGATCCGCTGCATATCTTCGGGGTGTTTCTCTTTCATCATTTTGGTGGCAACCAGGTGCATCCAGATCAGGCAGACCAGTGACAGGGCAAACATGAACATCCAGCAACTGGTCCAGAGGCCGGTCCCTTCGAGCAGGTAGCCGAAGATGATCGGGCAGACAAAACCGCCCAAGCCACCGAGCACGCCGACCATGCCGCCGACCACGCCGACCTCTTCCGGAAAGTAATCGGGAATCAGCTTGTAAACGGCCGCTTTACCGATTCCCCAGATACTCCCCAAAAGGATGACGAAGATGGCGAAGATCCAGACGTTGGCCTGGAAGTAGATCCGGGTCACGCCTTTGGCCAGCAGCTCCTTCTTTTTCACCGTCTGGCCGACTTCGACCACCGGCTCCTGCCAGGTCTGTTTGCTCGGCAGAATCAGCATGGTCGCGTCATAGTTGTTCAGCTCAGGCTTGATCCTGATCGGGTAGCTTTTGCCGTCAACAGCGACCGCAGATTCTCTGATCGCGGTGACCGTGCCGCTGCGCTTGGCCATAATGCCGCGCCCCGGGGAGTAGATATCCATCTTCGGGATGATGACCAGGAAGCTGATCAGCACCGAAGCGCCCAGCACCCAGTACATTACCGCCCGGCCGCCGAACTTGTCCGACATCCAGCCGCCCAGCGCGCGGATCACTCCGGATGGCAGGCTGAAGGCCGCTGCGAAAAGTCCGGCGGTGACCAGCGGCAGGTAGTAGACGTTGACAAAATAGGGCACCAGCCACTGGGAAAAGGCGACAAAGCAGCCGAACACCAGAAAATAGTAGAGTCCGAACCGCCAGACCTTGACGTCCTTCAGTGGGGTCAGCATCTGGGTGAATGACTTGTTCGACGAGGCCGGTTTCTTGTTTTCGGCAAAAATGAAGAACAGCACCCCCATCGCCGCCAACATGATCGCGTAATAGATCGGCAACTGCCGCCAGCCCTCAATATTGGCGCCGTGATCGGTCAAGCGATTGAGCATGGTCGGTGCGAACAGGGTGGTCAGCGCGGCTCCGGCATTACCGGCACCGAAAATCCCCAACGCGGTCCCCTGGCGTTCGCGCGGATACCAGACCGAAGTAAAAGCGATGCCGATGGAGAAACTGACCCCGGCCAGGCCGAAGCCGAAACTGCAGAGGGCGAAACTGGTGAAACTGTCCGCCGTCGACAGCAGGTACATCGGAATGGCGCAGATAAGCAACAAGGTGCCGTAGATCGGTTTGCCGCCGAATTTATCGGTGAGCATTCCTGCCGGAAGGCGGAAAATCGACCCGGTCAGCACCGGAATCCCCATCAGCCAGCCGATTTCCACCGGTCCCCAGTCGAAGACCTGGTTATCCGCCAGAAAGGTCACCAGCACGCCGTTGAACATCCAGGCGGCGAAGCAGACCGTAAAAGCCAGAGTGTTGAGAAAGAGGATTTTGTGTGATTTTCCCGTTGCGACTTCTAGCATGGCTCACACCTCATTCGGTTTAGGGTTCTGTTCAGAGCAGACCTCCTCGTCTGCTCAAACGGTTTCCGAGTTGTTTCTTTCCCGGTACCAGACCACCAGCTGGTAGGGGCGGCTGATGTAACTGAGCGGGATACTAACTACGTGCACCAACCGGGAGAAAGGAAACAGCGCCACCAGGAAGAAAGCGTTGAAGGCGTGCAGTTTGACCACAAACGGCATATCCGCCAAATACTGTACTTTGGGACTCAAGCCGACCAGTGACCAAAGCCATGGGGAGACAGTATGCACATACCAGAAGCCACCCCAGCGCAGTGTCACAGAGATATAGACACCGGTGATCACCTGCAGCAGCAGCGCGATCAACAGCACCCAATCAACCTTCGTGGTTACAGCAACCAGTCGGTCGTTACTGGCCCGACGGGTCAACAGGACGATCATAGCGAGAGTGGTGACAACGCCCAGCACAATCCCGGTGACTTCCAGGAAATAGAGCCGCCCCGGCTCACCGAGCAGGGCTCCCCAGGCGCTGGGGAAGAGGAAGGCGAGAAAGTGCGCCAGCAGCACCAACAGAATGGCGTAGTGCCAGGGTACCGAGCCCCAGAACAGTGCTTTGCTCTCGAGAAACTGTGAGGACTGGGAGGAATAGGAGTAGCGGTCGAAACAGTAGCGGTAAACGCCTACGGCAACAGCAAGGGCGACAGCCACATAGGGGAATACGCCGAAGAGAATCGTATCGATCATGAGTGTGCTCCTTTTTCCGCGCTGCGCTCGCTCAGGAAGCTTTGCAGAGCTTTGAGCAGTCCCTTATAGGGATGGTCATTGCTTTCAATCGCTTGAATGATTTTTCCCAGGGCCGGCAACAGTCCATCGTTGATCAACTCCTGGCGGCAGCTTTGATCATCGGTGATGCCGACAAACCCCAGCATCTCGCTGAGATGATCCGGGAGCTCACTGCCGGGGTTGTAATCATGCTGCCGGTAGAGCTCCTGCAGTTTCATCAGAAACATGGTGCGCTGCTGACTTTCACCGCAGAGCTGATAGCCGACATAGGGGTGACAGACCGGCTGCAGATCGAAGGTCGAAGTGAAGACTTCCTCGATCCGCGAGCGATTGTTGTCGGCCAGAAAATCGGCAAACCCTTGCAGCTGTTGCGCCGCTGCAGGCTGGTTTTGTCGCAGCAGCGTCACACAATCTGCGGTCGTCTGCAGCAGGTTGGCGCCCGGATAGCTCAGCAGCGTGGCGAACTGGCGGCAGAGATCCTGATGACTCCTCAGACTGGTCATGATTACCACCGTCTCTTCGGCGCTTGACGACTGCCGAAGCCCATTTCCTGCTTGTATTGTTCCGGATCCATCCCCGCTTCAACTGCCCGATCGCGCAGCATCGACGGAATCACGATCCGCTCTTTGATCCTGGTCAACGAGGTCATCCGGTAGATCGCCTCGATCTGTTCAGAGCTGAGCCCGGCGATATCGCGCGCCTTGGCCACTTCGCTCTCCTCCATGTCACCGACGCTGGCATTGCGGCGCTGCATGCGCACCGCGATCAGCCGGCGGTAAACCGCCAGGACCTCTTCGACGTTGCCACCGGCAAACAGACTGGCCAGGTAGTGCATCGGCAGCCGGGCATTTTCCAGGGTGGTGAAGAAATCCTCGGCCAACCTTTGTGAACCCTGATTGTTCATCGACAGCACCGGCAGCAGCGGCGGCACGTAAAACAGCATCGGCAGGGTGCGGAATTCAGGATGCAGCGGCAGCGCGATGCCCCACTCTTTAACGAATTTGTAGGTTGGAGAATTCTGCGCGGCGGCCAACACCTCTTCGGCAATCCCGGCTTTGAGGGCAGCTTCCTGCACCTGGGGATCATGCGGGTCGAGGATCATCTCGCGCTGCGCGGCGGCCAGCTCTGCATCTTCTTTCATCGCCACTGCTTCGATCCGGTCGGCATCGTAAAGCAATACGCCCAGATAACGGATGCGGCCGACACAGGCCTGGAAACAGGCTGGCGCTTCCCCGGCTTCCTGACGCGGGAAGCAGAGGATGCATTTTTCCGATTTACCGCTGGTCCAGCCGTAGTAGGTCTTCTTGTAGGGGCAACCGGAAACACACATCCGCCAACCACGACATTTGTCCTGGTTGATCAGCACGATGCCGTCTTCACCCCGCTTGTAGATCGCTCCCGAAGGGCAGCTGCCGACGCAGCCGGCGTTGAGGCAGTGGTTGCATTTACGCGGCATGTGGAAGAAGACCATCTTTTCGATGGCGAACAGCTGCTGCTGCTCTTCTTGAGTCAGCTTCACCACATTCGGATCGTTGGCGGCATAAATGTTGGAGCCGGAGAGATCATCGTCCCAGTTGGGGCCTGCTTCGATCTTCATTGGTTTGCCACTGACCATCGACACTGGTCTGGCGGTCGGTTGATCGTCACCGGCCGGAGCGCTGATCAGATCGTCGTACTTGAAGGTAAACGGCTCATAGTAATCATCCATGGTCGGCAGATCGGGGTTGTGGAAGATCTTCCCCAGGCTGCCGGACTTGCTGCCCATCTTCAGTCTGAGCTGGGCGCCGACTCTTTCCCAACCACCCTTGTAGATCTCCTGATCTTCCCATTTGGTCGGGTAGCCGGTGCCCGGCTTGGTTTCGACATTGTTCCACCACATGTATTCGGCGCCTTTGCGGTCGGTCCAGAGGTTCTTGCAGGCGATGCTGCAGGTATGGCAACCGATACATTTGTCCAGATGGAAAACCGTTGATACCTGTGCGCGTATATTCATAATTGGCTCCTGATTCAGTTCAGATAACAGTCAGTTTTCGATCGGTTACCATTCCGGTTCGCCTGCCAGCTTGCGTACCAGGATAAAGGTGTCCCGGTTGGCGCCGGTTGGACCCCAGTAGTTCCAGCCGTAGGTGAACTGACCGTAGCCGCCAGCCATCAGGTTAGGCTTCAGCCGGATCCGGTTCAAACTGTTGTGGCCGCCACCGCGCTTGTTGCCGCGTAGTGGTGATTTGGGGACACCTACGGTCCGTTCCGGGGAGTGGTAGAGGAAGGAAATCCCTCGCGGCAGCCTGGAACTGACAATCGCCCGGGTGACCACCACGCCGTGATCGTTGTAAACTTCGACATAGTCGTTATCGACCACGCCGATCTCGGCGGCGTCCTGGTCGTTGATCCAGAAGGGGTGACAACCGCGCGACAGGGTCAGCATCCGGTGGTTATCTCCATAAGTGCTGTGGATGCTCCATTTGCCGTGCGGAGTCAGGTAGTTGAGCATGATGCTCTTCTCGCCGGTCTCGGTGACGAGCAGATCCTGCAGCACGCTCGGATCCGGCTTCGGCTTGTAGGTCGGCAGGTGTTCGCCGTAAGCGATGTAGCTCTCGTGATCGAGGTAGAAGTGCTGGCGACCGGTCAGGGTCCGCCAGGGCACCAGCCGCTCGACATTCAGGCTGTAGGCGGTATAGGCCCGGCCGTTGTTGGTCAGCCCGCTCCAGCAGGGGCTGGTCAAGAGACGCCGCGGCTGCCGGTCAAGATCGGCGAAGGTGGTGCGCACGCTGCGGTTCTTTTCCGCCAGGTCGAGTAGCGGCACGCCGACCTTGGCCTCTTCTGCCTGGAAGGCTTTGTAGGCAACCTCGCCGTTGGTCTCCGGAGCCAGGTGCAGGATGACATTGGCGGCATCCTTGGCGTTGCTCAGCGCGGGATACTTGGCTCCCCCCCATTCGACGGTCGGGTTTTTCTCCAACAGCTCATCGTAGAACTCTTCGATCTGCCAATTGAGACCGTGGGCACCGATGCCGTTCTTGCGCGGACTCGGGCCGTAGGAGATAAAGCGGTTGTAGAGATTTTTATAGTCCCGCTCGACGACCACGAAGTTCGGCATGGTCTTGCCGGGGATCGCCTCGCACTCGCCCTTGCTCCAGTCCTTGATTTCCGGCTGGGCCATTTCCGCCGGGGTATCGTGGGCCAGGGGCACCGCGACGATATCGCGGATCGGTTCGGGCAGATGGGTCTCGGCCAGTTCACTGACTTTTTTTGCCAGCGCCTTGAAGGTATCCCAGTCGCTGCGCGATTCCCAACAGGGCGGCACCGCCTCCTGCATCGGGTGGATAAAGGAGTGCATGTCGGTCGTGTTGAGATCGTCCTTTTCGTACCAGGTGGCGGTCGGCAGGACGATATCGGAATAGAGCGCCGAGGTATCCATGCGGAAGTTGATATCGACCACCAGGTCGAGTTTGCCTTCCGGGGCCTGATCGTGCCAGACCACATCCTTGACCGATTCCTTGGCGGTTTCCGGGGCAACGGTGCTGGTATGGGTGCCGAGATAATGCTTGAGGAAATACTCGTGCCCCTTGGCACTTGACATTAAGGCGTTACCGCGCCAGATGATCCACATCCGCGGCCAGTTTTCCGGCGCGTCCGGATCTTCGACGGCAAACTTCATCTTTTTGTCGACCAGCTGCTTGACGGTCCAGTCGACGATCTGCTGATCTTCGGTTGCTCCGTCAGCCGCGGCCTGCTTGATCAGTTCCGTCGGGCTGCGGTCGAACTGCGGGTAGAAGGGCAGCCAGCCGTTGCGCACGGCGCGGATCTGGTGATCGATGGTGTGCCCTGCGGTGATCGAATTCTTTTTCGCCGCCGGATTGATCTGGATTTCGTCGGCGGTGCGCTCATAGCGCCATTGATCACTGTGGACATAGTGATAAGAGGGAGCGTTCATGAAACGAGGCGGCTTGCTCCAGTCCAGCGCACCCATAATGGTCGCCCAGGGGGCGATCGGGGCGAGCTTCTCCTGGCCGACGTAGTGGTTAAGACCGCCGCCGTTCTTGCCGACGCAACCGCAGAGCATCAGCGAAACGATCCCGGCGCGATAAATCAGGTTGGCATGGTACCAGTGGTTGATGCCGGCGCCGATGATGATCGAGCACTTGCCTTCGGTGGTCTCTGCGGTCGAGGCCCACTCGCGGGCAAACTGGATGACGTTGGCCCGGTCGATGCCGGTGTGCTTCTCCTGCCAGGCCGGAGTATAGGGGGCGGCTTCAACGTCGTAATTTTTCGGGTAGTTACCTTCCAGCCCGCGATTGACGCCGAACTGGGCCATCAATAGATCAAACACCGTGGTGACCGGAACCCGGCCGTCAGGGGTATCCAGGTACTGCACAGGTACCCCGCGCTGGATGTTCTGGCCATCGGAAAAATCGTCGAAGCTGACCTGCAGGACCTCCTCGTGGTTGTCCAGCAAGCTCAGCTGCGGAGCGATGGCGCTGCCGTCCTGGCCATCCTTCATTTGCAGGTTCCACTCCCCCTTCTGCGCTTGCCAGCGGAAGCCGAGGGTGCCGAGCGGCATGCGTGGCTGCTGCTTTTCCTCATCCCAGACCAGGAACTTGAAATCGGCCTTGTCTTCATCCTTATAGCGCTCGAGACTGACCGCCTTGGCCATCCGCCCGGCGGTGTAACCACCGTTATTTTCTTCCAACTGGATCAGGAAGGGGGTGTCGCTGTAGCGCTTCAGATAGTCCATGAAATATGGGGTCTTGGCCTTGTGGTGGAATTCGCTGAGGATGACATGGTTGACCGCCATCCAGAAAGCGCCGTCCTGACCGGCGTGGACCGGAATCCACTGGTCGCCGAATTTCGAGGTCATGCTGAAGTCGGGCGAGAGGATCGTCACCTTGGAACCGTTGTGACGCGCTTCGGTCAGGAAGTGGACGTCAGGGGTGCGGGTCATGCCGGGGTTGGAGCCCATCACGGCAATGAACTTGCTGTTGTACCAGTCGGCGCTTTCGGCCACGTCGGTCTGCTCGCCCCAGATCTCCGGGGAAGCGTTCGGCAGATCGCAGTACCAGTCGTAAAAACTTAAGTTGGCGCCACCGAGCAGCTGCATGAAGCGCGAGCCACCGGCGAAGCTGAGCATCGACATGGCGGGGATCGGCGAGAATCCGACCAGCCGGTCGGCACCGTATTTTTTGATCGTGTAGACGGTCGAGGCGGCGATGATCTCTTCCACCTCCTCCCAATTGGAACGGCGGAAACCACCCTTGCCGCGTGCCTGCTGATAGCTTTTACGACTTTCGGCGTTTTCAACGATCGAGGCCCAGGCCGCGACCGGGTCACTGTGTTTGGCTTTGGCCGCCCGCCAGAGATCGGTCAGCTTGCCGCGCAGATAGGGATACTTGATCCGCAACGGGCTGTAGAGATACCAGGAAAAGGAGATTCCCCGCTGGCAGCCGCGCGGCTCGTAAGGCGGAATTCCAGCTTCCAGTTCGGGGTAGTCGGTCGCCTGCAGCTCCCAGCCGACGATGCCGTCTTTAACGTGCACGTTCCAGGAACAGCCACCGGTACAGTTGACGCCATGGGTACTGCGCACCACCTTGTCGCACTGGTTGCGATTGCGGTAGAACTCTTCCCACGCCCTGGCCTTGGGATCGATAATATCTTTTATCCAACTCATCGCAGCCCACCCTTTCGTATGAGGTTCCGTTGACGATCGATCAGCGGTCCACGTGCTTCCTTTATCCGCCGCATACCGACCAGGAAGGTGACCACCAGCAGGATGCCGACCCCGACGATGACCTGCAGCGCCAGAGCGCCGGTACCCGGCGTTTCGGAAAGTTTGGAGGTCTGCTCAAGATAGGCGGTTAGATCGGTCTGCTCGGCTTCGGTCAGCGGTCGATCAGTGTAGATCGCTGCCATGCCGGGAAATTCGAGCGATTCGAGAACCCCAGCCACTCCGTCAGCGCCGAATTCTTCAAACAGGCTGCTCAGGTCGGGACCGTAACTGGCTCCTGCGCTGATGCCGACACCGGTCAAACTGTGACAGGCCAGGCAAGGGGCACCGCCGTTCTCAAAAGAGGAACTCCCTACAAACAGGGCCTCGCCACGACTTGGGTCACCGGCGGCGCCGACCTCTGCCCAGGGACAGAACAGCGCTAGCACCAGAGTGACGACGGACAGACAGATAAACCTGTTTCCCGACATAACCGCTCCTTTGGGGTTAGCAAATGTAGTTTGACTTTTCAATTTGGTGACAGGACAGCGACAAACAATGAAAAATAAATACAAATAAAAACTGCAAACAACGAGATGTGGCCAAATTCAGTCGGGCATTAAAGAAGAGAGACGGTACTGGTAGAGATGAAAGATTTTTTTACCGCCCTACTTAGCATTAATAGCAGGGGATCTTGAGAAAGCAACTTGGGGTTCCTCGCCTTCGCCCGCCGTCCTTGCCCATTGCTTTTCCACGAACCGTACCAAGTTGTCGAAAAATTACTTAAGCGACTAAGTTTATTGAGAAAAATCTTTATGGAGATTCTTCATGTGTTGTTAATGGTGGGTGGTTGATCAGGTGATGGTTACGAAACTGTAACCATTTAACTGGAGCGTTCCCATTTCGTAACCTTTCCGTCAAAAAGGTCGCGCTACATTTTTTCCTAGAGAGTTTTGCGTGAAATTCCAAGTGCTTCGCCGGGCGGGATTCTTTGCTACACTTGGTAGCATCCTCGTCGCCTTCAGTCAGTGAAACAATTCTTCTGTAACAGGGGGGCTAGCCGTGAACCAGAAGGATGTGCGGATCGTCTGTACTGTTGGGCCGACCTCTTTGAACCAGCGGGTGCTGCGCTGTCTGGAGGTGCGGAATGTTGCCTTGGTTCGCCTCAACATGTCACATATTGATATCGATAAGCTGCCGCTCTATCTGGAGATGCTCAAGCAGTTTTCCATACCGATTGCCATCGACACCGAAGGCTCGCAGATCCGCACCGGTCTGGTGCAGAACGGTTCTCTTAGCTTTCACCTGAATGACATCGTCCGTATTCATTCAGCTGAGGTTAATTGCGATCAGCAAAACCTCTATCTGACACCGTTATCGGTCGCTCACTTAATCCACCCCGGCGATTTGCTTGCCATCGATTTCAACTCGGTACAGTTGCGGGTGGAAGATGTTTCGATGCTGGATCGGTTGGGATATATCGAGAGGTCGGTAGTCGCAAGGGGGTTCACTGCAATCACATCAATTCGAGTTTGCCGCCTTTCTCAGCCAAGGATCTGCAGGCGTTCGCGCTGGCAGAAGAAGTAGGGGTCGAGCACTTCACCCTCTCGTTTATGAATAGCGAAAGCGATGTCTTGCGGTTTCGGGAGCTACTGCCGCATGCGGTCGCCTATGCCAAGATCGAGACGGCTGCCGGGGTCAAAAATGTGGAAAAAATTCTCCCACATGTGCAGGGTATTTTGATCGACCGCGGCGATTTAAGCCGGGAGATTCCGATCGAGAAAATTTCTCTGGCCCAGAAATTCTTGATCGAGGCCGCCAACCAGGCCGGAAAAATCCCCCTGGTGGCCTCCAATCTGCTTGAGACAATGGCCACCGATCTAAAGCCGACCCGCGCTGAAGTCAACGATATTGTCAACACGGTTCTCGATGGGGTCGGCGGCTTTGTATTGACCAGTGAGACGGCGGTCGGCCGTTATCCGGTCGAGACGGTCAATATGCTGCAAAGCCTGATCAATCAGGGGCAGTTGGCACTTTCTCACTCGCTGGCAAAGAACAAGTTTGCCTCCCGGCCCATCGATCTGGCCTTTTTGGCCGACAAGAGTTACATGCTGAACCCCGAGATCTGCAGTTGTCTGCCCCAACCGCACGGCGGCGAGTTGGTTGATCGGCTGGTCGCTGAGCAACCCGAGATCGATGGGCTCCCGGTAATAAAAGTTGGGGTCGAGGCGCTGGTCGATTTGGGGCAGATCGGGATCGGAACCTTCAGTCCGCTGACCGGCTTTATGACTGAAAAGGACTTCCGGGCGGTGCTTGATAGCATGCATCTGGCGGACGGAACGCCTTGGCCGTTGCCGATCATCCTGGCGGTTGATGCTGCAACGAAACAGCAGCTCGTGCCGGGCATCAGGGCGCTAATCGCTTCAGCACGTAATGGCAAAATTTACGGCAGCATAGCGGTGGAAGATGTTTACCCCTTTTGCAGGAACGACTACGCCCGCAAGGTTTATGGGACCACTGATCCAGGGCACCCCGGGGTGCAACGCCTGGAGCGGGCCGGAGATTTTCTGGTCGGTGGCCCAATCGAGTTGTTCCACCGGCCCCAGTCGAGGGTCTCGCGGCTGCATCTGACCCCGAGACAGGTGCGTGAGGTCTTTTCTGCCCTGGGCTGGGCGAAGGTGGTCGGCATCCATACCCGGAATGTCGCCCATCGCGCCCATGAATACCTGATGCTGAGGGCGATGGAGCAGCACGGTTGCGACGGATTGCTGATCCACCCGGTGAGCGGCAAGAAAAAGTCGGGCGATTTTCAGGCCAAGGTTATCGTCGACAGCTTTGAAATGTTGAGCGAGAAATTCTTACCGATCAATCGAGTGGTGCTCGGCGTGTTTTCGACCTATTCCCGCTATGCCGGGCCGCGCGAGGCAGTCTTTACCGCGCTCTGTCGAAAGAATTACGGTTGCAGTCATTTTATCGTCGGTTGGGATCATGCCGGCTACGCTGACCTCTATCACCCCTTTGCCGCTCAGGAAATCTTCAGTCAGTTCGATGACCTGGGGATCGAGCCGGTTTTTTATGGCGAGGTCGGTTACTCACCGCACCTGCAATCTTATCTCGAACGGACCAGATCGGTCACTGAAGAGCTGAAACAGATCAGTGGCACCCAGGCAAAACAGCTCCTGATGCAGAAGCAGCTTCCGCCTAGCTGGTTCATGCGGCCGGAGATCGCGCAGATGATTATCGATACCATGGAAGGTGGAGAAGCGGTTTTTGTGCCTTAGCTGCTGACAGGTTCATCGATATGATAGCGCTGCATCTTCTCCCACAGGGTTTTCCGAGAGATCCCCAGGGCTTCGGCGGTTGACATTTTCTTACCCTCATTGCAGGAAAGGGCTTGCAGGATAACCTCCTTCTCGTAGTAGCCCAGCACTTCTTTCAAACTGCCTTGCCGGAGGGACAGGCTGACTTCAGTGGGCACCGCTCTTTCCTGCATCTCCGGTGGCAGGTCGCTAGGCAGCACCATATCCCCTTTGCTCAGGGCGATGGCCCGCTCCATAGCGTGCTTGAGTTGCCGGACATTGCCGGGCAGCGGGTGCACCAGCAGCAGTTCACGAACCGGTGCGGAGAGCTGCTGCAGCGGTTTTTTCATCTTGCGGGCATAGAACTTGAGGAAAGCTTCCGCCAGCGGCAGGATATCCTCAGGCCGTTCCCGGAGCGGCGGAATATCGATGGCAATGACGTTTAACCGGTAGTAAAGGTCTTCACGGAATCTCCCTTCGGCGACCGCCTTGGCCAGGTCACAGTTGGTCGCCGCAACGATCCGCACATCGACCTCCAGCTCTTTGTGGCTGCCGACCGGCTGGATAATCTTGTCTTGGATCACTCGCAACAGCTTGACCTGCGCGGCGAGCGGCAGATCGCCAATTTCATCCAGAAAGAGCGTTCCGCCATCTGCCGAAAAGAACTTCCCCTTATTCTCAGCGTGGGCTCCGGTAAAGGCACCTTTGACATGGCCGAACAGCTCCGATTCGATCAGACTTTCCGGCAGGGCACCGCAGTTGACTTTGATCAATGGCTTGGAGCTGCGATGGCTTAAGCAGTGCACCAGATCGACGATACACTCTTTGCCGGTACCGCTCTCGCCGGTGATCAGCACCGTCGATTCCAGCGGGGCGACCGCTTCTATAGTTGACATCACCCGTTGCATGGCAGGACTCTTGAGGACCAGCGGTGGGCCTTTTTCATTGGCCGCAAGGACATTTTTCAACTGGCTGACCTCTTCGGCCAGGCGGTGTTGATCGGTAATATCGCGACTGACCATCAGGGTGCCGATAAACCGGCCTTGTTCATCACGGATTGAAGAATAAGAATTATCGAAATAACGATTTTGGGCGTGGACAATGCGGTGACTGGCCGGCAGGGCACCGGACTTCATATTGATCAGCATTTCACTCAGTTGCGGATGGGCGCGACTTGGGTGGATATCGAAGATCGAGCGGCCGATAATGCGGTCCGACTTAACCTTACGGATTTTCTCCGCTGCGGCATTACAGTATCGGATGACGTGATTACTGTCGATGAAGATCACGCCTTCAGTCATGTTGGCGAGGATTGCGTTTAGCTCATCAGGTGTGGGACCCATGACTCCACCTCCTGTTTCGAATTGGTAACATCATCCTTTAATCATAGCGCCAATCCTGAAAATCACCAGTTGCGGGGCTGAATCTTTCAGCTGAATTATCGATTATCACGAGTTCCAGAGGGCATTTCTGCTGCGATTGGCGACTGTATCGTGGATGTTACCAAAATGTTACCTGCAACTCCTGAGCAGCAAAAAAAGAGCTCTCTTCCAAGTTCGCCGTTACTGAATGGTAATAGCGCCAGATACGACTGACGGACCTGTTTGACCCGTTCAACACCCAATGCCGGCAAGATAATCGTTAATCTCTTTTTCAATTTGTACGGCTCGCTGCCGATCGAAAGTGTGCGTGGCAATGACATTTTTAAACAGGCACGAAGTGCTGCCACAGCTGAGGCAATCGATGCTGTGCTTGCTTAGGATTTCGCCTATCGGTGGGTGTTCAGCCAGCATGCTGCTGATGGTTTTTTGGGCGAATTCTTCGGGCAGGTCCATGAGAGCTATCTCCTCTTTTTTATTGCAGTTAGCGACCAGTATAGAGTTTTTCGCCGCGCAGAAACATGACCAAGATCAAAAACCGAAATCCACCAGGCGCCATGCTGGGCAGAGGGTAGAGAAGAGACAAACGGAGTTAGACTTTTTCTTTTTGCCGGCAGTGGGGATGAGAAATTGCCCCGATATGATAAATTGATTGTATGCCATTTATATATTGGCCCTTAAATAAAGTTGCCTGATTTCAGCCACTCATCTGTTTTTAATGACACCCTTGGCATGCTTGTCGCAAACAAACAGCGTTATGTTTGTATGCGGTGAGCCGCATCGGCCGGAGTTATCTGCAGCCACTGCGCCGGGTGAGATTCAACCTGAATCAGTGAGTATCCGGCGGCGAATAGCACAAGTCATTGAATTGCCTGAGCACTGCAAAAATCACCGCTGAACCTTTAGGTGCAGCTCAGATTTTTGCAACACTCATTCAATCCAAGCACTTGCACTCTTCATCCACCGCTTACTCACTGATTCAGGTTTAAGTTCCGCAGAACCCAAAGAGGGGCATTATGGCTATCAAGCAGTTTACTCACCCTGATCAACCCCATCCATACAGACTAATTGTCCTCGGTAAGCCGGGAGCAGGGAAATCGACTCTGACCCACCGGCTATCCAGAGAGCTGAACTTGCGTCTGATCGCCATCGGCAATATTGCCCGGATTGAAGCTGCTGAAGGAACTGAGCTGGGCCTGCGGGCCAGCCCCCACCTGTTGAATATGCTGTTGCCGGCCGAACTGGTCGGCGAAATCCTGGCCCGGGAGCTTTCTGAACCCAAAGTTAATGATAAGGGCTTTCTGCTCGACTGGACCCCCAGATCGATCGCTGACCTGGAGAACCTTTTCAGAGTCTTTGCGGATCAGCAGATGCTGCAGGGACTGACCGCCATCTATGTGCGGGTCAGTGACGCAGTTGTCAAACAGCGGATTCTGGAACAGCGCGCAGCCCTCGAGCAACGGATCAGTGACACCGAAGAGATTGTCGATGAGCGGCTTCAGCAGTTTGCCGAGACGGCGCCGCGGATCATCGAGCGCATTCGGCAGCAGGGCGTGAGGTACCGGGAAATCGATGGAGAAAAGGAGCATGAGACAGTTTTCCGGAGTTTCATCGACTGCCTGAACCCAAGCATTGATCAGCGCCGCTACCAGATGCAGTCGTTGGTCTCCCGTTGGGTGAAGCAGCAGTCTGGATTTTCAATTTAATCACAGAAACAACCAGGATTTCCGATTTTTCCCTGATTTGGTTTCCAGGGGAAGGAAAGAGCTCGGAAAGCGACCGAAGAGAACTCACTTTTTCCCAGAGAGGAGTTATTCGATGCAGATTACCGGCATGAAATATGGACATCAACTCTTAAAGCTGGTGGACTTTCCGGTTGCGGAAACCCTGCGTGCCAGCGCTTCTCTGGATGAGGTCAGCGACCTGATTGAGCGTCACGGCGGCAAGTGCGTCGTCAAACCGGTCTTTCTCGGTGGCGTCGGTAAAAAGGGCAAAGCCGGGCTGATCAGCATCGTCGATAATGCCTATGAAGCGATGGTCGCGAAAAAAAAGCTCTATTTCGCCATCCATGAGCAGGGCAATCATAAGGTTCAGGCCAACGGCGTGACCTTCGAGGGGTTCGTGCCTTCGGAAGTTGAGATCTACGTCAATATCAGCGCTTCGACCGAATACCGCAGCCCGGTGCTGACCCTGACCACCGATGGCGGCATCGAGGTTGAGGAGATTCCTCCCGAGCGGAAGAAAATCATCTCCTTCAACCCAGCAACCGGCCTGAAAGCCTTCCACATCCACGATGCGCTACGCGAACTCGACTGCCCGGCGCAGTACATCAGCCCGCTGGTGCAGCATTTGCCGAAACTCTGGCAGCTCTACGATAGCTACGGTTTAACCGTGCTGGAACTGAACCCGATCCGCATGGCGCTGATTGATGAACGCTACGTTCCGGTTGCCTGCGATATCAAGGCCGCTTTCGATCAGGACAATCCGGCCTGGCGGCGGCTCGGCTTTCCCGAGGAGGTTTTCTCCACCGAACTTTCTCGCTTCGAGGCAGAAATCAACGTCCTGCGCACCCACCAGGGGCAGAGTGATGTGGTCGAGATCAATCCGCAGGGGACCATCCTGCCGTTTATGTTTGGCGGCGGGGCCAACAGCGTCGCCACTGAAGTGCTCGGCGATCGGGCGATCCTCTCCTCTGATTTCGGCGGCAATCCGCCCTACCAGAAGATGAAAGCGATCGCCGAAATCACCATGCGTCATTGGCTGCAGCAGAGCCGGGTGCTGTTGATCATCGGCGGCCGGGCGAATAACACCGACATCTTCAACACCTTCAAAGGGATGTTCGATGCCCTGCGCGAGGCGATCGAGCTGAATCCCGATATTCATGTGGTGGTCGGTCGGGGCGGACCGCGACTGGTTGAAGGATTGACCTACGCCCGTGACATTCTCGATCGGCTGCAGATTCCTTATTCCTTTTTCGGTTATGACAGCAGTCTGGTCAGTGTCATTCAATATGCCCTCGATTTGGATCGTTGGTTGGAAGAACAGAGTCCCAACCGCCGCTCCGGTGCAACTTCAGGTCTGTAAAGGAGGTCGTTCATGTCGAACCAGAAGCCTTTCCCCTATTTTGTGGGTGCTCAGAGTCTTCACGAACTGGCCAACAGTCATTCGCGGGTCTGCGTGATGAATATCCTCGGCACCGAGAGCAGTCAGGTGACCCCGCTGTCCCATCAGTTCAGCGGCGGCAACGTGGTTGCCGGGGTGCAGTACGGCAGCGTCGGTGAAGAGTTGGACACCCCGATCGGTCCGATTCCGGTCTACGGCAGTGTCGCCGAGGTGATGAAGCAGGATCTTCCCTTCGATACCGGAGTGATCTACCTGCCGCCGATGGCGGTCAGCCACGCGGTTTCGGAACTCTGTGTCCACAACCCGCAGTTGAAAAAAATCTTTATCGTCACTGAGAAGGTCCCGGTTAACGATTCACGATTGATCCGCTATGTCGCTCAGAATCGTAAGGTCGATGTGTTCGGCGCCAACTCCCTGGGGATTGCCAACTCCTGGGACCAGGTGCGGATCGGCGGCGCGGTCGGCGGCGACAACCCCGCCGGCTGTTTGAAAAAGGGAAGCATCGCCATCTACAGCAACTCCGGGAACTTTTGCACCACTATGGCGGAATATCTGAAAACCAGCGGGTTCGGCACCTCGACCATCTTCAGTAGCGGTAAGGATCTGTATATCCAGTTTGCCCTGGCTGAATTCCTCTATTGCGCCGAGAACGACCCACGCACCAAGGCGGTGGTGATCTATATCGAGCCGGGCGGCTATTACGAAAAACAGGCGATCGACTGGATCAATTCCGGTGAATTGCAGATCAGCAAACCGATCATCGCCTGTGTGACCGGCCGCTGGAAGAGCCGCTTGATGCGCCCTTGTGGGCATGCCGGAGCTATGTCCGGTGGCGGGGACGACGCTTTTGCCAAGGAAAACTGGTTCGATGATTACTTCGGTGTCGGGGCATTTTCCGCGAGCAATCCGCAGGTCAGTCCGCGCGGGGTGCGGGTAGAGACGATTCAGGACATGCCGGCGGCCGTCAAGGCGGTGATGGATCAGTTTGGCGAAGCGTCGGACTTTGCGGCGGAAGGAGACCTGTCTCTGAAACCCTGGATGGTCAACCATCAGGGTTTGCCGCTACCCGAGCAGCTTTGTTTGTCCCCGGTGAGCCCGCCATCCCCCTACGATCTGCAACTGGCCGAGGCCAACCTCCAGGTCGGTGCCGCCTTGGCGCGCGAATCGATGCGCAACGCCTCCAGCGCCACCCGGGTGGTCACGGAAACTCAGCAGACCGAACTCTACGGCACACCGATTCTGGATCTGGTGGAGCAGCCCTTTGCCTTGAGCTGTCTCTTCTCCCTGCTGCGTTACCAACTGCCGGAGCAGTCTGCCCCCTTGGCCAATGCTCTCTTCAATTGGCTGACCCAGAAAGCCGAGCAGCGCAGCCTGCCGGTCGCCGCCCAGGGGCGCGACAATGCCTGCACTCCGAATGCGTACTTGGCTGCGGAGATGTTGTTGACTGGTCATAATCGCAGTTTCCAGAATCAGCTGGCGATCAGTAACGCTCTGATCGATCATTTTTTCCATGCCACTTCTGCCCAGGCGGAGCCGAATGACGAGTTGCTTCAGCAAGCCCTGGCCGGTCTTGATCTGCCGAAAGAGCAAAGTGCTGCGCAAGACAGCGCCTGGGCTGCCTATTGCCAAAGGTTACTGCAGTCGCTTGGCGGTGAAACGGTTCTGACCCAGTTTGCCGAGCAGTACAGTGCCCGCGAGCAGGACCAGGAGCAGCGGACCAATCCGATGGGTCTGTTAGCCAGTGCAATCCTGCTTGGCTGGGCCTGGCCGGCCTTGAAAAATCGCCGGATTCCACGCTCTACGGCGGTTGAAATCGGTATCCATATGGCGATGCACGGTCTGGTGGTTGCTGCCGGTGCGGTCACCCCGCTCTGGCCGGAAGAGAGTTCGGCGACATTCGAGCAGGATTTTGTCGAAACCCAGTTCCGCAGCCTGTTCGGTCGCCCGTCGCAAAACAGTGCCGAGCGATTTGAGCTGAATGCGCTGCTTAACCTGACGGTCAGCAATGGCCCGGGCACCCTGAGTTCCATGGGCGCGAAAGAATCTGTCAGTGCTGGCAATGGTGTCACCACTGCCTATGCCGGCTTCATGACCAATACCGGCCTGGCTCACGGCGGCAACGGCTTTAGGGCGATCGCCTATCTGCTCGAGGTTTTTAAAGGACAGGACCCCTATCAGGTCGCCGCAGAGGAGCGGGACCAGTGGTTGCAGCAGTTAGCGGAAGAGTGCGCCCGCAACTACCTGGAGATCAAACGCAACCAGCGTGGCACCTCACCACCGCCGCCGATTCCCTGCATCAACCACCCGGTTTTCCGCGGCCAGCCGGTGAACGTCGATCCGCGTGAAGAACGGATCGGCGAGCTGCTGAAACAGCAGGGGATCAGCAATCCCTTCCTGACCTTCTATCATCATCTGGTCGAGCAGCTCTACGCTGTCGGTGCGACCCGCAACGTCTTTTGCGTCAATGTCGATGCGATGCTGGCGACCCTGTCGCTGGAACTCTTCTGGCCGCAACTGCAGGCCGGAACCGTGACCAGCGAAGCGATGCAGGATGCGGTCTTCCGCCTGTTCCTCTACGGCCGGATGCCGGGGATTGCCGCGGAAATCGCCGATCATCTCAGTCGCGGCACCGACATGGATTGCCGGACCCCCAACTCGCAGTTGCGTTATCTGGCCTAGGGCGCGCCAACTGCGGGCGCTGAAAGGGTGAATTGATGAATAAAGAACTTGAACTGATAACCATCGAGTTGGAGGGGCGAAAGATCGAGGTGCCGGCCGGGGTGACGGTGATCGAGGCGCTCTGGGACACCGGGCACGATGTCAAGCGCGGCATCGGCTGTCTTTCCGGACTCTGCGGCGCCTGCACCATCGCCTACATGGAAGAGGGTGGCCGGCGGGTCAAGTTCGGGCTCGGTTGTCAGACCCTGGTGCAACCGCAGATGAACGTGATCATGCTGCCGTTTTTTCCTTCCCGCCGGGCGATCCATGACCAGTCGGCCCTGGCGGCACCGGGAGAGCGGCTAGCGGATCTCTATCCAGAGTTTCAGACCTGCAATAATTGTAAGGGGTGCAATGTCTGCCCCGAGTGGATCGATGTCGCCAAGGTGATGCAGGGGGCATTGGTCGGTAATTTTGCCGCGGTGGCAAAAGGGATGCGCGGCTGCATTATGTGCGGTCTCTGCGCTTCGCGCTGCCCGCGCGGAATTTCGCCGCACTTTGTCGGGCTGTTTCTGCAGCGGGCCTGGGGCTGCAGTCAGCCGCAGCCGGGAAATTTGCAACAGCGGCTAGCGGAACAGGATAATTTTAAGCAGGAAGCGGGCTGGGCAAAGTTACAGGGGAAAACCGGCGATGAACTGGAGGCTCTCTGCCGACAGATTCAGGACACTGGAAAGGACTAAACCATGTATCCAGCGGAATTAGTGCAGAAGATCGACGGTCTCCCCACCGCCAGGGCCGAGTGCCAGGGGCCACCGACGCTGAGCGATAAAGTTCGCAGCAAACTGTTGCAAGAGAATCATCCGGATCATCAGGCTGCGGCCTTTCGCCATCTGCGGGTCGGCTCAACCCGGGGAACCAGGGTTGCCCATGAGATTGC
>CAMYNC010000028.1 GCA_947259685.1 uncultured Desulfuromonadales bacterium | reverse complement strand
TTCCACAGTTTTCAACACGTTTCGTGAACCGCCGTGTACGGAACCGTACGCACGGTGGTGTGGGAGGACGGCGGGAGTAATCCCGCCTCCTACCCGATTCAAAATTTAGGACGAAATTCCATAAAAAAACAGCCTCCAGTTTTATCGAGGCTGTTTTTCCTGTTTAAGCTTTGACTTGCTCGATGCCGTAAGCTTTTATCTTTCGATGTAAATTTGATCGTTCTAGACCTATTTCTTCAGCCGTCCTGGATATATTCCAACTATGTTTTTCGAGTTTTTCGAACAGGAATTGTTTTTCAAATAATTCCTTTGCTTCTCGATAGGAGTCTGGCATCTCAGCTAACACTGGAGCCTCTGCTGGGTTCAGGTTGCTTTTTTTATTGATTGCATGCGGTAGGTCAGGTACATCGATCACCTGTGAGGGGGTCATTATAACCAGGCGCTCGATCAGGTTTTTGAGTTCACGGACATTTCCAGGCCAGTTGTATTTGCTCAAGGCCTCAAGGGCTTCGGGAGAGACGGTTTTTATTTCGCGGCTTTCTTTGCTGCAGAAATATTGTAGGAAATGTTTGATGAGGCGTTGAATGTCATCTTTTCTAGCCCGCAGCGAAGGGACGATAAACGGCAGGACATTAAGTCGGAAGTAAAGGTCTTCACGGAAGTTGCCCTGTTGGATCTCTTCTTCCAGGTTTTTATTGGTTGCCGCAATGACCCTGACATTGACCTCGATAGTTCGATTGCCGCCGACCCGCTCGAACTTGTGCTCCTGAAGGATACGCAAGATTTTGGCTTGAGTTTTCAGGCTCATATCGCCGATTTCATCGAGAAACAGAGTGCCGCTGTGGGCTTGATCGAATTTTCCCTTGCGAGCGGCTGTAGCGCCGGTGAACGCTCCCTTTTCATGTCCGAACAGCTCTGATTCAATCAACTCTTCCGGAATCGCAGCGCAATTGACTTCGACGAAAGGTTTTTGCGAGCGAGTTGACTGATTATGGATCGCTCTGGCGACCAGTTCTTTGCCGGTGCCATTTTCCCCGGTAATCAATACCCAGCCTGAGCTTGGTGCGGCGATTTTGATCTGTTCTTTTAATTTCCTGATCGGTAGGCTTTCACCGATCATTTCATAATCGCGACTTATTTTTTCTTTTAGTGCCTGGTTTTCTGCCACAAGTTGGCCAATTTTCATGGCGTTCTGAATCGACAGCAGAACTTTTTCCAGGGATAGGGGTTTTTCGATAAAATCGTAGGCACCGAGACGGGTCGCTTTGACTGCGGTTTCGATCGAGCCGTGGCCGCTCATCATAATAACCAGTTGCTGAGGGCGGGCCTGCTTGATTCTTTTTAAGGTTTCCAGGCCATCGATCCCTGGCATCCAGATATCCAGCAATACTAAGTCAGGGTCTTCCGCCTGGATCATTGCCAGGGCTTTTTCTCCGGAGGCTGCAAAGGCTGTCCGAAAGCCTTCATCCTCCAAAATGCCTTCCAGGCTTTGACAGATAGTCTGTTCATCATCAACGATGAGTATGCTTTCCATTTAGGTGTCGCTCCTTCTAGTAATCGCTAGCCTAGGCTTTATTTGCTGGCAGCTCAATGATGAAAAGTGCGCCCTGTGGTGAGTTGTCACGAACCCGGATATAGCCGTTGTGGTCGGCAATAATGGAAGAGACGATAGCCAGACCCAACCCCGTGCCAGACTTTTTGGTGGAAAAGTACGGCTCAAACAAGCGTGGTTTATCTTCTGCCGGGATTCCCGGTCCAGAATCGGAAATTGTCAATGAGATGATTTCCAATTCTGGATTGTACATGGTTTCAATACCGATTTCACCCTTGTCCTTGATTGCGGCGATCGCATTCTCAAAAAGATTAATGATGACTCGTTTGATTTGTTCACGGTCAAGACTCGATATTGGCATGGCTTTGTCAAGAATGGTTTTAAAGCGGATTTTTTTATGCGCCTCCTGATAAAGGACCAGACATTCGTTGACTATTTCATTCAAATTATTTTTGCTCGGTTTGGTCGCCGGCATGCGGGCAAAGCTGGAAAATTCGTTTACCAAATTCTTAAGTTCATCGACCTGACGGCTGATCATCTGCGTGCATTCGTCAAACACTCTGTCCTCTTCCGGAAATTGTCCCAGATAACGACGTCTCAACCTCTGCGCAGAAAGTTGAATTGGGGTTAGAGGGTTTTTGATCTCATGGGCAATCCGGCGAGCTACCTCGCGCCAGGCGGCCATTCGCTGGGCTTTAAAGAGCTGCGTCAGATCATCAAAAACCGCCACCGTTCCCATGAAATTGGTTTGTTCATCCCGCAGAGTGGTCAGGTTTACTAACAGAGTATATTTATCATTACCGATCGGCAGGCTGAGCTGCTTGCGAATTGTGCCTTTTTCGGAATAAAATAGTTCTTTAAGAAGTTCCATGATCTGCGGCATATAGACATCCGGGATAACCTCGCGAAAATCTTTTCCCAAGGCAGCCTGAGCCTTGAAATGTAATAGCGTTTCTGCCGATTTGTTGACGGTGGTCAAGCGGCCGTAGCGATCAACTGAAATGACCCCAGCGGTCACGTTGGCGAGAACAATCTCCATGTAGTTGCGGCGTTGATCTAATTCAAGGTTGGACTGCTGCAGTTCCTGGTTGGCCACCTCGACCTCAAGTCGGCCCTGGCGAAGATCGGTGGTCATTTTGTTAAAAGCGGTGACCAGAGTACCGATTTCATCTGTACTGCGGGTTTCCAGCTGAATATCAAGGTCGCCCGAGGCGACTCGGGAGGTCGCCATCGCCAGTTCTTTGATTGGTACGGTTATGCCTCGAGCCAGATGGAAGCCGAACCAGGTTGCCAGAAAGATAATGATGAGAGCGATCAGGAGCAGGATGACAACGTAACTTTGTTGGATCTGGCTCTTGATCGACTTGGTGGCTTTGTACTGCTCTACCGATGAGGAGATCTCTTTCATTTTGTTGATCAGCGAATAGGGGACATAATAGTTTACGACTACCGCTCCGACAATATCTTTGGGATTCCAGTTGGATTGAACGGGCACAATTCCTCGAATAAGGTCCGCTTTGCCAACCGGAGAGATTTGAGAAAACCGGGTGCCTTGCAGACCTTCGCGAACTGGATCGGAGGTTGCAGTCGTGATTTCTATGATCGGTAATTTCGGATTGGCAACCCTGACTAATTCTTCATGTGTGGCGGAAAAAACCTCGACAATGCCAAGGTTGTATTCTTCTTGTTTTTCTTTGATGAGCTGCCGCAACTGTGGCAGATTTTCTTCGTTGAGTAATTTGTTCTGCTTGATCCGCTGGGCCAATTGGTCTGCATAATAGAGAGCGTTAGCTTCCGAGTTGCGATAATAGGTCTGCGCGACGCTCAGGGATTCATCCAGGGCTTTTTCGACTTGGGTGTTAAACCAGTTTTCAATGCTGCTGCTGATGAAGGCCGCGGAAACAAAAAACAACAGCATGGTTGGGATCAGTGACAGGGCAACAAACGCCCCAACCAGCTTGCTGCGAAGCTTTGCCCCAGGTACCCCGCGACGGCGGTCGAGGAAGAGTTTCAATAGGTTGCGAAAGATCAGGAAAATGAACAGCAGGACCAGCAGGATGTTTAAGTTGATTAACGCGAGAGCAACAACGCTGTTGCTGATTGGCAACTGGGTGGTCAGGTCAAACAGCTGGGTTTCAAGTTGCGGAATGAGCAGAAGCAGTAGAACAATCAGAATGACCAACAGCCATTCGCGGAAGCGGCGGCGTGACTTTGTTTCGTTCGGGAACTTTGCGGGGTCGGTCGGCATGCGGGCGCCCTCACGGCAAATCGCTGAAGAAGGCTCGCTTGTAGGAACCAGACGGGCTTAATACACGCTTCTTGCCAGCATTGCTTGCATAACATGAAAAATGGCAGCCACATAGGGCTGCCAAAGACGGTTTATGAATGAATTATCAGGCCTTGCTCCAGGCCAAATCGAAGGCAAAGCTTTGGGCACTGGAACGCTGAGCTTCCTGAAGGGCTTGCTCGCTGAACTCGACATAGGTCCAGTGATCCGGATTCTCGAGAATTTTTTCCACCATTTTAGCGTTCAGGTCATGCCCTGCTTTGAAGGCTCGAATATGTCCGAGCAAAGAATGTCCTATCAGGCTGAAATCGCCGAATGAGTCGAGAATCTTATGCCGAACGAATTCGTCATGGAAGCGCAGTCCTTCAGGGTTCATGACGCCATTCTTGTCAATAACCACGGCATTTTCCAACGAACCACCTCGGGCCAAGCCGTTGGCCTTAAGCTCCTCGACTTCCTGCAGGAAACCGAAAGTTCTGGCTGGCGCAATCTCTTTGCAAAAACTTTCAGTGCTGAATTTCATACTGTACTGCTGGATTGAAATCGCCGGATGGTCGAAGGCGATATCGAAGGTGATGCGGAAAAAACGTGAAGGAATAATACTGATCCGTTTTTCCCCTTCGATGATCTCCAGAGGTTTGCGGATCGCAATGAACTTACGGCTCGCTGCCAGAGTTTTGGTCCCCGCCTGCTGGATCTCCCGGATAAAGGGGGCAGCGCTACCGTCCAGTACCGGAACCTCCGGGCCGTCGATATCAACATGCAGATTGTCGATGCCGCAAGCTGCCAAGGCGGCCATGAAGTGTTCGATAGTCGAAACACTGAGACCATCGTGGCCGATGACTGTGGCCATTTTTGTATCGATGACATTTTCAGCAATCGCCCTGATGGCAACGGTTCTCTCCCCATCGGTACGGTGGAAAACAATCCCGGTATCTGCTGTAGCCGGCCGTAGCTTGAGGCTGATACGTGCTCCGGAATGCAGCCCGATACCAGAGATGGTCTTTGTGCTTTTTAAGGTCTTTTGCAGAATCATTTACTTATCTTTCAGTCTGTGTTGCAAAAAATAACATACTTAGTATATGCAAAAAACTGGCCAGTTTTCAAGGTCAGCTAAGTGGTTGTAACCAGGTTGTTTGGTGGTAGCAAGATTGCCACGAGGGCTTTTTCTGTGGCGGATATGCAAGAAGGTAAATGGCAACCTGTGCCGGGCGGGCCACATTTTATCAGGTGCTTACATGCGACCAGAGCGCAAAATGGCAATCGCCAGACCGAACCCGAGGAAACCGGCCACCGAATAGCCGAGCAGGCCCAACATAGGAAAGCCGAACAGCATGGGCCCTTTGTCCGTCTGCATAACCAAAGACGAGCCAATGATCAGGGCGGCAATCACCATACTGAAAGAGATCCGATTGGTCGATTTGTCCAGATCGGTGATGAGTCTTTCCAGGCCGCGGTGTTCCAGGTCAATTTTAAATTTATTTCGATTGACCCGGTTGATAAATTCTTTAATGTCTTTCGGCAGACTTTTGCTCAGGGCGTGGTAGGACTGTAGGGTTCGCGTCAAATCCTTAGAGACGTTGCTGGGGGAATAACGCTCGCGAAAAATCTCTTCTGCAAAGGGCTTAAGTTGCTCCATCATGTTGAATTTCGGGTCGAGCTGGCGGCCAAGGCCTTCGATGGCGACCAGCGCGCGGGCTAGGAGCAGCATGTTGGCGGGGAACTTGATCTGGTATTCGGTGAGGATTTCAATGAAATCGATCAGAAGCTTGCCGACCTTAATGTCCTGCAGCAGTAGGTCATAATAGTCGTCGATAAACTCAGACAGATCCCGTTTGAGATCTCTTAAATTCGACTCGTCGTGCAGCTCTCCAGAGTAGAGCAGCTGCGAAATAATCAGATCTACGTCTTTGTTGATAACCCCGAGCAGCAATTCGGTCAGTTGCGCTTTGAGGTCCTCATCCAAGCGACCGACCATGCCGAAATCGAACATGCAGATGACATTTCCCGGAAGGACATGGACATTCCCCGGGTGCGGATCGGCATGAAATATCCCGTGTTCGAAAACCTGCCGTAAAAAAGCGTCTGCGCCACGCTTGGCGAGTAATTTCGGATCACAGCCAGCGTCCAGCAACTCCTGGTTATGGGAAATCTTAATCCCTGGGACATATTCCATCGTCAATACGGCACTGCCGGTATAATCCCAGAAAACCTGCGGTACGCAGACCGTCTTATCGTCGCTGAAATTACTGGCGAAGCGTTCGATGGTGCGCCCTTCGCGAGAAAAATCGAGCTCACGATTGATCGCGCGACGAAACTCTTTGACCAACCCGATAGGATTGTACATTTCGCCGCCCGGTAGATGTTTTTCGACCAGATAGGCAAGACCCATTAAAATATCGATGTCGGTTTCGATAGCCTTTGCCACCTGGGGACGACGGATTTTAAACACCACTTCTTCGCCGCTCTTCAAGGTGCCGCGATGCACCTGCGAGATGCTTGCTGCCGCCAGAGGGGTGGGGTCGAAACGTTCCACTAATTCTTCCACCGGAGCCCCCAGGTCGCGGTGGAGTTCCGCCATGATTTCTTCCGTGGAAACGGCTGGGACTCGATCCTGAAGTTTCTGCAGCTCAGGCAGGTATTCGCGAGGGACAATGTCAGGGCGGGTCGAAAGCAATTGGCCCAGTTTGATGAAGGTGGGACCCAACTCTTCAAGGGCAAGACGCAATCGTACCCCTTGCGAGAGACGTTCTAGTTCTCGGGAGGCTGTACCTAGGGAAACAATCCTTTTGCCCAGTTCGAAATAGTAATCGATGTTGAGCTGTTCGACGATATGGCCAAATCCATATTTGATCAGGATACCTAGGACTTGGCGATAGCGTTTGAGCGAACGGATGTTCCGATTGATCCGGGTAAATTGCAGCATCGAAATGGCTGGAAGATTATTTCGCTTGGGCTTTCAGCTGTTTTTCCAGCTGTTCCACTTTTTTCTGCAGTTTGTCATAGTCTTCAGCCGTAACCACCCCCAGCCGCTCACAGGTTTTTTGCACCTCTTCCCTGGCAATATTTTCCAGCCGCTGCTGATTTTCCTTGGCAGCATCCTGAATTTTGGAGAGTAATTTTTTACCCTCTTCTTCCGTCAGGTTGAGCCGATCTTTAAGTTCCTCGAGCAGCTCCTCGCCCTTTTTCTGGGTCAGTGATAGGGCTCCGATACCGGCAAGCAGGGTCTTTTCAGCAAATTCGAGCATGACGACCTCCTGTTGTGCACCAATAATTGTGAAAACCTGCAGAGATTATAACAGCTTCAGTTTACTCTTCAATCCGCCATTCTGCTGGCGGAAGAGATTGTTATTGACTGCTCTTGGGTGCGTAACGGTCTTTTTCCGAATAGATACAACCGCAATACTGTTGTCGGTAAAGCCCCATTTCTTTGGAAATTTTGATCCCATCGTTCCAGCCGACCCGAAAATCTTCATAATGAAAGACGAGATCCTGTTCCCGTGCTAGCTCCTGGCCAAAGTCGACAATCTCCTGGTGTTTTTGATAGCGGGAATAGAGCAAGGTGGTGCTAAACCCCTCAAAACCAAGCTGTTTGGCCTGTTGAGCGGTTGCCGTGAGGCGCGACCGGTAGCAATACTGACAGCGCTTGAGTGGCTCCTGGGCAACCGCGGCGAGGAATTCTTCTAGCCGGTAGTTCTCGTCAAAACTGACCGGCAGCTCAACTTTTTCCGCATATTCACGGGTCGTTTCCAGGCGTCGACGGAATTCCTGATAAGGGTGAATGTTGTGATTGTAGAAATAGCCGGCAACCTCGTGGTTTTGCTCACGCATGGTTTTTACCGGATAGATGGCGCAGTTACCGCAACAGATATGCAGTAAGATTCGCATGTTCAGTGCTCCTGTTTCTGATGGATGAAGCTTACTTTGAGTGTTCACTCAGCTTCTTCAGAATCTTTGTGAAAGTCAGTCCTTAAGCCATTTCAGGCTGGGGACATGCAGTTTTTTCCAGATTTTACGCACCAGCTTGCGCGCAACCTTGGCATCTTCCTGGCGACTGTAGCAGAGGCTGTTCAGTTGCTGATATAGCTGTTGGAGATCCTGTTTATAGTGGTCTAGCAGCAAGCTGACCTGCTGTCGATCAGCGGGCAGTTCAACCTCGGTCTTTTCCAGTTCGGCGCAGAGCAGCAAAGCCTTTGCCTGCTCTTCACCGTAAACCTGAATCTGCTGTCCGGCCGCATCGCGCAGTTCGATCTGGCCGAGGAATTCACTGACGATTTCCAGCGGTAGCCGCAGCTGATAGCGCAGCATCTGCGGGGCCTCGAGAAAGTAGAGGTACTGTTCTGGGAACGTCGGAATTCCTTCTGCTTGCAGTTGTTGGACTAATTCCTCCCGCAGCTCTTTATGCGACAATTGTTCGCGACTGAAGCGCTGTTCCTGGGGGGCGCCAGATTGCAGCACAAAATCAGCCACTGCAGGGCAATCCAGCAGCTCGGCGAGGATTTGATCAAGGTCGGCTGGGGGCGCTTCCGCAGTATCTTGGATTGTTCTGGCCAGTTTCCCAAGTAGATCCCTTTGGGGGATTGGCCAGCCAAGCCTGCAAGCCGCTTCAGACAGCGCTGATGCTGTGCCTGGGATCGGCTCTACCGATAACAGTTTCCAGAGTCCTTGGCCCAGCCTGGATCTGGAGTATAGTTGCAGATCCACTTGTTCGGGGATTTCGACAGCTTGTCCCGGCGGCCAACTGAGCTCGTGATCTAATAGCCGATAGATAGCCTCCGGCAGTTGCAGTGCCAGGAGGATTTGACTGCGCTGAACTGCCGCAGATTTTGCCGGAGAGAGGTCCCGGGTCTGGGTGGCGGTTTCTATGCTGATAATCGGGGCTGAGGCCGTTAGCTCACTGAGTTCAAGTTTGAGCTGACTGTTTTCAAGGAGCTGAACGCTCTGCAGGCTGTAGGCTTCCGTTACTACCGTCCAAAGTGGGTCCTCAGCAGCTGTTTGAAGCGCTTCTAGTGGCAACCTTAGGCTTAACTCACAGCCTTTTTTTCCGAGCCCTAGCAGGTGCAGGGTTTCCCAGAGCCATAGTGGACTGCCGCTGGGCAGCCGAAACCGACGATTCGGCCAGGAGTTACGAAGCAGGGTGTCGAATTGCTGCCGTTCTTCCCGGCTTGGACTGTTCTGGTTCTCGAGCTGTCCGCCGATTGTCAGGCTGGCCGCAGTGGGCAGCTGCAGGTTGAAGATGCTGCCAAAAACTTGTTGCCTGATCGGCTGCTGATGAAGATCATCGAGCAGCGCCACGGCGGCAAGTAATACCGCGGAATCGGAAACAATCAGTTGGCTGCTTGAGGTTAGCCTGGGGGTTTGCGGATAAAGGCAGATCTGAGCCAGGTCGCAGGTGTTAGCCTCTGGATACCAGCTGCCGATGAGATTTTCCAGGGCGTTGCGAGCTCGCAGCTGGGGCTGTTTCCAGCCGATCTGCCGGAGGCGCAGCAACAAGTGGTGAAAGCAGACCGCAGTTTCGTAGGGGAGTGCTGGTTGCTCCTGAAAAACTTTCTGCGTGAGCGGCTGTTGCAGATGCTCAGGTAGATTGGGCAGCGACAGATCGATGGCGCGCTCCAGTTTTTCGGGTAAAATCGAGCCCGGGAGCTGCTGGTGCCAGAGCAGGGTCAGGAGTTGTAGCAAGGTCAGGCGAGCCGCCTCCACGGCTGCTTGATCGGCATCGGTTGCCCGTTGGCTGTCTTCCCGGGCGCGTTGGCTGCGAAAGCTGTTGACCAGCGGGGGTAGGGCAATCTCAAGGGTGGTCTGAAACAGATTGTGCAGGTAGTTCGCCGAGAGTTCCGCCGCCGGCACCAGGCCGAGAACCGCAAGCAGTTTCAGTGCTTCGAGGAGTTTGCTGAGCAGGTGGCGATAGGAATCAGGATCGTTGCTGCCGGGGAAGGCGAACTGCTGGTGTACCTCGACGGTTGCTGCCCGCAGTTCCCAGATGCGCAGCTGGTCGCTTTCCCAGGTGACAAAGTGGCGTAAGCCTAGAGCCTCTGCAATGCTGCGGCCACGCTGCAGCTCGGTCGCCAGGTCCTGCTCAGGCAGCAACAGAATCCCGCCGGCCATCATACTCTGCCGGTTGATCCAGAAAATCAGTGGCGGTTGCAGGACCCCTTGGGCGGTGTGAACCGCCGGGAACAGGTCGACCCGGCGAAAGGGCGTCCGACCATTCTCGATGACCAGCTCGGTCCAGGTTGCCAGCTGCCTGGCAAATGCTTGAAGTTCAGGATTCATGCAGAGGTAGAACACTCAGCCGAACAGCGGACCATTGTCGCCCGGATCCGTAGGAGTACGTTGAAAGTGGCGGAAACAGCTTTCGGTCGCTACCCGGCCACGCGGGGTGCGGTTGAGAAACCCTTGCTGGATCAGATAGGGCTCGATAACGTCCTCGATAGTGTCGCGCTCCTCGCCAATGGCTGCTGCCAAGGTGTCTAGACCCACCGGTCCGCCGGAAAATTTATCGATGATCGACAGCAGCAGCAGCCGGTCCATAAAGTCGAGGCCCTGATGATCAACTTCAAGCCGCTGCAGTGAGCTGTCCGCCAGTTGGCAGGTGATGACCCCGTCGCCTTCGATTTCGGCGAAGTCGCGCACTCGGCGCAGCAGCCGATTAACGATCCGTGGGGTGCCGCGACTGCGGCGGGCGATCTCGCTGGCGCCTTCGGGGTCGATGCTGATACCGAGGATCCCGGCGCTACGTTTGACGATAGTGGTCAACTCATCGTTGCTGTAGAATTCCAGCCGGCTGATCACCCCGAAGCGATCCCGCAAGGGCGAAGAGAGCAGCCCGGCGCGGGTGGTGGCGCCGACCAGAGTAAAGCGGGGGATGTCGAGCTTAATGGTGCGGGCTGAAGGACCTTGGCCGATCATAATATCGAGCTGATAATCCTCCATCGCCGGGTAAAGAATTTCTTCGACTACCGGCGACAGGCGATGGATCTCGTCGATAAACAGGACATCACCCTCTTCTAGGTTGGTTAGCACTGCTGCCAGATCGCCGGCTTTTTCGATCACCGGACCTGAAGTACTTTTGATGCTGACGCCCATTTCCTGGGCGATAATATTAGCGAGAGTGGTTTTCCCCAGACCGGGTGGGCCGAAGAACAGCACATGATCAAGTGCTTCCTGACGCCTGCGGGCAGCATCGATAAATACCTGCAGGTTGCGTTTCGCCTTGGTCTGACCAACATATTCCTGCAGGGATCGAGGACGCAGTCCGGCTTCGTAGTTGTCTTCTTCAGGCAGGCCGTCGGCGGCGATCAGGCGATCAGTCATGCAGCTTCCACCTATTTAACGAGGAGTTTCAGAGCGGCTTTGAGGACCTCTTCGAGAGGGGTGCCAGGGGCAACCTGCAAACTTTTTAAGGCTTTTTTCGCCAGGTTCTCTTTATAGCCCAGGTTGACCAGGGCCGACAGGGCGTCCTGCTGACAAGCGTCTCCAGCAGGAATGGTGTTGCCGGCCGGTTTGATGGTTCCAGCGACAGCCAGGGCCGCGGCCTTGTCCTGCAGTTCCAGCACCAGGCGTTCGGCACTCTTTTTACCGATCCCCGGAATCGCTGTCAAACGCGGGATGTCGCTCTGACAAAGGGCGTTGGCCAGCTCATCGGTGGGAATGTGCGAGAGGATGGTTATCGCCAATTTAGGGCCAACCCCGGAGACCGAGATCAGTAAGGCAAAGAGGTCTTTTTCCGCCTCGCTCTGAAAACCGAACAACTGGATAGCATCCTCTTTGACGTGGGTATGGACCCGCAACTGCACCTGGCCCTGCTCCGGCAGGGTGTAAAATGTCGAAAGAGGAATCTGTAGCCGATAGCCGACGCCGGCGACGTCAACAATGATCTGTTCGGGGCTGCGGTAGGCCAGTTGGCCGGTCAGTAGGGCAATCATCGACGTTTTTCCTGCAGGAGTTGGCTGTTGCGCTGCACTTGGGCGGCTAAATGATGGCTGTGGGCGTGGCAAATGGCAACCGCCAGGGCGTCGGCGGCATCTTCCTGGGCAATTTCCGGCAGGTTCAATAGGGTCTTGGTCATCTGTTGCACCTGGTGCTTGCCAGCGCGGCCATACCCGACAACACTGCTTTTGACCTGCAGCGCAGAGTATTCGGCAACTGGCAGGCCGGCATTGATGCCCGCCAGCAAGGCGACGCCGCGGGCGTGGCCCAATTTTAATGCGGAAGCTGGGTTTTTCGCCATGAACACCTGCTCCACCGCCACCGCATCCGGTCGATATTCTTCGATCAGCCGGTTCAGTTCCTGGTAAATTCGTTGCAAACGCGTAGCTAGCGGGTCCTTACTTTGGGTAAAGATGGCACCATTATCCAGATGAATCAGGCGATTGCCTTGTTGCTCGATAAATCCGTAGCCAGTGGCTTTGCTGCCAGGATCGATGCCGAGAATGCGCATAGCGTTAGGTGCTCGAATCGCCGATTAACCCATGATCTTTTCCATCTCTTCGTCAGAGATGTCGAAATTGGCGTGGACGTTCTGGACATCGTCATTGTCTTCCAGTACGTCGATCATCTTCATCAGTGATTCAGCCTGCTTGCCTTCAACCGGGTTCATGTTCTGTGGAATCATGGTGACTTCGGCCGCCTGATATTTCAAGCCCTGCGCTTCAAGGGCGTTCCTGACGGTTTCGAATTCGCTTGGGTCGGTGACCACTGCAATGATGCCATCCTCTTCCTTGACATCTTCCGCGCCAGCTTCCAGGGAGGCTTCAAAGATGGTTTCGAAATCATTTTCTTCGTTGAAGATGATCTGCCCTTTGCGGTCAAACATGAAGGCGACCGAGCCACTGACGCCGAGACTGCCGCCATACTTATTGAAGGCGTGCCGCACGTCGGCCACGGTGCGGGTGCGGTTGTCGGTCATGAACTCGACAATCACGGCGACCCCGCCGGGGCCATAGCCCTCAAACAATCCTTCTTCATAGGTGACGCCATCGAGATCGCCGGTGCCTTTTTTGATGGCCCGATCGATGTTGTCTTTCGGCATGTTGCCCTGCTTGGCCTTATCAACCGCCAGGCGCAGGCGGGAGTTGGCTTCCAGGTCGCCACCGCCTATTTTAGCGGCAACGGTGATTTCTTTGATCAGTTTGGTGAAGATTTTTCCCCGCTTGGCATCCTGAGCACCTTTGCGGTGTTTGATGTTGGCCCATTTGCTATGTCCTGCCATGTTGCATGCTCCTTGAATATCGTTCAATAACAAAACGCCGGCAGCGCCGGCGTCCGTTGATCTGTTTGGCCGAAAAGAGTTAATGATCTTGCGGCTCGTTGCGATAACCGACGATCTTCAGATTGTCAATAATATCGGTCACGCCTTTGACCTGCTGGGCATCATCAAGAGCAGCTTTTCGTTCGTCCTCGCTGTACACGTGCCCGGAGAGGGTTACCTGGCGGTCCTCAACGTCGATGTGAAACCAGATGTCCTCAATCCGCTCATCGGCCAGGCGGGCAATCTGGATTTTTTTCTGGATAATCAGATCTTTCAGCTTGGCTTTGCCTGCGCTCTTTTTTTCCACCAGATTCTTGTCTTTGACGCCATCAACGATCAGTTTGACCGCAGTATCGTGTGACAGCCGCGAAGTATTTATGACCAGATCATAGTCGATCGGATTCGACCAGTTACGATCAAAGTAGTACTTGATAAATCCGGCCCGCTGCTGATCGCTTTTACGCACCAGTGAACGGGCCAGATCGGGGTCGATCCACTCCCGTTCGGCCCAGCGCTCGATCCGCTCCTCAAAGGGAGCGATCACCCGGACCCGGAAGACGTTGTTGATGCCGGGGAGCAGGTCCTGCCCGCCGCGGCCGTAGATCAGAACATCGCCTTTGAGGGCATGTTCCAGCACGATCAGCTGGATGCGATTCATGTTCAGCTCGATCTGTCGGTCGAGCTGTTCGACAAAGGCCGGCGGTTTTTCATCGACCTGCTGCAGCGCTTCGGACGTCAGGCCATATTCGGATGCGACGTCTTTGATGGTGTCACCATCAATCAGGGTGTAACCAAGTTCTTCAGCAGCTTGATGAACAATCGGGATGCCGCCGCTGCCCATTTCACGGGAAATGGTAATAATCGCCATGGGTCTTTCTCTCCAATTCTCCAGTGTTGTCGGACCGTGGATCTATGACGATAGCGTCCGTTAGGTGGCTTTAGGAACGGAAGCCAGGTTTGTGGTCAAAATAGTGCAAAGTTTCCAGGAAACGGATGGTACGACTTTTCGAACGCATCACCACCGTGTGGGTTTTCGCCCCGCCGGAGAAATAACGCACCCCGCGAATCAGGTCGCCGTTGGTGACGCCGGTGGCAGCGAAGAAAACCTCACCTTGGGCCATTTCCTCTGCTGTGTATATTTTATCAAAATCTTCAATGCCCATGTTGCTTGATCGGCTGCGTTCTTCGTCGGTCATGAAAACCAGGCGCCCCTGCATGAAACCGCCAAGACATTTGATGGCAGCTGCGGTCAGTACGCCTTCGGGGGCACCGCCGACACCGAGCATCATGTCGACGCCGCTGCCTTCAACCGCAGAAGCGATCGCCGGGGCGACATCGCCATCGGTAATCAGTTGGCAGCGAGCTCCGATTTGGCGGATCTCAGCAATCGCCTTGTCATGCCGGGGACGGTCGAGCAGCACCACCATCAGATCCTGCGGGTCACAGCTTTTTGCCTTTGCCAGGGCCAGCACGTTTTCACCTGCCGACTTTTGAATATCAACCGCACCAATCCCGTCCGAACCGGTGACCAGCTTGTCCATATACATATCCGGGGCATGCAGAAAACCACCACGCGGGGCCAGGGCGATGGTGGCAATCGCACCGTTAATCCCTTTGGAACAGATGGTGGTCCCTTCCAGCGGATCAACGGCGATATCGACTTCACACTCGCCATCCAGCCCGCTGCCAAGCTCTTCGCCGATATAGAGCATCGGCGCTTCGTCCATCTCACCTTCGCCGATAACCACCACGCCGTTAATGTCCATAGCATCCAGGGTGCGACGCATAGCTTCGGTGGCAGCCCCATCGGCGGAAATTTTATCGCCCTTGCCAACCCAGCGGCCGGCATCAAGAGCCGCAGCTTCAGTGACCCGGGCCAGTTCCAGAGCCAGATTGCGGTCGAGTGACATCTATGTAAATCCAATCTTATATAGTATAAGTAATGGCTGTTTCTGCCAGCGGATAATAATGGCATGAATCAACGCCAAGTTCAAGCATTGCAAAATTCCCCTTGGTAAATATATGGAAAAATGCATATAATGGTCGTACTAACGCCGTCCGGAGGTTGATTTTTCCATGTTTAAAAAGATTTTTATCGGGTTGTTGTGTTTCTGTTCGTTTGGTTTTATTGCCAATGCCATGCAGGTTGAAAATCTTTCTGCGGTAAAGGCTCGCGAGTTGCTGCAGAGCCAAGAAGTTTTTCTGCTTGATGTCCGCACCCCGCAAGAATATTTTGAGGTTCGCCTGGTTAATGCGACCCTGATTCCTATTGATCAGGTTGTCAAGCGGATCGGTGAAATTCCCAAGGACAAGCCGATCCTGATCTACTGTGCAGTCGGCTCTCGTAGCTCTCAGGTCTCTAGCTATCTGGCACGCAACGGTTACGGCCCGCTTTATAACCTCAGCGGAGGCATCTGGGGCTGGCAATTGCGTAACTTTCCGGTGAACCAGGGTGCCCCATAGTTGAAAATCGATGCAGGCTCAGTGACGCAGGGCGGCTACCCTTGTTTTTGTCAACGGGGCTGGTTATACTTGCGCCCTTTCTGGCGGTTTAATTCAAGGTGGGTGGCATGGCGCAGGGTGAGGAAAAGGCAGAGCTTGTTGAACTATTAAGAGCGCGGATCGAAGTCGAAGGTGGGCTGACTTTTGCTGAGTTTATGGAGGCTTGTCTCTATCATCCGGAGCATGGTTACTACACTTCCCCGCGCACCCGGATCGGTAAAGAGGGCGATTTCTTTACCTCATCAAGTGTTCATAGCCTGTTTGGTCGGTTGATCGCCCGGCAGCTGGAACAGATGTGGCAGCTGCTCGGTCAAGGTGAGTTCATCATTGCCGAACAGGGGGCCGGAGAAGGGCATCTCTGCCTCGATGTTCTTGATGCACTGGCTGAGGAGTTTCCAGAGTTTTACCAGGCGCTGCAGTATAAAATCGTTGAAATCAGCCCCGACCATCACCGCGGGCAGGCGACTAATCTACAGCAGCATCTGGATGCCGGCCGGATCACCTGGTGTCGTTTAGAGCAGTTGCAGGGGATGCAGGGCTGCTTTTTAACCAACGAGCTGGTCGATGCCTTTCCGGTACATCTGGTCGATAAGAATAACGGCGAGTTACAGGAGATCTATGTTGTCAACAGCACCGAAGGTTTTGTTGAAGAATTACGGCCGCCGTCGAGCGGCGCCATCCCGCAGTATTTCCAGCTAATCGGCACCGAACTCTGTGAAGGCAATCGGGGCGAGGTTAACCTGCAGGCCGTCGACTGGTTTCAGCAGGTTTCCAGCCTGATCGACAAAGGCTTTGTCTTGACCATCGATTACGGTTATCCGGCTGCAGAGCTGTTCTCACCGGCACGGCGCAACGGCACTCTGCTTTGTTACCACCGTCATCAATCGAATGAAAATCCCTACCAGCGCCTCGGCTGCCAGGATATTACCAGCCATATCGATTTTACTGCATTGCAGAAGGTTGGTCAGCAGCAGGGTCTTGAAGAGCTCTACTTTGGAGAGCAATATCGTTTTTTGATGGGATTGGGATTTCTCGAGGCGTTGATTGAACTGCAGATGCGCGAAACCGATCCGAAAAAAGCCCAGGCGCTGCGGATGACTTTGAAAAACCTGATTATTCCGGATTCCGGAATGGGCGAGAGCTTTAAGGTGCTGGTGCAGGGAAAAAATGTTGGCCGGCCGGAACTGCTCTGCGCCAGAAAAATTCAGGATATCACTCTGCCGATGGGGATGTTTTAAGTTCCCAGGCTTGCGGGCGCCGATAGTTGAGCGCTATACTGAGAAGTACATCATACTTAATATGGAGGAAATTTCGATGAAAGAACGTGTTGAAGAAGTTTTGAACCAGGTTCGTCCTGCACTGCAAGCTGATGGCGGCGATGTTGAGCTGGTTGATGTTTCTGAAGATGGGGTTGTCAGCGTTAAGCTGACTGGCGCCTGTGGCTCCTGCCCGATGTCGACCATGACCCTGAAAATGGGCATCGAAAAAACCCTGGTGGAGAATATTCCTGAAGTGAAGGAAGTGGTTCAGGTTCGCTGAGCTGTTTTCCGAATCAGTTTAAACAGAAAGGCGGCTGGTGATTTTATATTGCCAGCCGTTTTTGTTTTGTTCGGAGTTGTAAACGCCTGAGCTCTGAAAGGTTGATCACTGCAAGGCGCTGAGGGCGGGGGAAGAAAAATTTACAGTTTAATTTCCGCGCAAGAAACTATTCAATTTTAACAGCAGGCCTTGTTCGGTTGCCAGTGCGCCATGCGGACAGAGCTCCTGGCAACAGAAGCAGCGGATGCAGCGTTCATAGTCGATTCGCAGTTTGTTGTCTTCGATCTGCATTGCTTCAGGGGGGCAGTGGGTGACGCAGTCGTTGCAGAGTTTGCAGATGGTCTGCTCAACAGCCGGTCTGGCGGTCAGCGAGTGCTTAAGCTGTTTTTTCAGGAAGCCGGGCAGGCCGAAGTTGACATCGGTTGATTTCGCCGGCCGGAAGTTGCTGATCCGCAACTCATCCAATGGGCTGCCAAACAATTCCAGTTGTGACAGTTTGCAAAAGGGGCGGTCGGTCTCCAACGCTTGCTGCTGTGTCCAGACCTGCCGCGGCTGCATTCCAACCAGTTCCGTGGCCACCGTATCGACCGCCTGCGCATGGCTGCCGGCGATCAGGGCGCCGATCTGAACCGGATCGCCGCTGCCGGGGCCTTCACCTTCCATACCGACCACCGCATCGACAATATTTAAGGTCGGCGCCAGTTGTTCGCAAAGTTCCAGCAGCATCAGGGCAAAAAAGGCTTTATCGGTTCCCGCTTGCAGATGCAGGCGCGGTTTGCGCAAACCGATGACTGCGCCGAACATATTTTTCACCGCACAGGTCAGGCCCATCATCTGGTGGGTTTTCAGTTTCGGCAGATTGATGATCACATCCGCGTCGAGGATATCGCGGGCCACTTCCAATTCATGAAAGGTGCCTCCCCGCGGACGGATTTTCACCGACTCTTCAAAACTGGCAAATTCGACACCGGTCTGGTCAATGATTTCGAGTATCCCCGCTTTGCGGGCAACATTGGTGGGGGTGCCGATACCGGGTGAGTCGCCGACTCTGACGATCCCGCCGGCACTTAGGACCAGAGCTATCATCGCGCGGACAATTTCCGGGTGGGTGGTGACCGCTTTTGCAGGCGCTTTGCCGGCCAATAGATTCGGTTTCAGCAAAACCTGTTGGCCGGGTTTGACAAAGGCTGCCATGCCGCCGAGCGGTGCCAGCAATTGTTCCAGGGCTGGCGCAACCTCGCTCGGTTGATAGCTGGAAAGCTGTTGCAGGCTGACGCGGTTATGCGGGGCGCTGGCGCAGCTCTTCACTCGGGTCACCCTTGGAGAATCTTGATTTGCAGCCGCCTGGTGCGTGGGCCGTCAAATTCACAAAAATAGATGCCCTGCCAAGTCCCGAGCTGCAGCCGGCCGTTCTTGATAATAATCTGCTCGCTGGCCCCGATCAGGCTACTTTTGATGTGGGCCGCGCTGTTGCCTTCCAAGTGCAGGTAATTGTCCTGCTGGGGGATCAATTTGTGCCAGCCTTGGACCAGGTCGGTAGCGACATCCGGATCGGCATTTTCATTGATGGTCACCGCGGCAGTGGTGTGCGGAACAAACAGGATTGCCAGCCCTTCCTTCACTCCCGACTGCTGGATGGCGGATTGGACCATGGCGGTAATGTCTTGCAGCTGGGCCTGTTGCTCGGTGTGAATGCTGAGCTCTTTGATCATGCTTGATCCTTTCCCCTCAGGGCATCTATGACCGCCTGTACCGCAGGCTGGCGATAAATCAATGCGGTATGTCCCAGACCATCCAATTCGATGCTGTTGCCCCAGGGCAGGCAGGCATTGACGTTGGGGACGACCATGTTGTCCTTAATGGTGAAGATGTTGCTGATCTTTACGCCTTCAGGCGCTGGCGCCGCAGCCAACCGGCGTAGGAAATCTGAGCCTGGGATCAGCACCCGACCCAAGGGAGACAGGGCGAAAGGTGCTAGTTTCGAGCCGAGATGCGGGGAACCGAGACAGACGCAGCGGTCGATCTTGGCGGTTCCACCGCGCTGTTGCATATAATTGCGGGCGATGATGCCGCCCATCGAATGGCCAACCAGATGTACCTTGTCCACCCCGAGTCGGTGACGCAGCTCATCAACCTTTTTCGCCACAATTTCGGTCAATACTTCTTCATTGTGCCAGGACGAGAGATTGATCGTCGCCAGGTTGTTGAACCCCTGTTTACGCAGCTGCCATTTTAGCCAGAACCAGCTGGCACGGTTATTAAACAGCCCATGCAGCAGCAGGACCGGTGTTTCGCCACGTTTTTTCGGATAGCGGCGTGGATTTAACAGTCCGAAGGGGAGCACTGAGAGGGTCAGGAAATTGAAAAAGGTTTCCTGCAGGATCAGCGAGCAGACCAGCCGGATATTTTTACCGCTAAGGCGATCATTCATCAGCTGTGGGTCGGAATTGGCGTGCTCGTACCAGCACATGCTATAACTCAGGATAACGATCAACAGATCAAGGACCAGCAGGATGCCCAGAATAATCAGCAACAGGTTAAACCAGAAGCACCACATAAACAGAAATACCTCCAAGGCATTGAATTTCAGTCGATCACCATTGACCGCCAGGGGAAAGTAATGGTGACAGGGCACAACATAAATCGAAATATTTGATAAATGAGTATGCCATGCCGTACAGGGAGCGTCAATCGAGCTGCCGGCAGCTTTTTGCTGTCTGGCTGAAAGAGGATAAAGGCTGTGGAGAAACTGCTGAAAGAGTTTACCGAACATCTCAGCATCGAGCGCAACCTCTCTATTCGGACGGTTTCGGCCTACCGACGAGATCTGGAACAGTTTTGGCGGTTTCTAGAGCGGCAGGCGGATTTTTCCGGACCGGCTGAAACCTGGTTGGCAAAGATCGATCTGCTGCTGCTGCGGCGTTACCTGGCGCAACTGCACAAGTTCTGCAGCCGGACCAGTATTGGCCGGAAGCTTTCTGCATTGCGGACTTTTTTCCGTTTTCTGGTGCGCGAAGGAGAGCTTGCCAACTCACCCGCCGATGGGCTTTCGACCCCGCGGCGGGATCAGTATCTGCCACAGGTCTTAAGCGCCGAGCAGACTGGCCGGCTGCTTGATCAACCGATGGCTGGGCAGCGCTTGCTGGTTTTACGTGATTTAGCGATCTTTGAATTGCTTTATTCCTGTGGCTTACGGATCAGCGAACTGACCGGACTTGATGTCGGGGCGCTTGATTTGCAACAACAACAGGTGCGGGTGCTTGGTAAGGGCAACAAAGAACGGATCTTGCCGGTCGGACGACCGGCCTGTTCTGCTCTGGGGCTTTATCTGCAAGAGCGGGCGCAGATGAAAAATGACGAACCGCTGTTTCTCAATCACCGCGGTCACCGGCTCAGTGCCCGTAGCATCCAGCGCAATCTAAAGAAACGCTTGCTGGCGCTGAATCTGCCGACCGATGTGACACCGCATGCCCTGCGTCATTCTTTTGCCACCCATCTGCTCGATGCCGGCGCCGACCTGCGGGCAATCCAGGAGCTGCTCGGCCATGCTTCGCTTTCAACTACTCAGAAATACACCAAAGTCAGTTTTGCGCATTTAACCGATGTCTATGACCGTGCCCACCCGCGCAGTCGGAGATCGAAGGGCGCTGATTCCCTAGATGAATAGTCGACTAAAATGGTCAGATTTCCCTTGACAGGCGATGATTAATCGCTAGACTATCGGCAATCCATTTGCCGAAAATATCTATTTGACAAGCACAAAAAGGAGATTGAAATGAGCGTATTGGTCGGAAAAAAAGCCCCGGATTTTACAGCAACCGCCGTGATGGCCGACGGTTCGATTAACGGTGAATTCCGCCTGTCCGATTATAAAGGCAAGTATCTCGTGCTGTTTTTCTATCCGCTCGATTTCACCTTTGTCTGCCCGACCGAGCTGATCGCTTTCAGTCACCGTATTGCCGATTTTGAAAAGCGTGAGGTTCAAGTCATCGGTTGCTCGATCGATTCGCAGTTTACCCACATTGCCTGGCGGAACACTCCGATCAATGAAGGCGGGATCGGGGAGGTGAAATATCCGTTGGTCGCCGATGTCAAGCATGAAATCTGCCGTGATTACGACGTTGAATTTGACGCTGCCGGGGTCGCTTTCCGTGGCTCCTTTCTGATTGATCAGGAAGGCACCGTTCGCCACCAGGTGGTCAACGATCTGCCGCTGGGTCGTAATATCGATGAAATGCTGCGGATGGTTGATGCGCTGCAGTTCCACGAGAAGCATGGCGAAGTCTGCCCGGCGGGTTGGACCCAGGGGGATAAGGGGATGGTGCCGGATGGCGCCGGAGTCGCATCCTTCCTGACCGAAGAGGCGGATAAGCTGTAAGGCGAAAAGATTTACAGCCTCTTGAATAGTTAGAACCTGACACTAAGAAAAAGGGCGGCCATTGGTCGTCCTTTTTTTTGGGCGGGATGATTGTTTTTACCCTGAGCGCAGATACCTTCAAGCGCATCCTTGCAACGCCCTGTTGGCACCGATCACCAGCGTTCAATAATCCCTGTTGGCGATGATTGGAAAAAAGAAAGCCCCACCGGAAAGCCGGTGGGGCGATTTTATTGCAACTGAGAAATCCCTATTATCTATTCGCAGAGATCGATCTTGATATCCCAGTTCTTAATTTTCATGGTGCCATTTTCAGCCAGGTTCTGCTGCATCTTGAAGCAACGATCAAACAGCTGCGGCTCGTGACCGATGCCTTTGGCCAGGCACTGCTCTTTGGCCATGTCGAAGTACTCTTGCAGAATCGGCTTGTAGTCCGGGTGAGCACACTTGTCGATGATGACCTGAGCGCGATCCTTCGGCGCCAGACCGCGCAAGTCGGCCAGACCCTGCTCGGTGACCAGGACGTCGAGATCGTGCTCGGTGTGATCGATATGCGGAGCCTTTGGCACCACGCAGGTGATACCGGTCGGGTCGGTTTTGCTCGGGCGAGCCGACGGGCTGTGCATGATCTTAAGGAAGCCATTCCGCAGGAAGTCACCGGAGCCGCCGAGGCCGTTGATCATCCGGGTACCGCCAACCAGGGTCGAGTTGGCGTGGGCGTACATGTCGAACTCAACCGGGGTGTTCATGGCGATACAGCCGAGACGACGAATCGGCTCAGGAGAATTCGAGATCGACAGCGGGCGCAGGGTGATCTTGTCTGCGTACTTGTCCCAGTTGGCGAAGAAGCGTGGGAAGCCTGGCTCTTCGGAGAGGGACAGGGAGCAGGAAGAGGCCGCGTCAAGCTTGCCGGAATCGAACAGGTCGAGCATGGTGTCCTGCAGAACCTCGGTGTAAACGGTCAGGTTCTCGAAAGGACCTTTGGCCAGGCCACCAACAACAGCGTTGGCGATGGAGCCGACACCCGACTGAAGCGGCAGCAGGTTCTTCGGCAGGCGGCCCTGCTTCACTTCGTTGGAGAAGAAGTCCATGATGTGGGCAGCGATCGCTTCGGAAGTGGCGTCCATGTCGGTAAAGGCGCGACCTTTATCGCGGTGCTTCGACTCAACCACAGCGATTATCTTGTCCGGGTCGCAAGCGATCGAGGTGGTCCCGATCCGATCTCCGGCTCTGTTGATCAGCAGCGGCTGACGGTTCGGCGGGTTTTCGCAGGAAACCAGGTCGTGCATCCCCTCGAAGGAAGGCTGCCCGGTGTTGACTTCGAGGATGACCTTGTCGGCAACCTTCAGCAGTTCCGGAATAACGCCGCAGGAAGAAGTCGGGATCAGACCGCAGTCGGCAGTGACGCCAGAAACTTCGATGATGGCAAGATCAATGCGACCGTTTTCGGTGTAGAAACCGTAGCCGAGATCCTGAGCGAACAGCGACAGGTGCTTGTCACCCATGCGGATGCGACCTTCGTTGATCCCTTTGGCGATGTTCTTACCGGTCTGGTAAGGCCAGCGACGATCGATCATGTCGAGGGTTGCCCAGCGGTCTTCAGTTTCCGCCCCAACGGAAGCACCGATGAACAGGTTGAACTTCATCTTGCCTTGCAGATTGTTCTGCTCGACATAGTCGGCCAGAGCAATCGGCACCGCTTTCGGGTAACCGGCCGGAGTAAAGCCGGACCAGCCAAGGTTCATGCCGGGCTTGAAGAACGGAATGCATTCTTCTGCGGTCTTGACCTTGTCGAGCAGCGCGGGGCGACGGACGCGATCTTGAAGTGTTCCGTATTCGGACATTCTCTCTCCTCCTGTGAATGGATCAGTGGTGCCAGTGGCACCTGCTTAAAAGTGCTGTTAGACAGCGTGCTTACGGATCTTGATGAGATATGCAAATTATTGAAATGCCGTAGAAAACAGTCCGCCATCAGGGTTTGACCTGAGGCATCTTTGTCCAGTGGCGCAGGACGGACATTGACATCAAAATAACAGCGTTTTTATATAATACTGTATACAATCCAGTCAAGCGAAAAGATTGACAATGGAGATGTAATTATCATTTCTGGTATTTTGCGTGGTTGAGTCAGAGATAGGAAGGCTAAAAAAAACAGCCGGTTGCAAAGTTGCATCCCGGCTATAAAGTATGGTGGGTTGCTATCTCTTTAATATGCCTTGGCTAGAATTTCCTGCGCTTTGATAATGTATTCGCTGCCGGGAAACTCTTTGAACAGCTTATTGAAGACGGTTTTGGTTTTCTCTATTTCGCCGACCTCAAGATAGGCCTGGCCGAGATAGAGATAGGCTTCGTCCCGATAATAGTAATTTGGGAAGTTGACCAGCATGGTTTCCAGGCGATTGATGGAGGACTGGTAGCGTTTGGTGCGTAGATAAAACCGTCCGACATAAACTTCATGCTCCGCAAGCCGGTTGCGGCAGCGCTGAATCAGGTAGCCGACTTCTTCGGCATTTTGATCTTTTGGAAAGCGTTTGAGCAGATCTTCAAAGACCCTTTTGGCATTATTGGTGTTGGTTTGATCGCGGTCGGCGGAAAGGATCTGTCGATAATAGCTGGTTCCAAGCCGGTACATGATGTCGGCGGTACGATCATCGTTTGGATGTTGTAGTAAGAAGTCCGCATAGGCGAGAGCAGATTCTTCGTAACGCTCAGCGTAAAAATAAGCTTCAGCAATCTTCAATTCTGCGAGCATGTTCAATTCTGGCGAATAGTAGGTGTCACGGACCTTTTCCCAGGAAGCGATGGCATCTTCATACAACTCCGCCTCAAAAAAACGTTCCCCTTCCTGAAAATACTGTTCGGCGGAATGGCGGGGAACGCTCTGGGAACCGCTGCAGGCTGCCAGCAGCAGCGTCAGTAGCATCAGTAGCAAATATCTGTTCGTCATCAAATTATCCTGTAGGCAAGAGATGTCAAGAAGCTACGGAATCTGCCTGCTTTTGTCAATCTTCTTGGCCATTGCTGACAAAAAGAGTATCCTAGATCTTTTTGTCAGCAATTAGCTGGTAGACTTGTCTGTAACCAGGGCTTAATTTCTTCTTTTCATCGTTCAATTCGACTGGTTGTTTAGCATGCAATTGATCTATATCGGCATTTTTGGCGGGCTCGGTTGTGTGGCGAGGTTTCTGGCCTCGACGTGGAGTTATCAACTCTTCGGACGCAGTTTGCCCTATGGAACTTTATTGGTGAATGTGGCTGGGTCTTTTTTGCTGGCGCTATTGATGACCTTCAGTATGCGTAGTGCTTTATTTTCGCCTGAGCTGCGGATGGGGCTTGCTGTCGGCTTCATGGGCGGTTTTACCACCTTTTCCACCTTCTCCTATGAAACGCTTCGTTTGCTTGAAGAGGGGAGCCTCTGGCAGGCTGGGGCCAATATTTTTCTCAATGTTTTGTTCTGCTTGACCTTTGCTTTTCTTGGTGTGTTGGTTGCCCGGCAACTTTGATAGGAAGGGAGCAAATCATGCGTAAACTCGACGGAGAGCAAACCTTAATGCGGATATTTGTTGCCGAATCAGATCGCTGGCAGCGCCAGCCTCTGTATAAGGCGCTGGTGGAATTGATTCGCCAAGAGGGCTTTGCCGGGGCAACCGTGTTGCGCGGCGTCTCCGGCTTTGGCGCAACCTCGGTGCTGCATACTGACCAGTTGTTGGCACTTTCACAGGACTTGCCGTTGGTTATTGAAGTGGTCGACACTGAAGAAAATATCGAAGCCATTCTTCCTAAGCTGGATGAAATGCTGCAAGGGGGACTGGTGACACTGGAAAAAGCTCGGGTTATCCGCTACAGCAAATAGAAAGATGGTTCAATGTTAAAACGTTTACTACAGGTCTTCGGTCCCGCAACTGATCAATCTGCAGCAAAAGACGAGCAGAGAATTCCTCTGGCTGCAGCAGTGCTGTTGTTGGAAGTCGCCCATGCCGATGGAGAGTATCATCACGCAGAAGAAAAACTGATCGGCAGCTTACTGGCCGAGCATTTTTCCGTTGAGCCTGCGCTGCAAAAAGAACTCCTTGAATTGGCTGAGCACGTTCGACAGGACAGTAGCGGGCTGCACCAGTTTACCCGCGAAATCAATATGGCTTTCAGTCAGGCCGAGAAAGAGCAGATTATTGAGGCTATCTGGAGACTGGTTTTTGCCGATGGCCGTCTCGACCATTACGAAGAAGCCTTGATGAGGCAACTTGGCTCGCTCATCGGTTTGTCACATCGCCAATTGATCGAGGCCAAACTTAGAGTAAGCCGTTCATGAGCCAGTCCTTGACCCGTGTGGTTAGTTGGGGGCATGAGCTGCTGGGAGAAAAAATCAAAAAAGGCCAGTTAGTTGTCGATCTGACCGCTGGCAATGGTCACGATACGCTAATGTTGTATCGGCAGGTCGGTGAGACCGGGCAGGTGCTGGCCTTCGATATCCAACTTGAGGCATTACAGAATACCCAGCTGCGGTTGCAGAAAGAAGGTGCCTCGGTCAGGATACGAGTGGCGACAAAGCAACCTTTGCTTGCACAACCTGGAGTCGACCTGGTTCATGCCGGGCACCAGCAATTGGATCTGTTCCTGCCGGGAGCGCCTCAGGCGGTCATCGCAAATCTCGGTTATTTGCCCGGTAGTGACCAAACGGTGGTCACCCGTCCCGAATCGACCTTGGCCGGGTTAGGTCAGGCGAGTAAATCTTTAAGTGCCGGTGGGCGGATTGCCGTGGTGGTCTATCCTGGCCATCCCGGCGGCAAGGCTGAAGGGGAGATGGTGGACGGTTTTTTTTCCAGTCTCGAGGACGATACCTTTCAGGTTTTGCGGATTAATGTTGCCAATCGGCCACAAGCACCATATCTTCTGGTCGCAGAAAAACGCGCTTAATACAGTGGTTAAACCCCTGAATCTAGCGCACCTAGTGAGCCGCTAGCCGCTAGCTGCTAGCGGCTAGCGGCTAAGCCGAGGTCGGATGAAGGTTATTCCGCTTTATCCTGATTTTTAGTGCCAGAGCTTTTTTGGTCAGAATCTGGCCAGCATGAATGGTCTATGCTAAAGGTATATGCATATGATTAAAAAAATGTTGCCGATTATCCTTCTCATAGGTTTTGTCTGCTTTTCAGTGCCGGCCGCTGCCGAGGAGCTTGCTGACGAAGGTGTGCCAACGCTGGTTGTTCCCATCAATCAGGAAGATGATCAGTTTGATCAGGATTTCGAAGACGACTTTGATGATGAATTCAACAGTCAGGATGGCGGCTCTGAAATACTGATTGCCGACCCGTTTGAAAGATTCAATCGCGGGATGTTTCATCTTAACGATAACCTCTATTTTTATCTGATGAAACCGATTGCCAGAGGTTATCGTGCTGTCGTGCCCCGACCGGCTAGGAGCTCGGTTGCTAATGCCTTCTCCAATCTAGCGACTCCAGTCCGTGCTGTTAATTCACTCTTACAGATGAAATTCAAGAATGTGGGTGTCGAGTTATACCGGCTTATTGTCAATTCGACCGTCGGTATCGGGGGTCTTTTTGATCCGGCAGGGTCGCTAGCCGAGGTGAAAAAAGGTGATGAGGAAGATTTTGGACAAACCCTTGGAATTTATGGAGTTGGGCACGGTTTTTATCTCGTGCTGCCGATTTTAGGTCCTTCGAGTTTGCGCGATGCGGTTGGAACTCTTGCCGATACCACCCTTGACCCCTTGCGCTACACCGATTTGACTTACCTGGAATATCTGGCAGTTAAATCATTTAAGGTTACCAATGCACTTTCCCTTGATCCGGATACCTACGAAGGGATTGTGCGTGATTCTCTCGATCCTTATCTGTTCGTTCGCGCAGCTTTTGCTCAGCAAAGGCTGGCGCAGGTCGGGAAAACCACATATAATTTAAACATGTTTGAGGATCAGGACTGGGAACAGTTCCAATGGTTGGGGAAATAGTTATGAAGCGATTTTTTTTGAGTTGTTTATTGGTGGTCTGCCTGGCTGGAAATAGCTGGGCATTATTGCAACCGCAGCAGCAGATTGAAGAAATGGTCAATTCGGTGCTTGAGGTCCTGCAGCAGCCCGAACTGAGCCACCAAGAGAAAAAAGCTCGGGTGAGCGGTCGCGTTCAGCAACATTTGAATATGGCCTCCATGGCACAAAGAACCTTGGGCCCTTTCTGGGATGAAGCCACCGAACTACAGCGGCAGCGTTTCACCGAGTTGTTCGTAAAGGTTCTCGAGGGGACTTATTTGAACCGGATCAACGATTACTCTGGTGGAACGGTCGAGTATCTCAAGCAGCGGATCAAGGGAGACAAGGCGATTATCGATACTAAATTTGTTTCCGAAGAGCTTGAGATTCCGGTGCAGTACAAGATGCTCAGAGAAGGGGCCAACTGGCAAGTGTTCGATGTGATCATCGAGGGCGTCAGTCTGATCCGCAACTATCGTTCAACCTACGGAGAAATTATTCGCAAGGATGGCTATGAGGGCTTATTTGACCGGATGGAAAAGAAAATCGTTGCCATGAACAGCAGCCAAAAATAGCTGCGCCGTCCACATTCTAAGGTAGTAAAAAAGGCACCCTCTTTAGAAGCAAGCCGTTTACCGATCGTGTTGTTTTTCAGGTGAACGGTAGCGGTGGTATTCACCCCACATCAAAATAGCGAGAATCGTAATGGTTCTCGCTATATTTTTGGAAAAATATTCACTGACCCAGCAATTTATAGATACAACTCTACTTCATTCTTTTCTTGAAGACCCTCTGCATTTCGCAGACCCAAACCAGACCAATTTTTAGCTTGATCTGATCTATAATGCCGCAAACATTATCTGATTCTTACCCATAAGGAGAAAAACCATGAAAAAGCTTATTACTCTTTTCACCACTCGCCGTTGCCCGACTTGCAAAACCCGTCAGAACCGCGAGAACTTCTTCTCTCACCAATGTACTTGGTGTGATCACGTAGATTAATGTTTAGCCCCCAAGCGTCCTTTCGGACACCTAAGCCTGGGGGCTTTTCCTTTTCTCAGCGCCCTTCAAAGGTTAGAATATCAGTCTGCCTGATTTTGCTCTTTGCTAACCCCAATCGCATGGCAGGTGTCATCTTGTCTGCGCCGACCTCTAGGTAGTTGTAGTTCACGCGGTAAATATCCAGCAGCATCGCGACCACTTCAGGATTATAGGCGTTTTTCTGAAACCAGGTCCTCCCGGCGTTGCTCGCTGAACTTGGCGCGCGAGCCAACAACGACAGGCTGTTGCGGATTTGGGCAAAAAACCGATCGATTCCATGCAGGCTCGCCTTATCCATCAAGGCCGCCAGGTGGCCGCTCTCGTAGTCATTGAAATCAGTGAGATGACAGACCTTCTTCTCCGGTTCGCTCTTGATTCTACTCGGCACATCGACCCACATATCTCTCCAGGGACCGACCGGACTCCGTTCGCAGATCGCCTCTTCGATCAACATCCGACGCAGAGAAGTCTCGGTGAGATCATAGGGATATTCCTTTCGTAATGCGTCAATCTGTTTGCGCACTTCCCGCAGGGCTTGCTCCTTCTGATCGTTCGTCATGGTCTTGTTGATGCTGACATAGAAGGCATCGCATTCACGCTCTCCGATCCGCTGCTGAAAGGCGGCCAGGCAGGCGGCCCGGATACCCGATTCCTGATCGAGAAAGAAGCGCAATTTGCCAACATGCCGAAACAGTTCCCGCAGGAAAAAGAAGTGACCATAGAGGGTATATTCCGCATGCACCTGCATGCCTCTTAAGGGGAGCTGGGTGTATTCGGCCGGCAGGTCAAATGCTTCGACATCCGATCGGAAGGCCGCATCCTGATAGGTTTGGTGAATCTCGTTTTGCAGGCCCGGCTTGCGGTTTTGTCGAATCACGCTGGACAAGGCTTTCTCAACCGTCGCGGGGGCATAATCGCCCTGAAGCCATAAGCGCGCATGCCGCCGAAACGGTGCCTTGCGCTCGTAATCGCCGATCTCCACAACCTCCCTTTCGACAACCTGGGGCTGCAGGGAGTGGTCGTAGTTGAGATGGATACCGAACACATAGCTGGATTCATTGTCGGCAGTCCCAAGCGCGTGGAAGTGCGTCTGGCGCTTGTCCTTGCGGTTTGTCCAGTTCACCATATGGTCTTGCCGGTCGACAGACAGATAGAGCCTCTCGGGAGCAATTTCGCCTATCAACAGCCGTCTTTCCCGGCGGGCCACGAACGCCATGACCTGCTTATGGAGGAAGCGGATTTTGTCGTAAAGGGTTTTCTGGCTGATCCCGGCAATCTTGCAGATCCGGCGCATTGGAACCGCGTTGACCAGCATGTTGAAAACCTCGGAGTTCTTGTGCGGCAGTTGATGATTTTGGGCGGGCCTGCTGAGGTTTATGGAGAATGTCTTTTTGCACCCCAGACACAGGAAGCGTGGCGATCCTGCCGCCGTGGTGCTGTGACGCCGGTATCTGCCCTTTGATTCACTGATACTGGTACCATAGTTGGGGCATTCAGGATTTTTGCAAGAAGGTTCGCGGGTCTGCAAATAGGCCGACATCCGGTTTAATTCTTCACAAACGCCCAAATTGCTCTTGATCGGCGGTGTTTCGTTGCACTTCAGGCAGGTGAGTACAGGCACTCCAGATCGCTTGCCTTTTGTTTGGCTTCCTGCAATACGGTAACTATCACGGCCGCGCTCTTTTGCACCCGGCCCTCGAGGTTGCTTGTCGGGGCTCGCAGGGACTCCATAGTTAGGGCAATTCGGGTTTTTGCAGAAATTGACCTGAATCCCGTCATAGGCAAGTGGTATTCGCGGCTGACTGCCGCTGTTTCTAGAAACAGACATAAAGAAAACCCCCTAGTCGCTAAGGCTAAGGGGTTAAGGGTCATTGTCAACCTAAAAACAACACGTTTGGTAAACGGCTTGCTTTAGAAGAAGGTGCCTTTTTCTAGTTTATGGTCGGAGCGAGAGGATTCGCCCACTATGTCGCCAGCGTCCCGCCGGCTCCTGCGTCGGCTCCCCTGCGCTCGCTGGCGCGGCCATCCTTGGCCGCTGTTCTGACAGTCGGAGCGAGAGGATTCGAACCTCCGACATCTTGGTCCCAAACCAAGCGCGCTACCAGGCTGCGCTACGCTCCGACGGACGAAATAGGTACCATGGGGTAAATAGAAAATCAATCATTTTGTCAGAATATTTTATTTTTTTTAGATTTCCCATTCGATCTGCGGAGCCTCTTCAAACAGCTCTTCCACGAGGGTCACCGCGATTTCTTCGGCGGGAGTTATCCCGCCGGCGAAGGTGTACTCGGGCGCTTCCGGCGGTTCGTAGCTAGCATCGATGCCGGCAATGTGGCTTAGTTCGCCTGAGCGGACCTTCTCATAGGCGCCGGTTTGATCCCGCTGCTCGCAGATTGCCAGCGGTGTATCGATGTAGATTTCGACAAACTCATCTTTGGCAAAAATTTCTCGCGCCATGCGCCGCTCATTGTGGAATGGGGAAATCAGCGGAGCGATGACGATGATTCCCGCTTCGACAAGAATGTTGGCGACTTCAGCGATCCGGCGGATGTGTTCAACCTGATCGGCATCGTCGTAGCCGAGATCGCGGTTGAGGTTGTGGCGCAGGTTGTCGCCGTCAAGGATATAGGTGTGCTTGCCGAGCGAGTGCAGTTTCTTCTCGACCAGGTTGGCGATGGTCGACTTTCCGGCACCAGGCAGGCCGGTGAACCAGAGGACCTTCGGTGTCTGGCGTTTGAGTGCGGCGTGAGCCTGCTTGTCGACATCAAGCGATTTCCATTGGCTGTCGGTGGCCCGCTCAAGCGCCCGGTCGATCATTCCGGCGCCAACGGTGGCGTTGCTCAGCCGGTCGATGACGATGAAGCTGCCGGTGCTGCGATTCTCACTGTAGGTGTCGAAGGGGATTGGCGTGTTCGCACTGATGGTGCAGCTGCCGACCTCGTTCAGCGCCAGGGTTTTCCCCGGTTCCTGCTGCAGGCTGTTGACGTTGACTTTGTAGTTGACCGCGTCAATCTGCGCCGGGGTCGTAGTCGAACCCGCCTTGATCAGGTAGCTGCGGCCGGGGAGCAGGGCCTCTTCGTGCATCCAGACCAGTTTGGCCTCAAAACGATCGACGTAATGTGGGCGCGCTTGTGGGCTGGCGATCAGGTCGCCGCGGCTGATGTCGATTTCATCCGCCAGGGTCAGGGTGATCGCCTGTCCGGCTACCGCTTCCGGCAGGTCGCCATCCATGGTGACGATCCGGGCCACCTGGCTTTTCTGCCCGGAAGATGAGACGATGACGGCATCCCCCGGCTGAATTGTTCCCGAAGCGACGCTGCCGCAGAACCCGCGGAAATCGAGGTCCGGCCGATTGACCCATTGTACCCGCATACGGAACGGCTTGGCGGCGGCATCATCGGACACTTCGATCGTTTCCAGATAATGCATCAGCGTTGGTCCCTGGTGCCACAGTGTCTTAATACTCGGCTGCAGGATGTTATCCCCCTCCAGCGCCGAAATCGGAATCGCGGTAATCGATTCGAAGCCGAGTCCGGCGGCAAAACTCTCATATTCCTTGAGAATGCTCCTGAAGCACTTTTCGCAGTAATCGACCAGATCCATCTTGTTGATCGCCAGGACGATGTGGCGGATTCCGACCAGTGAGCACAGGTAGCTGTGGCGACGGGTCTGGGTCAGCATCCCTTTGCGGGCGTCGATCAGGATGACCGCGAGCTGTGCCGTCGAGGCGCCGGTGACCATGTTGCGGGTATACTGCTCGTGACCGGGCGTGTCAGCGACAATGAACTTGCGCTTGTTGGTGCTGAAAAAGCGGTAGGCGACATCGATGGTGATCCCCTGTTCCCGCTCCGCCTGCAGCCCATCCAGCAGCAGAGCGTAGTCAATTTTCTCCCCTTGGGTGCCGCATCTTTTGCTGTCCGCTTCCAGCGATGCCAGCTGGTCCTCGAAGATCATCTTCGAATCCCAGAGCAGCCGGCCGATCAGGGTGCTTTTGCCGTCATCGACGCTGCCGCAGGTGATAAAGCGCAGCATCGATTTTTCCTCCTGTTGTTTCAGGTAGGCGTGAATATCCTCTGCAATCAAATCGGATTGGTGTGCCATTAGAAATAGCCCTCCTGTTTTTTCTTCTCCATCGACCCGCTTGAGTCGTGGTCGATCAGCCGCCCCTGGCGCTCAGAGGTGCGGGTCAACAGCATCTCCTGAATGATCTCCGGCAAGGTTGCGGCGGTCGATTCGACCGCCCCGGTCAGTGGGTAGCAGCCGAGGGTGCGGAAACGCACCGACTTCATTTCGACCTTTTCACCCGGCTGCAACTCCAGCCTGTCATCGTCAACCATGATCAGCATGCCGTCGCGCTCGACCACCGGGCGCTGCTTGGCGTAGTAGAGTGGCACGATCGGGATCTGCTCCAAATAGATGTACTGCCAGACGTCCAATTCGGTCCAGTTCGACAGCGGAAAGGTCCGGATGCTCTCCCCCTGGCGGACTTTGGTATTGTAGACATTCCACAGTTCTGGCCGCTGGCTCTTCGGGTCCCAGCGGTGGCTGGCGCTGCGAAAGGAAAATATCCGCTCTTTGGCGCGGGATTTCTCTTCGTCGCGTCGGGCACCACCAAAGGCTGCGTCGAATTTGTATTTATCCAGGGCCTGCTTCAGCCCCTCGGTCTTCATCAGGTCGGTATGAACTGCGCTACCATGGCTGAAGGGGCCGATCCCTTGTTTGACGCCATCCTCGTTGACATGCACCAGCAAGTCGAACCCGTACTCTTTGGCGATCTGGTCGCGAAATGCGATCATTTCGCGGAACTTCCAGGTGGTGTCGACATGCAGCAGCGGAAACGGCAGCTTGGCGGGGTAGAAGGCCTTGCGGGCCAGATGCAACATCACCGCTGAATCCTTGCCGACCGAATAAAGCATCACCGGGTTTTCGAACTCGGCCGCCACTTCACGGATGATGTGGATGCTCTCCGCCTCCAGTTGTCGCAGATGGGTCAATTGCGTGCTCATGTCATGTCCTGCTGTCTGTTTGTAAATGATTTTCCCCTCTCCAGGGGGAGAGGGCTGGGGTGAGGGGGATTTTGATCTTGATGCCCCCTCATCCGGCCTTCGGCCACCTTCTCCCTCAGGGAGAAGGATTGAAATAAAGCTTAGGATTAACGTTTATGCAGCCCGCATTCTTTGTGCGGGCACCTTCCCCCGGCTGGATGGCGCGGGTGCAGGGGGCGCAGCCGATCGAAGAGTAGCCCAGCTGATGCAGCCGGTTGATCGGCAGGCGCTGTGCTTTCACATAAGCCTTGGTCTGCTCTTCGCTCCAGTAGGCGAGGGGGTTCAGTTTAATAATGTTGCCGTTGGCTTGGTCGATTTCGATCGGTTGCAGTGTGCCGCGAGTGGCCGCCTGTTCGCGGCGTTGCCCGGTGATCCAACCGGCCAGTCCCTGCAGCGCCCGCTGCAGCGGTTCCACTTTGCGGATATGGCAGCACTGGTGGCGGTTCTCCAGTGAATCGCGGAAGGAGAACAAGCCCTTTTCGCGCTCCAGTTTTTCCACCGCAGCGCGAGCTGGAAAATACCAGTCGATCTTGATGGCGTAACGCAGGCGGATGGTTTCGGCAATCTCCAGGGTTTCTTCGTTGAGCCTGCCGGTGTCGATGGCAAAGACCCGCATGTCACGTTCGGTTTTTTGCAGCATATCGATCAGCACGATATCCTCAATGCTGAATGAACTGGCCAAGGCGACCGGCCCGTCGATGAGCGCCAGCCCTTTTTCCAGGATCTCTTCAGGGCCGCTTGCGCCGTTCAGGCGATCGAGCTCTGCTAGGGCTGTATTCTGTTCAAGTGCCTGGTTCATCGACAGTCTCCTAAATGTAATATTCCGGTTCGGTTTTCTTACGGCCGTAGGGGATGCGGTTCCAGAGCCGTTCGTGACCGAAGTAGATGAAAAATTTAAAAATTGTATCGGCAATCCCGATGGTCGCGGCAAACTGCCCTTCGCCGGTGATGGCAAAGACGATCGCGGTGGTGATCAGAGTCGCCAGCAGGCGCCAGGAGAGGGCTTTGGCGAGGCTGCGTTTGTTTGTGTCCATAGCTGCTGTCCAGAAAAAACGGTAGATTGATGTTGAAAAAATTTATGCGAATCTATAGTTGTTGATGGTTCTAGTCAAGAAAAAAATGTATTTAAAGTTGACTCGAATGGTGTGTAAGAGTATTTTGCCAGGCAACTTGATAGCAATAAAGCAATCGAAAGGATTGGATGAGAATGGCTGTTGATTATAAAGCGCTGCGGATCGAAGGACTCTACAATCAGAACGCGGCCGGGCAGATGATGATGCGAGTGAAGCTGGCCAGCGGTTTGTTGTCGGTCGCCCAGGCAGCAGTGCTTGCCCGCCTGGGACAGAAGTACGGCAGCGGCACTTTGCACCTGAGCACCCGCGGCAGCATCGAGTTTCATGACCTAGAGCTGGCTGAGGTCCCGGAACTCCAGCGGCAGATGGCGACCGTCGGACTGTTCTCACGCGGGGCCTGCGGCGGAGCGGTGCGGGGGATTTCCACCAGCACCGGCTTTGGGCGTGGCTTCAATTTCACCCAAGTACTGGGGCGTAAACTGCTGCTGCATTTCAGCGGCAATCCACATTTTGAAGGCCTGCCCAAAAAATTCAAAATCGCCGTTGAGGCCGATTATGTAGGCAGCCGCCATTTAATTCAGGATCTGGCGTTTGTTTATGTCGATCAGGAAGCTGGCAAGGCCTTTTACGATATCTGGACCGGTGGCGGTTTGGGGCGGGCCCCGCAAGCGGCGATTCTTTATCGCAAGCGGGTGTCGGAGACTGAACTGTTGCCGCTCGCTGAAGCGATCGTACGGGTTTATCGAGATAATGTTCAACCGCCGAAGCGCCTGAAATCCCTGATCGGTAGCCGGGGGGAGGACGATTTTCGTCGTTTGGTGGCTGAGGAGCTGTCCCGCATCGAGTCGGTTACGTTTAGTGATGCTTACGATAAAGTCCTGCTGCGAGTATCCGGGGAGCTGGCAACGCTGAAGCTGGACGTACCGATATTCGCCGGTGAATTGCCGGCTGATCGACTTGGCAACCTCGCCCTCGTGGCAGAAGCTGCAGGGGTCGATTATTTGCAGGTAACCGCCGATCAGAATCTGGCGCTGTTGCCAGCTGACCAACAGCGCCGGCAACAGCTTGTTTCGGAACTGACCCAGGCCGGATTTGCCGGGCTCGATCAACCCTTTGGCGTGTTGCGGGTTTGCCCCGGCAATCACGAATGCAGCATGGGCCTAGCTGCCACCCGTGATCTGGCAAGTCTGTTACAGAAGCGCTATTCCACGAAACTCCATGGGCGCAGTTTGGCGATCTCTGGATGTGCCAACTCTTGTGCCCAGCCGCAAATTGCTGAAATTGGCATCATCACCAGCAAGAGTATCAAGGGGGAGGAGGGTAAGCGCACTCCGCGCTACGATCTCTATCGACGCGCTGGTGAAGAGCTGGGTGAACGGATCGCGGAGCGACTGAGCGAAGAAGAATTATTCGCAGTGCTTGACACGGAGATTTAAGGGCAGCTGCAAAGTAGTAAAGAAATCAAAATTAGGTTGCCCACCAGGCGGTCAAATAGACAATCGAAACATAGCGTAGCGCTTTGCCGGCTCCGACCAGCAGGAGAAACAACCAGAGTCTCACTTTCATGATCCCGGCAATCAGGGTCAGAGCATCACCACCAAAGGGCATCCAGGCGAGCAGCAGGGTCCAGAACCCGTAGCGCTGAAACCAGCACTGGGCTTTTTCTATCTGTTTCTGGCTGAAGTAAAACCAGCGCCGGTCGCGAAAATGCAGCAGGTAGAGGCCCAACAGCCAGTTGACCACCGCACCCAGAGTGTTGCCGAGGGTCGCTACGGCTACTAAAATTAAAGGGTCGCCACCCTCGCGCAACAAGGTGAAGAGGACCACTTCGGAATAAAAAGGCAGGATGGTCGCGGCCAAAAACGCCGAGGCGAAAAGCACCAGGCAGGAACTGATCATCTCAGGCTCCGCAGTAGCCAACGAAAAAGTGCCAGCTGCGTCGGCAGTTAGCAGAGGTATTCTGGATGCCAGGGTATGAGAAGGATGCGACGTCCGTCAGCCTGGGATCAGCCAAACCGATAGACACTGCGACCGTCGCGGAATAGCTCCACCGGGCCGTCTTCGGAAACTTTCACCACTTGGCCGAAATGCGAGGCAGAACTGGCAGCGGTGGTGCGGCCACCGCCAGTGACCAGGTCGCTGACTTTGGAGGTGTCGATAATCACCCCGGTGTCGAGCAGTTCACCCTTGCGGTTGATCACCGTCAGCCCGTCCGAGGAGAGGATCCGGCTCAGCTCACCGGAGCGTTTCAGGGTGCCGATCTTGGTACCGCGCACATGCCGGATTAGCGCCCGGCTAAGTGGGTCACGACCGCCAACCGAGCCTTTGCGTAACGCATCGAGATCGGTGTTATCATCAGCGACCAGGACCACCGTACCGTGACGGGCCTTGGAAAGGGCATAGATCGACCAGACCAGGTGATCGATAGAGCGTTTTTCCAGTTTGCCGCGGAAAAATTCGCGCATGATATCAGGATCGTAGATGCTCCAGTAGCCTTTACGCCAGAGCAACAGTTTGTCAGTGTCGAGGACCACCTCAACCTCTGAGGATTTGTTGACATAAATCGCGAAAGCGCCTTCGCCGGCTTTCGATAGCAGAGACAGCGTTTCGCGGTTCGCCAATTGTTCTATGTTGTCCCGAGGGCCGGGAGCATTGGTGCGGATGGTTCCTTTGACATTCATCTGGATATCGCAGACAAACAGAGCGCGATTGCCGTCGACGAACCGGTAGGAGAGCGGGTTGCGGAAAAAATCACCAGTGATTCTGCGACGGTCTGCTTCCAGGTCGAGCCAGTCATAGCGGGTTTTTTGCAGGGAGTCTAAAAAATCGTCAAGCTGATTCCGGTAAACGAGAAAGCCAGTGGTGGCCGGCGAACCTTCATAACGTTGATAGGAGAGATTTTTCAACAGCTGGATCAGGCGCTGGGTCGGCCAGAACACTCCGGTGCGGTCGCCTCGGATGTAGCGGGCCACGGCAATGTCGTTCAACGAGGTGAGCAATGCGGTGCGAAAATGGGCTGCGTAGCCTTTGGCGGAAAAACCGGCGAAAAGCCCTTCAAAGGCGGTGAACAATTCATTGATAAAGCTGGTTTCGGTACTGGTGAATGACAGCTCTTTGCGCTGGGCCCGAAAACGGTAAAAGATCCCGTCGATCTGCAGTGGAATTAAAATTTCCCTCGGGTCGGCGGATGTTTCCAGCGCCTCTGCGGATTCAAGTTCAGTCAGGCTGATTTTGGCACCGCCAAGAAAGGCTCTGAGGCTATTTTCGATGGCATTGAAAGCTGATTTAGGCATGCTTGACAGCTTGCCCTAACCTGCGTCCCGGTTCAAGCGGAAAGCCTGCCGGTCGCCTGGATTTCTTAATGATGAGCGGGGCCAATGCTGCCATTGGCTATTGCTGGGAACTCAGGTGTTCACTAATTTTCTATAAAGTCATTTTTTGCCCATCTAATTTATCAATTCTCAGCCATTTGCAAGCCAGTGCGGTATGAAAACAGTTATCCCGGCGCTAATGACTTGACATGGAATAAATAAAAATTAATAATATATCTCTAAGCATTGAGTCGATTTAGAATTTAGCTTCCCTACCGCTAAAATGTGCGCTCGGGAAATTTTGTCAGCTGGAGAACCTGTACGCATGGCCCAAGTCAGGGAACTGCTCCCTTCGCCAAGTATTATCGACCAGAGTTTCTACGATCGCGCTGAGCAATACGATCCGCTGCTTGAGGTTTTGCTGATTGCGGTTCGCTCGCATGGCGGGAACCTGACCCGTGAAGCGGCCATTGCCGGGCTACCCTTGGAAGACGGTCGCCTTTCAGTCTCCCTATTCACCCGTGCCGCTCAGCGGGGCAACCTTGTCTGTCGTTTCGTACGCAAGCCGCTTGAGAAACTTAACGCAAAGCTTTTTCCGGCCATTTTGCTGCTCGAGAATCATCGGGTCTGTCTGCTCGCCGGGATCGACGCCGAGAAAAACCTCGCCCAGGTGACTTTCCCGGAGTTTCCTGAATCCTGTAGTGACTTGCCACTGGCTGAATTGAGCGCTGAGTATTCCGGCAATGCCATTTACCTGCAACCAAAATTCCGTTTCGATGCTCGCAATCCGGCGGTCGGCAAGGTCCGGAGACGCCACTGGTTCTGGAGTGTTCTCGGTGAGAACCTGCCGCTTTATCGGGATGTTCTGGTTGCGGCCTTTCTGATCAGCCTGTTCGCTCTGGCGTTACCGCTGTTTACCCGCAACGTCTACGACCGGGTGGTCCCGAACCAGGCGGTCGACACCCTCTGGGTGCTCGCTTCGGGGGTGATGCTCATCCTGCTCGGTGACCTTTTGTTGCGGACCATGCGCAGCTATTTTCTCGATTTGGCCAGCAAACGGGTCGATATCAAGCTGTCAGCTTTCATTATGGAACGGGTCCTCGGGACCCGCATGGAACATCGGCCGCTTTCGGCCGGGTCCTTTGCCTCGAACTTGCGTTCTTTTGAAACGGTGCGTGACTTTATTACCTCAGCGACCGTTACTGCCTTTATCGACCTGCCTTTTGCGCTGCTTTTTCTGGTCGTCATTGGCCTGATCGGTTGGCAGCTGACGGTGCCGATTATCATCGGGATGTTGTTTGTGGTGATCGGATCACTGCTGGTCCAGACCAAGATGCACGCCTTAGCAGAGATGACTTACCGCGCCTCGGCTCAGCGCAATGCCACCCTGATCGAGAGCCTGGTCGGCCTGGAAACGATCAAAACCCTCGGCAACGAGGGAACGATGCAGGGTAAATGGGAATCGAGCGTTGCCTACCTGGCACAGATCTCTAACCGCCTGCGCCTGCTTTCGACCTCGACGCTCAACCTGGCACTCTGGACCACCCAGAGCGTCAATATCGGTATCATCATCATCGGTGTTTATCTGATTACCGACCACCAGCTGACCATGGGTGGATTGATCGCCTGCTCGATGCTTTCTTCACGGGCAATGGCCCCGATCAGCCAGGTGACCGGGCTGCTGACCCAGTATCATCATGCGACTACTGCATTTAAATCTCTCAACGAGATTCTCGCCAATCCGGTAGAGCGGCCGGAGGATTCCAATTTCGTCACTCGCCAGAGCTTTGAGGGGGCGATCGAGTTCAAAGATGTGGACTTCCATTATCCGGCACAGGAGTTCAATGCCTTGCGCGGTGTCTCGTTCCGCATCAACCCAGGAGAACACGTTGCAATCCTCGGCCGGGTCGGCTCTGGTAAGTCAACTCTGCTCAAGTTGATGCTTGGCCTTTATCAACCGACCGGCGGCGGAATCTATCTTGACAGCATCGATCTGCGCCAGCTTGACCCCGCCGAGGTGCGACGCTGCACTGGTTATGTGTCCCAGGACGTCACTCTGTTCTACGGAACACTGCGCGAGAACCTGGTCCAGGGGGCTCCGCATGCAGATGACAATGAGGTCCTCGCTGCCGCCCAGGCTGGCGCGCTGCTTGACTTTGTCAATGCGCATCCGCAGGGATTTGATATGTTGATCGGCGAGCGTGGCGAGTCGCTTTCTGGCGGCCAGCGGCAAGGGGTGGCCATCGCCCGAACGGCGATCAAGAACCCATCAGTGCTGTTGCTTGATGAGCCGACCGGAGCGATGGATCATACCAGTGAGGAGCTGGTGAAAAAAGAGCTGGAAAAACTCGGCCGTGACAAAACCATGATCCTGGTGACCCATCGAACTTCACTGTTGAACCTGGTCGACCGGATCATCGTCATGGATTCCGGCAAAGTGGTTGCTGACGGGCCCAAACCGCAGGTGGTTGAGGCGCTGCGGCAGGGGCGAATCGGCGGGGCGTCATGATCGGCAGACTGTTTCGAAAACTGTTCGGGCGAAAAGCCGGTCAGCGGGAAGACTGGGCGATGGATGTCGACTGGGCTCTCCATGATCAGGAACCGCTGCGGGCCAGAACCCTGCTTTATGTCGGTTGTCTCATTGTTTTGCTGGCACTGGTCTGGTCGGCCTATGCCGAGCTCGAAGAAGTAACCCGTGGCGAAGGGCGGGTGATCCCGTCTCGCCAGATCCAGATTATTCAGGCTTTTGACGGTGGTGTCGTCTCAGAGATTCTGGTTCGGGAAGGACAGACGGTTGCGGCCGGCGAACTGCTGGTGCGGATTGATCCAACCCGTTTTGTAGCTTCGCTGCGCGAGAATCGGGCGCAATATCTGGCCCTGCTGGCCAAGGCTGAGCGGCTCAAGGCCCTCTCTGAAGGGCGCGCCTTCGAGCTGCCGCAGGAACTGGTCGCTGAGGCGCCTGAAATTCTGGCCCGCGAGCGTACCCTTTATACATCGAGCCAGGATGAATTGAACGCTTCAATGGGGATCGCCCGTCAGCAGCTGCAGCAGCGCAGCGAAGAGCTTCGGGAGGGGCGCGCCAATCTCAAACAGCTTGAACGCCGCCTCGAACTGACCCGCAAGGAGCTGGAGGTGACCAAGCCGTTGTTTAAATCCGGTGCGGTTTCTGAGGTTGAGCTGCTGCGCCTGGAGCGGGATGTTTCCGCCACCCAAGGAGAACACGACCAGGTTCTTTCACAAATCGAGCGGAGCAAAGCGTCGATGGCCGAGGCTGAACGCAAGATCCAAGAGGTTAAACTGATCTTCGATAATCGTATCCGGAGGGATCTTTCGGAAACCCTGGCGACATTGAGCGGTCTTTCTGAAGAGAAGCTTGGTCTTGCTGACCGGGTCAAACATGCCGAGGTCCGCTCCCCGGTGCATGGCAGAGTCAAGCGGCTGCTGGTCAACACCGTCGGTGGTGTCGTACAGCCCGGTAAGGATGTGATCGAAATCGTCCCGCTGGACGACACTCTGGTGCTTGAGGTCCGGGTTCACCCAAAAGATATCGGCTTCTTAAGGCCAGAGCAGAAAGCTCAAGTCCGCTTTTCTGCTTACGACTATGCCATTTACGGCAGCCTCGAAGCGCAGGTTGAAAGGATCGGTGCCGACACTATCATTGATGAGCGTGACAATTCCTTCTATCTGGTTCGGGTTCGCACCCTGAAGCCGAGCCTCGGCGAGAATCTACCGATCATCCCTGGCATGATGGCCCAGGTCGACATTATTACCGGTGACAAAACTCTCCTGACCTATTTCTTGAAACCGATCTTAAGAGCCCAGGCGACTGCCTTGAGGGAACGATGAATCCAGCTCACTTTTGCATATCCTCACGGTCCAGTCAGTTGTTGCGCTGGCAGCAGGCGTTTCCGGAAGGGAAAATCAGCTCTACGTCGGAGCGGCTGCAAGGGATCTTCCGCGAAAAGTCTGTCGTCTGGATCCATGCTGACAGCCTCCCGCCCGGAACGCTGCATGAGACCATTAGCCAACTGGTTAGTCACAGCGATGTTCATCGGGTGGTGGTTCTTTCCTGTGCGCCAAGCGTCGAGGAAACCGCTGCGGCTCTGGCGGCCGGCGCCTCCGGCTACTGTCATGCTCTGGCAACCCCCGAGCTATTTCACAAGATTGCGATGGTGGTATCGAACGGAGGCTTTTGGGTCGGCAACGAATTTATCAACCAGCTCGCCGGAACGGTCTCGCGGAGTCTCGTCCCAACAGAGCCGACATCGGCCTGTACCGCTTTGGAGATGCTCTCGGCTCGTGAACGCGAGGTTGCCCTGCAGGTGCAAAAAGGGGCCTCCAACAAAGAGATCGCCGCTGCCCTCAAGATCACTGAGCGGACTGTCAAAGCCCACCTTGGCTCAATCTTCCAGAAACTCGAGATCCGTGATCGCCTGCAATTGACCCTGCTGCTGTCTCAGAATCGGTCCTGACCGGTCGCTATTCTCCTCCCTTCGCCTTTCTGAGCATTCAATCCAAGCACAATTTATTGTCGGTATTGGACGATAGTCCAATGTTTTTTATGGTTAGCTTCTGTTAACATCAGTAAGCGTATACTAATGTGCTTAGCCTTATGGAGTGGTTTTCTCGCTCCCCAGGAATAACGGAAAAGGAAGAATCTCATGCCGAATGCACGCCCAATCGCATCTGTTGTAGCTGTCATAGGAAAAGCTTACGTCCGTACTCCCGACGGAGAGCTCAGGCCGATCCAGCCCGGGGATGTCCTGAACGAAGGGGATGTTGTCCTGACTTCAGCAGGCGGACGAGTTGAGCTTGACCTGGGAGATGGAACCTTTCTCGATCTGACACCCGAGCAGTCGCTCAAGATCACTGCTGAGATGTCTAGCATTTTTCAGCCTGCTGAAGAGGACGCTGCGGTCGCCAACGACACGATCGAACAGATCGTTCAGGCACTCTCCGAAGGGCGTGATATCGATCTCGACCTGGAGGCACCGGCTGCTGGCGGCGGGAATAATGAGGGTAACAGTTTTGTCCGCTTACTTCGGATCATCGAGCCGCTCGAACCGCTTTCCGTAGATTTAGAAAACCCGGCCGTAGCACCTGAACCGGTCTTTGATGGATTTTCCGAAGATGATGCCGCAGGGCTTCCAGAAACATCTGTTTCTGCGACTGAATCCACGCCGGTGCTTATTCCGTCACCAGTGAGTGCAACCGTGACCCTCACCGCTGAGTCGAGTGTAGACGAAGGTGGGAATATTACCTACACCGCCACAGTTGATAATGCTCCGCAAGGGTCTGATCTCGTTATTGACCTGGACAATGGCGCACAGATTACCATTGCAGCCGGAAATACCACGGGGAATGTCGCTGTCGCAGCGCCGAGTGATGATGCTTATGTCGATGGAGGCAATGTCACGGTGGGTATCGCTGGAACCACCGGTGGTAACTTTGAATCTCTTGATACGACAGATACCGCAAACACCGCGATCAGCGACACGGTCAATAGCAGCACTATAACTCTGACTGCCGATGCGTCTGTCGCTGAAGGCGGAAACATCACCTACACCGCCACGGTCGACAATGCTCCACAAGGGACAGCCCTTGTTATCGATCTGGACAATGGCGCTCAGATTACGATTGCTGCTGGAATGACTACCGGTAACGTCACCGTCGCGGCACCCAGCGAAGATGTTTATGTTGATGCCGGCAACGTGACCGTCGCAATCACCGGCACCTCTGGGGGGAGCTACGAAGCCCTCGATACAACCGATACAGCGACAACCGCGATCACGGATACTAGCGACACCTCGATGGTTACCCTGACCGCTGATGTTTCCGTCGCAGAAGGTGGCAATATCACCTACACCGCCACCGTCGATCATGCCCCGCAGGACACCGATTTGATGATCGATCTGGATAACGGTGCGCAAATTACCATAGCAGCGGGAAATTTCAGCGGAAACGTCACCGTCCCAGCACCTTCTGACGATGTTTATGTAGATGCCGGGAATGTCACCGTCGGTATCACAGGTACATTGGGCGGGAATTATGAAGCTCTGGATACCACTGACACCGTCACAACAGCGATTACTGACACAGTCGACACCTCGACTATTACCTTCACAGCAGATGCTTCTGTCGCTGAAGGCGGAAACATTACCTACACTGCGACCGTAGATAATGCACCTCAGGGTACAGATCTGGTTATCGATCTGGATAACGGCGCCCAGATCACTGTCCTGGCGGGTGCGACAACCGGGAACGTGATCGTTCCCGCACCGACTGAAGATGTTTACGTCGATGCGGGAAATATCACAGTTGGAATCACTGGAACATCGGGCGGCAATTACGAAACACTGGATATCACTGGCACCGCCTCAACAGCCATCATGGATACGATTGGTAGTTCGACCGTCACTCTAACGGCCGATGCTATCGCTGCCGAAGGTGGCAACATTACCTACACCGCTACCGTCGATAACGCGCCGCAAGGAACGGATCTGGTGATCGATCTGGACAACGGTGCTCAGATCACCATTCTGGCAGGTGCAAATACTGGTAATGTGACCGTTACGGCTCCAACTGACGATGTGTATGTCGATGCCGGTAATGTGATTGTTGGCATCTCAGGAACATCGGGCGGTAATTACGAAGCCTTGGATACCACTGACACCACCACCGTGATTACCGACACCATTGACACCTCAACCGTCACCTTGACGGCCGATGCCTCTGTCGCAGAAGGCGGAAATATCACTTATACCGCCACCGTGGACAACGCTCCTCAGGGCACCGACCTGGTGATCGATCTCGATAACGGTTCCCAGGTTACAATTGCTGCTGGAAATACAACTGGCAACTTCACCGTTCCGGCTCCGACCGGAGATGTTTACGCTAATGCCGGCAATGTCACCGTCGGCATCACTGGCACCTCGGGCGGCAACTACGAAACTCTCGACACCACTGACACGGCAACCACCACAATTACCGACACGATTGATACCTCAATCGTGACCCTGATAGCCGATCCTTCCATGGCCGAAGGTGGCAACATCACCTACACTGCCACCGTCGATAATGCCCCGCAGGGCACCGATCTGGTCATCGATCTGGATAACGGCGCGCAGATTACGATTGCTGCTGGAAATACCTCCGGCAATGTCACTGTTCCGGCTCCGTCTGACGACGCCTATTTCGATTCCGGCAATGTCACCGTCGGCATCACTGGCACTTCGGGGGGCAACTACGAAGCTCTTGACACAACCGCGACAGCCACCACCTCGATCACCGATACCCTCGACACGACCCTGGTGACCCTAAGTGCCGATGCCAATGTCACCGAAGGGGGCGCCATTACCTATACCGTCACCCTGGCCAATGCGACCCATGGCGATTTTGATGTCATGCTCGATAATGGACTGACCATCACGGTTGCTGATGGAAATACGGCCGGCGGTGCAACCTTCAATGTTTCTGATGACGTTTATGCTGAAGTCGGTGAAACCGTTTCGGCCGCGATTACCGGGACCGTAGGCGGCAACTTTGAAACGGTGGATATCACCACCGCAGGATCGACGATCACTAATATCGTAGACGACCTGGATGTTGCCACGCTGAACATCACCGGGCCGGCCAATGTGACCGAAGGGGGTATCGCCACCTACACGCTGACGGTTTCCAATGCCCCGGCGAGTGACCTAAATATCGATGTGGTGACCGGTCACATCACCACTGACAATGGCGACCTGATTCCGGTGACCAGCACCCTGACCATTTTGGTCGGGACCACCAGCACCACCTTTGATGTCACGACAAACGATGATCCGACCGCAGAAGGGCCCGATCAGTTCACCGCCAGTATCACCGGAACAACCGGCGGCGGTTTCGAAAACCTGCAGATCGGCACCGGAAGCATCACCACCACCATTATCGACAATGACGGCGTACCAAGTCTCTACATCGACGACGTCAGCGTCGATGAAGAGGCGGCCACCGCAACTTTTACCGTAGTTCTCAGCCCGGTTGCGGCCGGGATGGTCACAGTCGATTTCACAACGAATGATGGTACTGCGATTGCTGGTTTTGATTACATCGGTACTAGCGGGATGCTGACATTTAACCCGGGGGATTCAACCCAAACAATTACGGTCAATATCAACGATGATGCCTACCTGGAAGGTGCCGAATCGTTCAACGTCATCTTGTCCAATCCGACCGGAGGTGCATTGATTGCCGACGGCATTGGAGTTGGCACCATTTCAGACGAAGCTCCTGGCGACGTCTCTATGGTAACCCTGACCGCAGATGCCAACGAAGTCGAAGGCGGCACGATTACTTACACGGTATCTGTCGATAACACCTCCGATACCGACCTGACTGTCAACTTAAGCAACGGCGCCAGCATTACCATCACTGCCGGTACTCTGTCCGGCACTGTTGATGTCGCCGCTCAAAGCGACGATGTCTATGTCGATCCGAGCAACGAGAGCGTGACGATCACCGGCACCACCGGTGGCAACTTCGAGAGTTTAGCCATCAATCCGGCCGCAGCCGATACCGCCGTGACTGACACCATCGACGACACCACCGTGTCTCTCACTGCGACCGCAAGCGCGGACGAAGGCTCGATCGGCTCGATCACCTACACCGCGAACCTGACCAACAACACCGACACAGCGATGACGATCACCCTGGATAACGGTGAAGTCATTAACATCGCAGCAGGCAGCACCACCGGCAGCGTGACCATCGATGCGCCGAGTGACGATGCCTACACCGATGGCAGCACGATCAATAACTTCATCGCTTCCACCAGTGGTGGGAACTTTGAGAACGTTATTAACGCCAACGACGTTGGCAATCCCGTATCGACTATGATCACCGACACCCCGGATCTGACCACGGTCAGCCTCTCCGCCGAAAACAATGAGGTCGAGGGCGGCACCATTACCTATACCGCCAGCGTCGATAACACCTCCGACACTGACTTGGTGGTCAACTTAAGTAATGGTGCTGCTATTACCATCACTGCCGGCACTCTGTCCGGCAGTGTCGATGTTGCCGCTCAAAGCGACGATGTGTATGTCGATGCCAGCAACGAGTCTGTCACCATCACCGGCACCACCGGTGGCAACTTCGAGAGTTTAGCCATCAATCCGGCCTCTGCCGATACCGCGGTTGCCGATACTATCGATGACACGACCGTCAGCCTGGCCGCCACCGCCAGCGCCGCCGAAGGCTCGATTGGCTCGATCACCTACACCGCAAACCTGACCAACAACACCGACACGGCGATGACGATCACTCTGAATAACGGTGAAGTCATTAACATCGCCGCCGGTAGCAACACCGGCAGCGTGACCATCGATGCACCGAGTGACGATGCCTACACCGATGGCAGCACCATCAGTAATTACATTTCCGCCACCAGTGGCGGGAACTTTGAGAATGTTATCAACGCCAACGACAGTGGCAATCCCGTATCGACCACCATTACAGATACCCCGGATCTGACCACCGTCTCCTTAAGTGCCGAAGCGAACGAAGTCGAAGGCGGCATGATCACCTACACCGCCTCCGTTGATAACACCTCCGATACCGACCTGACCGTCAACTTAAGTAACGGTGCGTCAATCACCATCGCCGCTGGGACCACCTCCGGCACCATCGATGTCGTTGCCCAGAGCGATGATGTGTATGTCGATCCGAGCAACGAGAGTGTGATTATCAGCTCGACCACCGGCGGAAACTTCGAGAGTTTAGCCATCAATCCGGCCTCTGCCGATACCGCTGTAGCCGACACCCTCGATACAACCACCGTCACCTTGAGTCAGGCTGCAACGACCGTTATCGAAGGTGGCAGTGCAACCTATACCGTCAGTGTGGATCATGCACCTCTGACAGATTTTGATGTTGAGGTGGTGACCGGGCACACGACCACCGCCGATGGCGACCTGATCCCGACGACATTTACCGTGACCATTGCTGCTGGAGCATCCTCTGCCGATTTCGCCCTGTCGAATACGGATGATGTGATTGCCGAAGGCAATGAAGCCTATACCGTTGAACTGACCGGCACCACAAGTGGCGGCGGTTTTGAGAATGTGACGGTTGATACCACCGCGCTGACGACCACGATCATTGACAATGAAGGCGTTCCCAGCCTCACCGTGGACGATATCACTGTCGATGAAGGGGCCGGCAACATCATTTTCACCGTGACGTTGAGCACGACAACAGTTGCAGATGTCACCTTCGACTATGCGTCCTCCGATTCAAGCGCGACCGCTGGAAGCGATTACAGTGCCGTCAGCGGAACAGGGACAATCACTGCTGGAACGACCACCACCCAGATTATCGTTCCGCTCAGCGATGACGTTTACCTGGAAGGCAGCGAAACCTTCAATGTCACGCTGTCGAACCCAAGCGCCAACGCACTGCTTGCCGATCCTGTAGGAGTGGGCACCTTAACCGATACCGTTGACGATACGACCGTCAGCCTGATGGCGACCGGCAGCGTAGCGGAAGGCTCTGTCGGCAGCATCACCTACACTGCCAATCTGACCAACAACACCGACACGGCGATGACGATCACCCTGGATAACGGTGAAGTCATTAACATCGCCGCCGGTAGCAACACCGGCAGCGTGACCATCGATGCACCGAGTGACGATGCCTACACCGATGGCAGCACGATCAGTAATTACATTTCCGCCACCAGTGGTGGGAACTTTGAGAATGTTATTAACGCCAACGACAGTGGCAGCCCAGTCAGCACCAGTATTACCGACACCCCGGATGTCACCACCGTCAGTCTCTCGGCCGAAGCCAACGAGGTCGAGGGC
>CAMYNC010000027.1 GCA_947259685.1 uncultured Desulfuromonadales bacterium | reverse complement strand
GGAATTCGAATAAACGTATGCAGGGTATCCCAGGAGTTATCCACGCCCGGAACCTTGTCGGCGGCAAACTCCACCAGATACATGGCACCGGCAGCAAACAGCACCAGAGGGTGCATCAGAATCTGCAGGTCGGGCGGCAGGACCATATGTCCCGAGGTGCCGAGGAGTCCCAGGACCAAAATGGTGGCATATAGATTGATGCCACTGGCCCAGGCCACGCCCATACTTAGGGCAATAATCGTTGCAACCTGATCGAGTTGTTCCATTCGTCATCCTTTCGTCCATTGCACAAAACTGTCAGTGCAAATTGTACCTAACTTCAGCATTATACACTCTAGACGGGAGTAGAAACAAATCGTCTCTGCTGATCGGCGCAAACAACCAGCTACGGTTTAGATCGGAAACTGGCGGCTAACTAACGAACTTTACTGGATCAGATGGGGATGGTTGAAGTTTGAAAATAGCAATTTTCTGGCGTAAATTTTCTGCCAATTGGACGAGACCGGCAACTTGCGTACCAATATCCTGCATCTGCTCACTGGTCAGCGAAGAAATCTGATGAATATCCTCAATTCGGGCGGCGATTTCCGGAAAGGCTTTATCCTGCTGGAGGGTCCCGGTGGCAATTTGAGCAGTTTGCTGATTCAGTGATGTCATGGTTTGATTGATCTCCGCTAAGTGCGAGGTCACCTGACCGCTCTTTTCCCACTCCTCTTTTGACTTTTCGCTGCAGCCTTGTATTTCCAACATAGTCGGTTCGATCCGCCGTTGCAGGTTCTGAATCAGGTCCGCAACTCGATCGGTCGACTGTGCGGTTTTCAAGGCCAGATTACGCACCTCTTCAGCAACCACTGCGAACCCCCGTCCCTGCTGCCCGGCGCGCGCCGCCTCGACGGCTGCATTGATCGCCAATAAGTTGGTTTGATCGGCAATTTCCTTGATCATATTTATCACCGCATCGACTTTCTTTGAGTCGTTCGCCAACTGGCGAATCTCCTCAGTAGCACCATCCAGCGCCGCAGTGATTTCTGAGGACATCACATGCAGTTCCCGAACAACCTGGGTCCCTGTAGCCACCAGGGTCGAGGCCTTATCTGCCTGCTCCTTGGAAACTTCAGAGTTGACCGCTATGGTGTGGGTCGTTGCCGTCAGTTGATTGGTCGCGGTGGCGATATCGGTGGCGTGGTTGCGTTGCGCTTCAACCATAGTGGCCAACTCATGGGCAATACTGTCCAGCCGCTGGGCACTGGCAAAAACCTGGTCGGCCAGTTGGTTCATGCCGCCGACGCTGCCGCCAAAGGTTCCAATCAGGTTGTTCATGCCTTCGATCAGCTCACGAAGTTCGCCGCTGGTACCATCTGCCTTGATTTTTACCGTTAAATCATTATTCGCTGCCCGATGCAGTCCTCGGGTAAAGCGGATCAGGGGGACAACCAATCCGCGTTGCACCAGAATAATGATGCCAACACCAAACAGAATCGCCAGCCCGCAGACTGAAAGCATTAGGGTTTTCAAGCGATTGCTGGCAGCGACCGAGGCTTCTGCCTGGGCCATAGCCTGATTGACCACCTGCATCGATTTGCGCACTCCGCCCAACGACTCGGTGGCTGCGGTGATCGCCTGGGGAACTTCCGAAAGGCTCTTATCCACGCCCTGAATGGCCGCACTCAGTCCGGTGGTCAACTCGCCAATTTGCCCGCTGGCACTGCGCGCCAGCTCGAGAGAGCGATTGAGTACCTGGGCAGACTCGCCACTGGCAGCGACAGCTTGTTGAACTTGCAGTTCGGCAGCTGCTGCAGCCGTAAGAGCCTGCTGGGACTGCTGATCGGCGATTGTCCAAGCGCGTTCGCGAAGCAACTGGGCATCGGCCATGATCTGACCACCCCAGTCGATCAACGGCTCTTTTAATTCTGTAATCTGCGTAGTGCTGGTGGTTTCGCCGAGATCGCCCATGTAACGACGGTAGCGGCGCAGGGCTTTTTTCATCCGTTTGACCAGCGCCTGATCCTCGGCAATCTCTTCGCCCAAGACCTCTGTGACAGCAGCCAGCAGTTCTTTGATTTTTTCGATCTGAGCCAACGGCCGATCGACATCAGAAACATATTCGTTGAGATAATTGAAAAAACCGATATAGGTCTGCAACACAAGAGAGTTGATCGCTTCAGCATCGCGGATGAGTTGCTGGGTCTCACCCGAAACCGAACGCAGTCCAGCACTGATTCTGGTGACATTCCCACTGACACTCTGCAGCGATTCACTCTGCTTAACAAAGCTCTTTTCGATCTCGCCGAGCCCCTTGCCAATATCGAGAGTGGACTGACGGCTGTTCTGCAGGTCGCCTTGCATCTGCCGCAACTTGGCAAATTCGCTTTCACTTTGTTTCAGGATGGCAACGCTATCTTCCAGCCCACTCATCTGCTCGGCAGCGCTCTCCAGATCGTTGCGGACGGTATTCATCCCCGAGCTCAACTCCATCATGCTGTCGGTCATGGAGCTGACGGCAAACAGCGAAAGTCCGCCTAATACCAGCAGCAGGGTGATCAGCGCCAGGAAACTTCCGTTGATGCGAAAGGCAATAGAATTGAGCTTCATCTGCAGACCTGTTCAGGCAATACAAGAGGGGCACCCGGAAAGCGCCGAGGCTTTCCGGGATGACAACACCAGCTTATTTAAAAGTCAGATCAAAAATATCGGATGCCGCGTGGAAATGGTCACCGGCGTGGTCGAAAACAGCAATGGCACTTTTCGAACCCTTGGCCGGATCGAAAACACTGTCGGTGTCATGGTTGCCGGTGTCCAGCTTGCGAGCGATCTCAACCGTCCAGAAACCATCCTTCCAAACACCTTTCGCCTTAACATCGGCGGCATCGGCCACATCGGGAACCAGTGGGACATATTGGGCGATGACATCGCCCTGATATTCAAACGGGTCGATTTTATTCGACTTGTATGGCGACTTGCCACCATCGCCCGGCCGGGCCACATAGATCTCTTTGCCACCAGCACTGTAATGGGTCGAAAACTTGCCGGTCAGCTGTTTCATCGAGCGGATGTGGGTTTTATCATGAATCACCCCGGCCGCATTGGTCCGGGCCGCTTTCCATTGCCAGACATCGACCACCGACTCTACCTCGGCCAGCATATTAGCGCTGAACTCACCTTTGATAGGAAACTGGAACGCCAACCGATCTTCGCGTTCTTTGCCGGCGATGTACTCACCATCATCCTTGGAGCCTTCCCACTTAAATGGTTTGTGCTGATCGTCCATACTATTATCGGCCCACTTGGCGCGGATAAAAATCATATCGTCGCTATATAGTGCTTTCAGCTTCACATCGGTGGTCGCATTCGGCTTTGCTTTGGTCCAGTTCTTGGCATACTTGCCTGTTTGCATTTCCTTGTTTTTAGCAATAATCGCTGCGGGAACCTGGGCAACCTGTACGGTCAGCTCGGGGGCAGAAGCCCAGACGCTATCTTCAACGCCATCGATTTCCGGGACGACAGAGGTTTTTACGACCTCAAGACCAGCCCAAGCAGAGGTCGACAGCAGAGTGCAAAGTGCAAATACCAAGAATCCTCGTTTCATCATGTTCTCCTCGTTGCTCGTTATTTTGGGGCGACAAAAGGCCAAATTAGTTAGCATTACTAAATTATCCAGCATTAACATATTAACACCCCCTAAGCGACTGTCAACAAAAAACCCACCGCCTTTTCCTGACCTACAAGGTCATATTCACTAGTGTTTTTATAGGTATTTGTGATTTTTTTCTTGACCAATCTGATCCTACCACCTATCTTGAAATTCATTTTCAAATTCATTTTCAAACGGAGTCCAAGCCAATGAACCAGATTCGCCTTTTCAGCCTGCTGTTTACCCTGAGTTTTTCGTTATTTACTGCCAGCCAGGCATTCGCAGATGAACTTGTCGCCTATTCGGCCCGCAAGGAACATCTGATCAAACCCCTGTTCGATGCCTACAGCGAAAAAACCGGCACCAAAATAACTTACGTCACCGATAAAGCAGGCCCGCTGCTGCAACGCTTGAAGGCCGAGGGCAAGAATACCCGCGCCGATCTGCTGATTACCGTTGATGCGGGCAACCTTTGGCACGCCGCTGAGGAAGGCGTTCTTCAACCGGTGCAGTCAAAAGTTCTCGACACGAATATTCCCGCCCATTTGAAAGACCCGGAAAACCGCTGGTTCGGCCTGTCGCTACGCGCCCGGACCATCGTCTACAGTACTGAGCGGGTCAAACCCGAAGATCTGAGCAGCTATGCCGCCCTGGGTGAGCCACAGTGGAAAAATCGTTTGCTGCTGCGCACCTCAAAAAAGGTCTACAATCAGTCGCTGGTAGCGATGCTGATTGCCGAGTACGGTGAGGCCAAAGCGCAAGAAATCGTTCGTTCCTGGGTCAACAATTTGGCAGCGGCACCCTTTTCAAACGACACCAAAACCATGGAGGCGATTCTTGCCGGTCAGGGTGATGTGGCCATCGTCAATACCTATTACTTCGGCCGTATGTTGAAAAAGGACCCGAACCTGAAGTTGGCTCTCTACTGGCCAAACCAAAACAACACGGGCGTGCATGTCAACGTCTCCGGAGCCGGGGTCACCAAATTTGCCAAAAATCCGCAAGCGGCCATAAAGTTCCTCGAGTGGCTCTCTTCTGAAGAAGCCCAGAACCTGTTCGCCGATGCCAACATGGAATACCCGGTCAATCCTAAGGTCGAAGCCCACGAATATGTCAAAGCTTGGGGCGAATTCAAAGCGAGTGAACAGAACCTGGCAAATGCCGGCAAACTGCAGAAACCGGCCATCATGTTGATGGACCGTGTCGACTACCGTTAACAGATCGTTTCAAGGACGATGACCTCCCTCCCGACAGACCAGGCTGGAGCCTCCTTGCGAGGCTCCAGTCGTTTTTTCGCCATGCCGAGCGGCTGGCAGGTGCTGACCGGCATTGTTGCCCTGCTGGTGCTGGCACCGATCTCCGTTTTACTGCTGGCCTGGCTGGATCCCGCCTGGGAAATCTGGCAGCATTTGCAACAGACCCTGCTGGCCCGGCTGTTACTCAACACTGCCAAGCTGGTCATTGGCGTTTCCTGCGGCACCCTGTTGCTCGGTGTCAGTCTGGCCTGGCTGACCGGTGCCTGTGATTTTCCTGGCCGCCAGCATCTCTCTTGGGCGCTGCTGCTGCCACTGGCGATGCCGACCTACGTGCTGGCCTTTGTTTTCCTCGGCCTGTTCGACTTCACCGGCCCGGTGCAGACTCAGCTGCGCGCCTGGTTCGGCCGCGGCATCTGGATGCCCGATATGCGCAGCGCCGGCGGGGTGGTACTGGTGATGTCGCTGGCACTTTACCCTTACGTCTACCTGTTATCACGTAATGCCTTCCGCACTCAGGGTAAACGCGCCCTGGAAGCGGCGGAGAGCCTCGGCTGCTCGCCCGTTGAAGGTTTTTTTCGCGTCGTCTTGCCGATGGCCCGCCCTTGGATCGCCGGCGGCGCGACCCTGGTGCTGATGGAAGCGCTGGCCGATTTTGGTGCCGTCTCGATCTTCAACTACGACACTTTCACCACCGCCATCTACAAGGCCTGGTTCGGCTTCTTCTCCCTGCCAGCCGCCGCCCAACTTTCTTCACTGTTGGTAGGGCTGGTGTTGCTGTTGATTATTGTTGAACAGCAGATGCGCAAACGGATGCGCTACGCGCAGAGCCGTCTGACTCCACAGGCGGAGCGGATCGAACTGCAGGGAGCTAAACGCTGGCTGGCATGCGGCTACTGCTGGCTGGTTTTGCTGGTTGCCTTTCTGCTGCCGGCTCTGCAGTTGTTGCGCTGGACGCTGGAAATCTTCCACGAGGAGTTCGACAGCCGTTACCTGGGACTGCTTGGACATTCGCTGCTGCTAGCCCTGCTGTCAGCCGTTATAATCGCTGCAGTCGCTCTACTGCTCTCTTATGCCGGACGTCGCCACCATGATCGCTTGACTCATGGCCTGATTCGCGCTTCAACCCTGGGCTATGCCCTGCCAGGCACGGTGCTCGCGGTCGGCATATTTATCCCACTGGCCAAGCTGGATAACCTCATAATCGATTTTGCCCGCGACAGTTTCGGTATCGAGATGCTACCGCTACTGCAAGGGACCATCGCCATCATGCTGCTCGCCTACTTGATCCGGTTTATGGCCGCGGGCTTCAAATCGATTGACAGTGCCATGCACCGAGTCACCAACAATATCGATGAAGCTTCGCGGCTGATGGGCTTGCGCGGCGTGAAACTGCTTGCCAAAGTGCACCTGCCGATGCTGCGAGGCGGTATTTTCACAGCCTTGACGCTGGTGTTTGTCGATGTGATGAAAGAGATGCCGATCACCCTGATGACCCGCCCCTTCGGCTGGGACACCCTGTCGGTGAAGATTTTCGAACTGACCTCGGAAGGGGAATGGGAACGCGCTGCCCTGCCGGCGCTGACCCTGCTGCTCTCAGGACTGATCCCAATAGTTTTATTGATGCGGGTGAGTGATAAGGATTAAGCATGCAACCGGTACTTGAACTGCAACAGATTTCCCAGGCTTACGGTCCGCAGCTGGTGGTCAAAGATCTCTCTTTGAGTCTGGAGAAGGGGCAGATCGGCTGTCTGCTTGGCGCCAGCGGCTGCGGCAAAACCACCGTGCTGCGTACCATCGCCGGATTTGAGCCCTTATTGCAGGGAGAAATCCGTTTGAACGGAACGATCGTCAGCCGCAGAGATTTTTCTTTGCCGCCGGCGAAACGCCAGATCGGCATGGTCTTTCAGGATTATGCCCTCTTTCCCCACTTGAGTATTTTCGCTAACGTCGCTTTCGGCTTGCGCTATCTCTATAAGGCCGAGGTGGTCCGCCGGGTCAACGAAGTGTTGGAATTGGTCGGCCTGCACAGTGAGCTGAAAAAGTATCCGCATGAAATTTCCGGCGGCCAGCAACAGCGCGTGGCCCTGGCCCGTGCCCTGGCCCCCAAACCGCAGCTGCTGTTAATGGATGAGCCTTTCTCCAACCTTGATGTCACATTGCGCGAGCGACTGTCGATGGAGGTGCGTGACATTCTCAAGGAGTACGGCACCACCGCTCTCTTCGTCACCCACAACCAGAACGAGGCCTTCGCCGTCGCTGACCGGATCGGGGTCATGCACAACGGCGAGATTCTACAGTGGGACAGCGCCCACAATCTCTATCATCAACCGGTCAGCCCCCGGATCGCCGAATTTGTCGGTGAAGGTGCGCTGATTAATGGAGTGGTGAAAAATTCCGAACAACTCGAAACCGGCTTGGGGCTGCTGGAAGGGATCATCAAAAAGCCATTGCCGATCGGCACCCCGGTACAACTGCTGGTGCGCCCTGAAGATGTGGTCCATGATGATGAGAGTCCGGTTAAGGCACGAGTCATACGGCGCAATTTCCGCGGCGCCAGCATCCTCTACAATCTGCAACTGAGTAACGGCGATCAGGTCCAGGCCCTGGTTCCCAGCCACTGCGACCACCTTCCGGGAGAAAAAATCGGCATTCAGCCTGACGTACGCCATTTGGTGCTGTTTGCAACCGGCGACAGATAGTTAATCTATGTCGCGGCAACCCTTTGCCGCGGATGAATTATCCTCCGAACAGAAAGATCAATCTTGGCCTTTAGCCCACAGACTGCTAACATGGGCGATCAATTATGACCAATAAGGAGATAATTCGTGAGCGATTTGTGCCCCCTGTTCGACTTTACCGGCGAAAACCCCGCCGCCGCCTGGCAACCGATAAACGACGTAGTGATGGGTGGCTGTTCCCACAGTGAGTCGAGACTTCTGCAAGACGGGGGGATGCTGTTTTCCGGAGAGGTTTCGCTTGAGAACAATGGTGGTTTCGCGTCCGTCCATTCCCGGCCGGGTAAATATTGTCTGGATGATAAACAGATCCTGCTGCTCAGGCTCCACGGCGACGGAAAAAGCTACAAACTCAATCTGCGCTCGAATCTCAATGTTGATGGGGTGGTCTACCAGCTGGCTTTTACCACGGCGAAAAATCGCACCATCGAACTGCCTTTACCATTGAATGAATTTCGCCCGTTTCGCCACGGCTGGCCGCAACCGGAAGCAGGCCCTCTCGATCTCACCAACATTCGCAGTTTCGGCCTGCTGATTTCGCAACGCCAGACAGGTCCCTTTGCCCTGACCCTCTATAGCATCGGGGCAAGCTGAGCCAGCTCAGAAGTGTTTTCGTCAGATAGTGGTTCAACTGGTAGTTACCGTCATAGAGAGCCTTTTCACCCGGCAGACAGGCGCTGAGGCCGAGTCGAATCTTATCGCTCATCAATTCACTTCCCAACCTTTTGGTTTAAAAAAGTGTACCAAAAAAATCACTTTTTTAGCGCAGCGACTTGCAATCCTTATTAATCTATCGGCAGTATGATAGAGACAATCAGAAGCACTTTGTTCTTTTCTCGCCAAAGGGGGCCATAGCGGATGCCAGAGATAAACCACAAATCGCCGATTTTTGTTGCCGGCGCCACAGGTTACATCGGTGGCCGGCTGGTGCCACGACTGCTGGCAGCAGGCTATCGCGTGCGAGCTCTGGCTCGAAACCCGGAAAAGTTACGCAAAAGGCGCTGGAGTAAGCATCCAGCTCTGGAAATGGTCGACGGCAGCAACCGCGACCTGGAAATCGTACGTGGTGACATTCTCGACTACCCCAGCCTCGTTAAAGCACTCGAAGGCTGTCGTGCAGCCTACTATCTTGTCCACTCGATGAATCCCGAGGTCGATGATTTTTCACACACTGACCGGGTCGCAGCGATGAACATGACCAAGGCTGCTGCAGCGGTCAATCTCCAACAGATCATCTATCTGGGAGGGCTCGGTGAAGAAGGTGCCGGCCTGAGCCATCATCTGCAGTCTCGCAGTGAAGTCGGTCAATTGCTGCAGTTGGGACCGGTACCGGTCACGATCCTGCGCGCAGCAATGATCATCGGCTCGGGGAGCGCCGCCTTCGAAATCCTCCGCTACCTGGTCGACCGGCTGCCGATCATTCTTACCCCGCGCTGGGTCGATACTCCCTGCCAGCCGATCGGCGTCCGCAACGTGCTGCACTACCTGGTCGGCTGCCTGGAATGCCCAGAAACCCTGGGAGAGACCTTCGATATCGGCCAGCCGGAGATTCTCAGCTACCACCAACTGATGGAGATCTACGCCGAAGAAGCCGGGTTGACGAAACGCTGGATCATTCCCCTGCCGTTTCTCACCCCACGCCTCAGCTCTTACTGGATACACCTGCTGACACCGATCCCAGCAGCTCTGGCCCGGCCACTGACCGAGGGGCTCAAAAATCCGGTCGTTTGCCATGACAACCGAATTGCCGACCTGCTACCGCAGGAATTGTTTGACTGCCGTCTGGCGATCCGCTTGGCTTTGCGAAGGATGAAGAAGCACCAGGTGGAGAGTTCCTGGAGCGATTCGGGCCAAATCCACCCGGCGGAATGGAGTGTTCAAGGTGATCCCGATTGGGCTGGTGGAAAGATCTTCACCGATGCGCGAAAAATCAACATCGATGCTGGACCAGAGGAGATCTGGCCGGCTCTCGTCTCAATCGGCGGGGAGTCCGGCTGGTATTATGCCAACTGGTTGTGGAAGTTGCGGGGGATGATTGACCGTCTGTTCGGCGGGGTTGGTTTGAGCCGCGGTCGCCGGGACTCTGAGGACATCTATCCCGGAGATGCGCTCGATTTCTGGCGGGTGGTTGATGTCGAGCCAACGAAACTGCTACAGCTCGTTGCCGAGATGAAACTGCCAGGCGAGGCGGTTCTGAATTTTCGACTCGAACAACTGGAAGATGGTTCCAGTGAACTGCAACAAATAGCCCGTTTTCTACCGCGTGGCTTGCTCGGGCTGCTCTATTGGTACGCAGTAACGCCGTTTCATAATTTTGTTTTCAGTGGGATGTTGCGCGGGGTTGCCAAAAAGGTTGGCAAAGAGATTCAGCAGGGACCTGAGCGGATTCTGGTCAACCGACTTTAGCTCGCGAGACCCCTGAATTCCGCCTGGAGGGCAACTCAGTCTTTTATGAAACTTTGTCGGTAAATTAATTTCAGCAAGCCTTAGCGCTTGTCTAGGAAGATACTGGCAATCCTGAGGTATTCCGCATCAACCTGACGGATTGTCGAGCTAATCACATCGACCGGCAATTTGAGTTCTTCCCAGGCCTGAACCTGCAGTTTCGGGATCTCGTTGACCATAATCGCTTCATCTCCGCAGGTATGGGCCAACACGTCAGAGACATGAACGATGCAAGCTTCAAGTTGGAACTGACTGGCCGATGGGGCATGATGGCCACCGATCATGCGCGTCAATGAAATCGGCAACTTCCACTTCCCAGCCAGCAATTTCCCAACTAAGGCATGATCGGTACGCAGATATTCTTTTTCAACCTGGGACATCGACGTCTGCTTTTTGCGCCCCATTTCCATGACTGCGCCGTAGAGTTCGGAGTTCTGTTGCAACAACAGCAGCCGTCCAATGTCATGCAGCAAGCCACCAACAAAACATTTCTCCTCGGAAACCCCATCGATATGGCTGGCCAGGAACTGGGCAAACAGACCGCAACGGATCGAGTGCTTCCAGAAGGACTCCATATCGAGCACTTCATTCGGGATAGAACGGAAATTCTGGACCGTCGAAACACCGAGTGCCAGGGTGGTCAGTTCGTTGGTCCCGAGCAAACTCACAGCGCGGGAGACCGATTCGATCTTACCGGCAAAGCCATAGACCGGGCTGTTAACCAGCTCCAGCAGGCGTAAAGTCAGGCTGGCATCCTTACTGATCACCTCCGCCACTTTATGCGAGGTAGCTGTCGGCGAGTTCAGGGTCTCGACTATCCGATTGTAGACATCCGGCAGGGCAAACAACTCGATTTCGCCATTGACCACCTGCACCGGGTTCAGATATGCCGGCTCCATTTCAGGCACCGACAGGTCGGATGCAATCACCACTGGAACCCAGCCCTGCTGTAACCGCTTCGAACAACGCCGCAAAGCATTACGATAAGTGGTATTTAGCGGCTCCTGCTCGAGGTCATTGAGGATCAGGCGGCGCAGCAGATAAGCCTCTGCCTGGTCGTCAAAAGCGGCCAGCTCTTCTTGCTGCTTATGATATTCCTCACCCAGACTGTCATCTGCGATATTGGCTTCGTAAACGCCCCAGGACTTGAGAATTTTCAGATGCTCGGGCCTCAATGCAGCCCCAGAGGCAAGGATGAACCGTCCCTTGGGAGTCTGCAGATCGCTGGCCAGGACCATCCCTTCATGTAAATCATCGACATAAATGAGTGCCAATGTGAAAACCTCGTTTCTAATGTTCCGAAGAAAAAAACTGAAGCAGCCTACGCGTTTAAGTCTAGTAATTTAATAAAAATAGCACAAGGCTAAGAAAATAAAAATCAAAAAGATAAATTTTATTTAATTATTCTTCCCTCAACCCTTGAATTAAAGAATAACTTGAAATAAGAAGATATCAATCAGCGCCAAAGCTTAGCCATTTACTATTTCTAAATATAGGTAACCCAGAAAACGAAGAGGAGCAAACAAGCCGGCCCGATTGCAGAGATGCAACGATCCTGCAATGGCTACTGACAAGACATACTTCACCTGCTAGGATTTTTTTATCTCTTTATTGCATTGCCTGCGAGTCTTACGTGAGCTTTAATTGGAAATTCAGCCCCAACCGTGAAAACCTGATCGCCCTGTTGGTGGTGGCGGTTTTTATCGGCATGACCACAGGAGCCTTGGCAGTCGCCTTTCGCTACCTGCTGCTGTTGACCACCGACATGTTCTGGCCCGACCCCTTTGCCATGCTACAGGTCAATCAACAATATCCATGGTATCTGGTTCTGCTGATTCCGGCCCTGGGTGGTCTTCTGATCGGGCCGCTGATCGGTTGGTTGGCTCCGGAAGCGCGTGGTGCCGGGGTACCGGAAGTGATCGAAGCGGTGGTCATCCACGAAGGCAGAATCCGCCATCGGACCGCGATGTTTAAAGCTCTCTTCACGGCATTGTCGATCGGCTGCGGAGCCTCCGTCGGTCGTGAGGGGCCGGTTGTGCATATCGGCTCTTCGGTCGGCTCTTCGATTGCCCAACTGATCAAACTGCCGGCAGAATGGCGGCGAGTCTATCTCGCCTGCGGCGCAGCTGCCGGGATTGCCGCCACGTTCAACGCACCGATGGCCGGAATGCTGTTTGCTGCGGAAATCATCCTGGTCGATTTCCAGGTCAGCTACCTCAGTCACATCGCCATTTCAGCAGTGACTGCAACGGTGGTCTCTCACCACTTCCTCGGCAGTCTGCCGACTTTTCAGGTGCCCTCTTATGAATTGGTCAGCTACCTGGAGCTGCCCCTTTACGGCCTGCTCGGACTGCTGGCCGGTCTGCTGTCGATCCTGTTTATCCGTTCGGTTTCGGCTGTCGACGATCTCTTCAATCGCTGTCAGATTGCCCCCTCTTTTCGCCCGGCGATAGCTGGTCTTTTAATCGGCCTACTTGCCATCGGCTGGCCCCAGGTTCTGGGCGTTGGTTATGAATCGATTAACCTCGCCTTGACCTCGCAAATGGCCATCGGCCTGATGCTGACAGTTCTAGCGCTGAAACTTCTGGCCACGGCCAGTTCGATCGGGGCCGGTTTCTCCGGGGGCATCTTCGCCCCAGCGCTGGTCCTCGGTTCGCTGCTTGGCGGCATCTTCGGCAGCATCGCGGAAATCTTTTTTCCCGGCAGCGTGGCGAGCAATGCCGCTTACAGCCTGATCGGCATGGGTGCGGTGGTCGCCGGCACCACCCTGGCGCCGATCACAGCGATCTTCACCATCTTCGAACTGACCTACAATTTCGATATCATTCTGCCGCTGATGACCTGCTGCATCACCAGCCTGGTCACGGTGCAGAAATTTTACGGTTATTCGATCTACGAAACCAAACTGATGCGCAAAGGGGTACGCATGGTCCGTGGACACGATGTCAACCTGCTGCGCTCTATGCAGGTCGGTGACTACATGGACACCCAGTTTGAAACCATCCCTCAGGACATGCGACTGGGCGAGGTGCTGAAGAAATCTGAAAACAGCCACTACCCGCACTTTCCGGTGCTGGACAACGAAAGTCGGCTGGTCGGAATGCTCTCAATGAGCGATTTGAAGGGATTTCTTGCCGAAGTCGGCGAGCTCTGCGAGCTGGTGGTGGCGTCAGAGATCATGACCAGCCGGGTCATCATCGTCGATCCGACGGACAGTTTCGAAACTGCCTTTGAGATTTTTGAAGGCAAACAAATATCAACCCTGCCGGTGGTTTCTACTGGCGATCGAAAACTGCTCGGCATCCTGAAAAAGAGCGACCTCTTGCTGGCCTACAATCAAAAAATCCTCAAGCTGAATATCCTGGAAAGAGACAACCCCTGAAATTGCTCAACGTCTGCTGATCCAACTTGCATTATTCTCCCCCATCTCTATACTTTAACCAGTAGAATTTTTTAACATTTAGCCAATTTACGGATCTCGAGCAGATGCAGCAAGCCCCCCCCGCCAGTTTGCGTACTTTTCGCATCATTCAGCTAGCCGGCATCACTGCAGCCTATCTGCTGCTTGCCCGCCTGCTGCAATCTTTGAGCGTTCCGCCCGGCTATGCAACCATTGTTAACCCGGCAGCCGGACTCGCCTTCTGTGCTCTGCTGCTGTTCGGTCGCAACTCCTGGCCGGGGATTTTCGTCGGAGCCTTTCTGGCTACCGGCTGGTCGGCGTTAAAGGCCCCGACAGAGATCGGAGTAGGCGCCGCATTGCTGCTCTGCATCGGCATCGCCGGAGGGGCCTGCCTGCAGGCGATGCTCGGTGCGACAATGGTGCGCAAGAACATCGGCTTCCCGACTCCGCCCGAGCGGATCAATGAAGTGATCAAATCGATGTTCTTTGGCGGGCCACTCAGCTGTCTGGTGAACGCCAGCATTGCCCTGTTCTTTTTGGACCTGAGCGGCCAGTTGCTCCCGGGGCAGGGTTGGAGTAATTGGTTCAGCTGGTGGCTGGGCGACAGCCTCGGGGTCCTGCTGCTGTTTCCACTGATCGCTGCTTGGCAGATCGAATCGCCGAAAAGTCCGCTGCGTACCCGGCTGAGCGTCATCCTGCCGATGGGAATGATCATGCTGATCAGTGTGCTGCTGTTTTTTCAGATCAGAGCCGATCACTGGCAGCGCAACCAGCTGCAATTCGAACGCCGCACCGACCATCTCAGCCTGGCATTGAACGAAGTCAAACAGACCTATCTGGATGACCTCTACGCGATTGAGGGACTATTCATGGCCAGCAAACAGGTTGATCGCGAGGAGTTCAGTAAGTTTGTCGCCGGCAACTTTCTGCGGCATCCGGGAATTCAGGCCCTCGAATGGGCCCCCCGGGTGGTGGCTGCGGAAAAAGAGGCCATTCAGCAACAGGCCCGGGCTGACGGCTTCCTCAAGTTCCAGATCGTTGAAAAAGATGCAACCGGCCGGCCAGCCCCGGTTGGCGAGCGATCCGAATATTTCCCCGTCTATTACCTGGAACCCTACCAGAGCAACCAGACCGCGTTGGGATTTGACCTGGCGTCAAACCAGACCCGGCGCCAGGCCCTTGAGCTCGCCCGCGACAGCGGCTATCCGGTAGCCAGTGCGCGCATCGAACTGGTTCAGGATCGCGACCAGCAGTCCGCCGTCCTGATCTTTCTGCCGATCTATCACCTGGGGCAAGCCCCAGCCTCTGTCGAACAACGCCGCCAGCGGTTAAAGGGCTATGCACTGGGAGTGTTCCGCATCGGCGACATGGTCTCGACCGCCTGGGAGAACTTCGATCTGAGTGATGTCGATTACCGGCTGCTCGACATTTCAGCTCCGGAAGCCTCCCGGCTGCTGCATAGCAATTTTCCAAGGAATTCCGCGCCAATGCCTGTCACCAGCGGAGTTTCGGCACCGCCGCTTCGCGCCCACGCGGATATTGACTTTGCCGGACGGCACTGGCGGCTTGAATACTATCCCACAGCCAAATTTCTGGCGGAAGTTGACTATTGGGAAGCCCGTCGGCTGCTGCTCGGCGGGCTGCTGATCGCCAGCATTCTTGGTGCCTTTCTCCTGATTATCGTCGGCCGCTCGGCAATGATCACGCGCATCGTCACTGAACGGACCGAAGATCTCACCACCGCCAACGCCGAACTGGCGAAGTGGGTCGATGTGCGCCGGCAGATGGTGGAAGCCCTTCAGGAGAGCGAAGCCAAAGCGCGCACCATTGTTGAAACCGCGGTCGATGCCATCATCTGCATCGATGAACATGGGATTGTCCAATCGTTCAACAGCGCGGCAGAGCGGATCTTCGGTTACTCGGCCGCAGAAGTAATCGGCCAGAACATCAACCTGCTGCAGCCCGAACCGTACCATAGCCAGCATGATGGCTACCTGCGCCACTACCTGGAAACCGGCCAGAAGAAGATTATCGGCCAAGGGCGCGAAGTGATCGGTCGGCACAAAGACGGCCGCCAGTTCCCAATCGATCTGGCGGTCAGCGAAGTACACCTAGAGACCAAACGGCTATTTACCGGCATCATCCGCGACATCACCGAGCGCAAACTTACCGAGCAGGAGTTGCTCTCGGCCAAGGAGCAGGCAGAAGCGGCCAGCCAGGCGAAGAGCGATTTTCTCGCCAGCATGAGCCACGAAATCCGCACGCCGATGAACGCCATCATCGGCATGGCAGAACTTCTGGAAGAAACCTCCCTCTCCCCGGAGCAGCACGAATACGTCCACGTTTTCCAATCGGCCGGGGAAAGCCTGCTCAGCCTGATCAACGATATCCTTGACATCAGCAAACTGGAAGCGGGTCACCTAGAGTTGGAAAAAATCGACTTCGATCTGCGCGAAGTGATGGAAAAAACCTGCGAAATCCTCGCCTTGCGAGCCCATAAAAAAGGCCTGGAGCTAACCTGTCATCTGGCCCCGGACACCCCCGAACGGCTGCAGGGGGATCCTCTGCGACTGCGCCAGGTACTAGTCAACCTGATCGGCAACGCGATCAAATTCACCGAACAGGGAGAAGTTGTCCTCGACGTTAGAGCACAACAATCAAGCGACCCCGAACAGCCATTGGAACTGCAGTTCGCTGTCAGCGACACTGGCATAGGAATCCCCAAAGAGAACCAGCAGACGATCTTCGAGCGCTTCACCCAGGTGGATGCCTCAACCACCCGCCAGTATGGCGGCACCGGGCTGGGGCTGAATATTTCCAAGCGGATCGTCGAAGCACTCGGTGGCCAGATCCGAGTGAAGAGCGAACCGGGTAAAGGGAGCAGTTTCTATTTCAGCTGCCGCTTTGACCCGGCCCACAGCAGCGAACAACCGCTGGATACGCCCGCCGATCTGAACGGACTGCGGGTGCTGGTGGTCGATGACTGTGCCGCCAACCGGCTGGTATTGCGCGAGACCCTCGCAAGCTGGGGCGCCTCCGTGACCGAAGTAGACAGTGGTAAAGACGGTCTGGAACAGATGCAAAAGGCCAAAACCGCCCAGCACCCATTCGAGTTGGTGCTGCTCGACTGCCGCATGCCGGAGATGGATGGTTTCGAAGTCACCCGAAAAATCCAGCAGAACGGAGCCTATGCCGGTACGACGGTGATGATGCTCACCTCCGACAACCGAAGCGGCGATATCACCCGCGCCCGGCAGCTGGGTCTAGCAGCCTACATGGTCAAACCGATCAAACGCAACGACCTGCTGCAGGCAATGAACAGCGCCCTACACCCGGTCCAGCCGGAAGATCTGCCGACCGAGCAACAGCCGGAGTCCAACCCGGAAAGCCGGGCATTGAAAATCCTGCTGGTGGACGACTCCGAAGACAACCGGCTGCTGGTGACCTCCTTTTTGAAGAAGCTGCCTTATCAGATAGAGCTGGCAGAGAATGGCGAGATCGCCGTCAATAAGTTCCAGGCCGACAAATACGACTTGGTGCTGATGGACATGCAGATGCCGGTCAAAGATGGCTACGCCGCCAGCCGCGAGATCCGCAAGTGGGAGGCGCAGCAGGGGCGGGTTGAAACGCCGATCATCGCCCTAACCGCTTTCGCCCAGCAGGACGACACACAAAAAAGTCTCGATGCCGGCTGCAACGCCCACCTGACCAAGCCGATCAAAAAGGCCATCCTGCTGGAGGCGATCGACAGATTCGCCTTAAACTCTGGGAAAATCCGCTAGAAGATCAAGGATAGAACGATGGACGAGCAACAACAGAATTCAGCTGATAAAATTACTGTTACCGTCGATGCCGACCTGGAAGAGCTGATCCCCGGATTTCTGGAGCGCCGTCAGCAGGATCTGCAAACCCTGCGGGAGGCCTTGACTCGAACCGATTTCGAGCAGATTCAGCAGCTGGCCCATACCCTCAAAGGTGTGGGCGGCGGCTATGGATTTGACGCCATCACCAGCATCAGCCAGCAGATTCAGCAGGCTGCCGAAAAAAAGTCCGCGCAAGAGATTGAAGTAAAACTGACGGAACTGACCGATTATCTGCAACGGATCGAGGTGGTGTATGGTTAACCGACAAGAGGGTTTTTAACTGTGCGAATATTGATCGCCGAAGACGACCTCGATTCCCGGCTGCTGCTGCAGCGCACCCTGGAAAAAGCCGATTTCCAGGTCGCCTGCGCCGAAAATGGCCGGCAGGCTTGGGAGCTGTTCCAGCAGGAAGACTTCTCCCTGGTGCTCACCGACTGGCAGATGCCCGAAATGGGCGGGCTGGAGCTGATCGAAAAGATCTGCGCCACCGCCAAGGGGCGTTACGTCTACCTGATTCTGGTTACCGCGCGCGACGCCAAGGCCGATCTGGTGCAGGCAATGGATGCCGGCGCCAACGATTATGTCACCAAGCCGTACGACAAAAACGAACTTCTCGCCCGGGTGCGGGCCGGCATGCGGATCATCGAGCTGGAGCAGAGCCTGCAGGAGAAAAACCGGCTGCTGCACACCGAGCAGGAGAACTCCGAACGGCTGCTGTTAAGTATCTTCCCGCGACAGATTGCCGAACGGCTGAAAAAAGAGACCGGCGTCATTGCCGACGACTTTGCCGACGCCTCGGTGCTGTTTGCCGATATCAACAATTTCGCCAGCCTGGCCACGAAAAAATCTCCGCTCGAAATCGTTGAGTTGCTGAATCAATTGTTTTGTAGCTTTGACCAGTTGGCCGACCGCTTCGGTCTGGAAAAGATCAAAACCATCGGCGATTCCTACATGGTCGCCGGTGGTATTCTCGAACCGCGCCCGGACCATGCCGCCGCCGTTGCTGGGATGGCGCTGGCGATGCAGCAAGAAATGGTCAGCCTCGACTGGCCGACCCGCGAGCCGTTGCAACTACGGATCGGTATCGACAGCGGTCCGGTCATCGCCGGAGTGATCGGCAGCGCCCGGCTGGCTTACGATCTCTGGGGGGAAACCGTACAGAATGCCGAGCAGCTGAAAAATTTTGGCCTCCCTGGTTCGATTCAGACCAGCGCCGCCATTTATGAACTCCTGAGAGAGACTTTCGTCCTGGAAAAGCGGGGCGAATTCTACCTGCCGGGCAGCGGGGAAATCACGACTTACCTGTTGACCGGCGCCCAGGAGTTTCTATGAGCCACACCCGCCTGACAAATTACACCCTCGATGTCTGGCAGGAGCTGCGTTACCTGGCGGCGATGCTCTGGGCGATTGTTACCGCTTCGGTACAACGCCAAACCTGGGTACGCACGGTCCGCCGCGAACTGGTTCGCCAGATTTATTCAAGTGGTGTGCAGGCAACCCGTTTTGTGCTCTATGTCTCCATTGCTGTCGGCATCTCAGTTGTTGCCCAGTCCCTCGTCTGGATGCAGAAGATCGGTCAACCGAAATTGCTCGGTCCGCTGCTGGTCACGGTCTTGATTCGCGAAGCGGTGCCGGTACTGACCAACCTGCTGGCGATCGCCCGCAACGGCACGACGATGACCGGCGAACTTGCCCAGATGAGCATTTCCGGTGAAATCCGCGTGCTCGATTCGCATGGGCTGGACCCTTTCATCTATCTGGTTCTGCCGCGGGTCCTAGGATTAACGATTGCGGTCTTCTGTCTCAACCTGTTCTTTCTGACCGGATCCTTTATCAGCGGCTACCTGTTCAGCACCCTTTTGACAACGCAAATTGGCGACCCAGCCAGTTTCTTCCAAAGTATCCTGAACTCGATCGATGGTCTCGATCTGGTTAATTTTCTGGTCAAAACCCTTCTTCCGGCTTTGGTTACCGGGATAATCTGTTGCCATGCAGGCTTGAGTGTCCGCGGGTCCGCGGCAAAAATTCCCACTGCCATCAAACGGGCACTGGGCAACTCGGTACGGGCGCTGTTTCTCATCTCATCGCTGGTCTCTCTGCTAACCTATATCTAAAAGGACAAGGGATGACCATTGCAACCGACAGCAGAGAGAAAACAATGGCGGCCCAACGCCACCAACCACGCCTGACCCTGCATAATGTTTCTACCGATCCTGACCCGAATTATGATGTCCCACTCTGGGGGATCAATATCAGGCTGCAACCGGGAGAACTGCTGCTGGTCAGACTGGAACGTGGTCTCTTTCGCACCCCCTTGGCCGATTTGGCACTCGGATTGATCGAGCCACGCCAAGGGCGGGTCTGTTTCAATGGCGATGACTTGCAACTCCTATCGGCACCTCGCGCTGCCAGACTGCGTGGCCGCTGTGGACGGGTCTTTGCCGAGCAGGGTTGGTGCGCGGCGCTGTCACTAAATGCCAACATCTGCCTGGCGCAGCAGCATCATAGTTTGCGCCCACTGGAAGATATCGAAGCCGAGGCTGCCGCCTTAGCGCGTTTTTTCGGGCTACCCGGGCTGCCGCTTGGGTCCCCGACCAAAACCCGCGCGGGAGATTTGAGTCGAGCAGCACTGGTGCGAGCGTTTCTCGGTCGCCCAGAACTGATAATTTTGGAACGCCCAACACGCAACCTCTATCCGGAAATTATGCCACCGCTGCTCAACGCCCTGCGAAGCGCTCGCAACAAAGGAGCTGCCGTTATCTGGACGACCTGTGATACAGAAATCTGGAATGAACCTGCCGTCAACGCCAGTCAACGCGGCACCATGTTCGGCTCGCGAATGCAACTGATCAGTAAGGAGAACTGATGCAAAGAGGCGAAAAACTTCGCTATGTGAATTCGCTGACCGGGACCTTCGTCATTCTCGGCCTGCTGTTGACCGTGATCGGGTTGTTTTTTGTCGCCGGCGCTCAACGCTGGTTCTCTCCAAATAAGCAACTGCAGATTCTGCTGCCGGAGGAAGGCGCCCACGGGCTGCGCGAAGAAGCCGATGTGGAAATCCTTGGCACCATTGCCGGTCAGGTGCAACGCATCTATATCGACCAGCAGGAGCGCATGGTCGCCGAACTGAGCATCGAGCCCGGATTTTATCAATTTGTCCGCCGCGACTCCAAGGTCATCATTCGTCACACCATCAGCCTGGTCGGTGGCATTTTCATGGAGATCACCCGTGGTAAAGGTGCTGAACTGCCCGCAGATCAGCCGGTACTTATTGCCACAACGGAAAAAGACATCAAAACCGTTCTCACCGAAATTCTTGCCAGTGTCGAAAGCGCTACCCTGCCAACATTGCAGGAATATACCAAGCTGGCTGCCGAACTGCGTGATCCACAAGGTCCGGTGCAGACTCTACTGAGCAAAGCCAACCGCATCGCCACCACCCTGGAGCAAGGCGACGGCACCCTGCCGATGCTGCTCAACGATCAGACCCTGGCGAAAAACCTGTTCGGGACGATGCTCAAACTAAAGGCCTCCCTCGACCAGTTGCAGAATGTTTTACAGATCGCCCAGGAGACCGGCAGCAAGCTGGGTGCCGCCGCAGATGTCTTTGACAAACATCTGCAACCGCTGTCGGGCTTGATGCAGCAAACCGGGCAGATTCTGCAGAACCTTCAGCAGGCCAGCGAGCCGCTGCCGCAGGCCAGCCAGAACCTGAGTCTGGAACTGAACGCCCTGCCCGGGTTACTGCTGCAGACCCAGACGACCCTGCAAGAGATCGAGCGGCTGACGGTCGCTATGCAACGCCACTGGCTGGTACGTGATTATGTGGAGGGCGAAGAGCGCCCGCTGAGAATCCCCGTGGAAGAGATCGCTGGAGAAAGGCCATAGCCATGATCCGACAGCGCTATTTTCGGCTGCTGTGCCTGTTGCTCTGCGGCGCTCTGCTGCTGAGTGGTTGCGGCGGAAAGCCCGCTGGAGTTTCGCAAGCCGTTGAGTATGACCGACAATGGCAAAGTAGCATGAAATCCGGCCTCAGCGCCTATCAACAAAGCCAGTATCGCCTCGCGGAGCGGCTGTTTTCCCAGGCTTTCACCAGAGCCCGGCTGATGGATCGGGCCGCAGATATTGCCACTGCAGCCTTTAATCTGGCCGCAACCCAGATCCAGCTGGGTAACTTTGCTGAGGCAAGCAGTACCCTTCAGGAGGCCAAAAGCGAAAGTCGTCGCCTGGGCGATGATGTCACGGAGATCCTGCTGTTGGAAGCAAGACTCGCCCGCTGGCAAGACAATGTAGCTCGGGCGAAAATGCTCGTTAGCCAGCTGCAGCAACAGTTCTCGGCCAGCGACCAACGCTTGCGCCCCCAGGTACAACTGCTGAATGGCCTGCTGGCTTGCGAAGCTGGAGATGAGTCTCTGGCAGTCCACAGCCTGGAGCAAGTGACCAACAGCATCAGCGCCAATTCCCACCCGGCGATTTTGGCCGGTTCTGCGGAGTTGCAAGGCTGCATTGCGCTTCTCCAAAGCCAGCCTGGAAAAGCAGCCGAGGCCTTCGATCGGCAAACCTCTGCCCTTCGTCAGGCTCAACAATATCGGCAGATGGTTGATGCCCTGCAGCAAGCCGGAGCTGCTTACCATGCCGCGGGGGACTATCAGCAGGCCGTCGATCGGCTGTTCCGCGCAGCTCGCAGTGCCCTCAGCCAAAAACGCCTCATCCTAGCCCAGCAACTGGTAGAGGAAGCTGACGACGCTGCCCAAGCGGAAACTAGTTACCCCGTTTTGGATCGCCTCCGTCAGCTAAAAGCTGAGATCGCAGCGGCAAACAAACTCCAGCAGTAATCACCAGCCTGAGTTATCAATCGCCAGCTGTCGACATCCTCGCTTATCCAGCAAGCCACCGGAAAGATTCTGCCGAAAGTGGCGCCGCGAACTTAGCATGGCAGCCTCAGACCCTTGCCTGAATGCGCAGCCGGGACGAGAATAATCAACTTTTCCCCAGCGATCATAATATCTTTGCTAGACTTAGTGATCTTCCCCCACCAGTGAAGGAGATCTGGATGTCTTGGGTAAAAACCTCTTCTCTAGGAATGACCCTGTTGCTATTAAGTCTACTGCCGGGAACAGATCTGGCTGCCGCAACAGATCCAGCACCATCAGCTGCTGCAATCCAGGCCCTGCCCGCTACCAAAACCCTGCAGGGCTGGATTGATGAGATGAAAAGCAACCCCCGCGGACCCTTCAAACGGATCCGTTGGTTCTGTAACGATGGTGAAATTCTGCCGCCTAAAGCCTACGCCTGCAGCGAACACGGTGGCGGCGTCCAGCATGGAGAATGGACCGATCGGGTAAAACTACTGCGCCGCAACAATTACCTCATCGCCACCCTGCTGGCTGATCTGGAGGCGGAAAGTTTTTATCAGCAAAGCACCTGGTCGCAACAACTGAAACAGATTTTGCTCGAGCAGTACCTGATCGAGACGGATAACGGCTGGCTGTTCCGCAAGGCCCGTTACTATCGCGGCGCACTGCAGGCAGAAGATGAAAACTGGCATGGTGAAGCCCTGCTGCTCGGGTTACTCGATCAGCCTGGGCTGATGACAGAGAATTTTATGCTGCTGCGGGAAGCCGCACGCCTGCTCCCTCATGGCCGCCAGCAAGCGCCGCTGAACGAAATGCGCCAGTTGGCGCTGGAAATTGAAGAATTTGACCCCGACTTTGCAAGTTTTCGAATTAAACTGCACACCCGTCCAGATGAATCCGATGCCGAAAAGGTGCGCCGCTATGCCGAGCAGGCCTCCGAAGATTTACAGGAGGAATACCGGCAGCTGGTCGCATTGATCGAGCAGGTCACCCAGCCATCCAACAACTCGCTGCAGCAGGCCTTCCAGCTCGGGATCGGACGGGCCCCTCAAGGGTTCAAAGATGGCACCGCTGAAAAAGACCTGTCTGCCAACATCCGTTTTTCCCGGACCAGCGATCTGCTGTTCCGCAGTCGTGCAGAATTGGCAAGGGCGGTTGGCAACCGCCAGAAACTGCACTGGCTGGATGCCAGTATCGATCTGGAACAGGAATTTTATCGCAGCGCCAACCAGTTGCTCAGCCGCCTGCCCCAGACGAGCAGGCGGCAGCGCCTGGCCTGGATCGAACAGGGTCTGAACGCCCTTTACGGGATCGGCTTTCTCTCTGACCGGCAATGGTCGAGCCAGCTAGAGGCGATGCAGAATCTGCTCAAAAAAGATCTTTCTGTGCAGGAATATCAACGCGAACTAAACCAGTTGGCGCGCATCAGCCGCTGGGCGGAAAACAGTCTGCGTTACCAGTTCGACAGCACCACCAGCCACCTGGCGACCCTCGACCCGAAATTCAACAGTTACCTTCAGGAACGGCTGCGAGCCAGCCCGCTGCTGCCGATTGCGCTGCTCATCGATAGTCTACTGCAGGACAGCCAGCAGCTGCGCGGGGTACAACATAACCTGTTCGGTCGCACAGTCGCTGGTTTACAACCGCTGAATCCAGGCTTGGCGCGGGGCCGGTTAGCGCTGGTCGATGATCCACGCAAGCACAATTTCAGCCCGGATGGTATCTACCTACTGCCGGAAACCATTGCCGAGCTGCCACCGGTGGCCGGTATTCTGACCCGCGGCACCGGTAACGCCCTGTCTCACATTCAGCTGCTGGCACGCAACCTGGGGATCCCCAACCTGGCGGTCAGCGAACGCCTGGTCGGCGAATTGGCGCAACATGCCGGCGAGACCATCGTTCTTGCCGTCAGTCCCAGCGGGGTGGTGGAAATCGAAACCGATTCAGCACGCTGGCGAGAGTACTTCAATCAACAGCAGGCAGCACCGGAATTTCTAATCGATCCCGACCTGGATAAATTGGACCTGCAGCAGAAGCAAATTTTCAGCCTGAATCAGATTAGCGCCGCCGATTCGGGACGGATCGCCGGCCCTAAGGGGGCCAATCTCGGGGAGCTGAAACAGCTCTATGCCGAACTGGTTCCCGATGCACTGATCATCCCCTTCGGCCGCTTTCGTGAGATGCTCGACCAGACCAAGGCCCCCAACGGGCAGGAATCCCTGTTCAGCTGGATGAAGGCCAACTATCGACGCCTCGAGCAGCTCCGCGAAGGCAAGGAAAAACAGGCGAAAACCAAAGAGTTCCTCAACCGTTTACAGCAGCAGATCCGCATTGCCGCCTTGCCGCAGGAGTTTCTGGTTGAATTAAGCCAGGCGCTGGAGAACCATTTCGGCCCCGATCGGAGTTTCGGAGTCTTTGTCCGCAGCGACACCAACGTCGAGGATCTGCCTAATTTCACCGGAGCCGGATTGAACAAGACTGTCCCTAACGTTGTTGGCCTGGAAAAGATTCTTGCCGCGATCCGTAAAGTCTGGGCCTCACCCTTTAGCCTGCGCGCCTATAGTTGGCGGCAGGCGCATATGCGCACCCCGGAACATGTTTACGCCTCAGTGCTGCTGATGCTGAGTGTCCCGGCGGACAAATCAGGCGTGATGGCGACCGCCGATCTGCAAAGCGGCGACCGGGGTCAGATTCACGTCGCAACCAACGAAGGGGTGGGTGGCGCGGTCAATGGCCAGCGCGCCGAAGAGATTCTGATCGATAAACAGACCGGCCAGGTGCGGCTGCTGGCCCAAACCAGTGCCGAGCATAAACGGATTCTGCTGCCCAGCGGCGGAGTCAGCAAAGTATCCGCCGAGGCCCCGCAGCAATTGCTGAGCGATGACGAAATCAACCAACTTAAAAACATGGCCAAGCTGCTTCCGGCCCGTTTTCCCAGCTTGCTCGATGGCCAGGGACAAGCCAAACCTGCCGACATTGAGTTTGGCTTTTTGAACGGTCGGTTCGTGCTCTTTCAGATCCGCCCCTTACTGGAGAGCGAGCGGGTAAAAAAAGATCTCTACCTGAGCGAACTCGATGCTGCCGTCAAATCGAAGGTTCGCCAGGTCGACCTGCAAGCTATCCCGATGGAGCGTTGAATGCTGAAAGGATCCTTCACTGCAATTTGCCTTCTGCTGCTATACGGGACCGCCTGCAGCTACCCGCTAGATGGTGGACCCGCAACCGGAATCAGTCGCCTGGAAGGCTACCAACAGATTCAACAAGGCCAGGCTCGCGGCCGCAAGCTGCGTCCTGGAGCCCTGCAGCCGATACAGCAGGTGCAGCTGCGGTTGCTTGAATGGCCACAACTGGAGATTCCTGAAATCGATGCTCGGCTGACCGAAAAGATCCGTGAGACCCTCGGTAAAGATCAGGCGGATTTCAGCTTTTCAGTGCTCGATCTGAGCTCTCCTGAGCAACCGGGGCTTGCCGAACATCAAGGGGAGCGCAACTTTAATCCGGCCAGTCTCGGCAAGGTCTTAATTGCGGTCGGCCTGTTCCAGGCGCTGGCTGATCTTTATCCGCAGGATATCGAGGCACGCAGAAAAATATTACGTGAACGCATTATCACCGCCGATCAGTTTATTCTCAGCGATCACCACAAAGTGCCCTTCTGGGACAGCGAAAAACAACGCCTGAGCTACCGAAAAGTTCGCACCGGGGACAGCACTAACCTTTACAGCTGGCTCGACTGGATGCTCTCCCCCAGCTCCAACGCTGCGGCGGCCATGGTCTTGCGTGAATATCTGCTGATGGTGCGCTTTAAAGATGCCTACCCGGTCGATCAGGAAACTGCAGAACAGTTTTTTCAGCAAACCCGCAAAAAAGAATTGATGCAACTGTTGATCAACAGCCTCCACGAACCGATGCGCCGCAACGGTCTCGATCCACGGCTGATCCGCCAGGGGGGATTTTTCACTCGGAAAGGGAAACAACTGGTGCCGGGTGGCGGCAGTAGAGCCACCACGCGAAGTTTTCTCACCTTACTACTGCGCATGGAGCAGGGACGATTGATTGATCAGTTTTCCAGCCTGGAATTAAAACGGCTGCTATACATGACCGAAAAACGCATCCGTTATGCCTCGCATCCAGCTCTGAACCATGCTGCGGTCTACTTCAAATCCGGCTCATTTTACAGCTGCGAACCGGAGACCGGCAGAAAGTGCGAAAGCTATCAGGGGGATAAACTTAACCTTCTCAATTCCCTGGCAATTGTCGAGGAGCAAAAGTCGGCGGGCGAGCTTCACTACCTGGTTGTCGTCAGCTCAAATGTCCTGCGGGTCAACTCCGCAGTGGCCCATCAAACCCTGGCAATGCGGATTCACCGGCTGCTGGAACAGCGATTTAAAGAGATGTTGAAAACTAGGAGTGAAGCTGTTGAATCAGATCATCCAGCCGAACAATCAAACGACTGAGCCATTCGCCACCCTGGGCATCTTCCGCCAGAGCCACAGCAATATAGCGACGACCACTATGCTCGATGATGGCGCTGTCGGCATGATATTGCCGCCAGGAGCCTGATTTACGGTAGATTTCGGCATCAGGCCGAGACTTGAGGCCTTTGACAAATTTGTGCTGAATGGCCGGCTTGCTGAGGATGGTTTTCATCTCCCGGCTCATTTCCGGCGAAACCAGCTGCCCGGTTTCCAGCAAATAGTAAAAACGTGCCACTTGGAAAGCGTTAGCACCATGTGATAGGTTAGCCAACGGGTCGCGTTTAAAGGCACCAGCCTTGCCATATTCTTTTCCGACCCAGAGCCCACCATTGTTCTCCAGATCATAGAGACGATATTTTGGTGATTGCAGCAGCTCAGCCAAAAAAGTTTTACCGACCCGGTTGAGCATTTCAGTAGCCGCCCGGTTGGACGAATTGCGGATCATCCGTGTCAGTTGTTCCTGGGTGGCATTGTCGAGCTGCATCTCACCGCGGGCGATCCGTTCAAAAGCACCGAGCAGAATGGCAATTTTCGGCAGGCTGGCAGCATACATCATCCGGTCGCCGTTTACCGAGGCCAGCAACGGCTGAGCAGGATCGGTAATGTCGACCAAGGCGACGCTCAGCTTTTTACGCTGGGCAGCTTTGTCGAGTTTCAGCTCAAACAGACAGGACTCCAAACCCTCTTGGAGCCGGCTGTTGTAACAAGCCGCCAATTCCGGTTGCTGCGAGCTGAAAGCTGAAGGAACAGCCGTTAGAAACACCAGCAAAATTATTAAGATCTTTTTAATCATAAAATTCATAGTTACGGATCATACTGAAAAACGGACAAAAAAGCAAATGGTAGAATCAGAAAATACAAGCAACCGCTGCAATCAACGCTACCCGGTGCACCGAATCCTGAGTATTCGCGCGGCCTTCCTGTTTGCAAATTTTTTGCTGATTATTATGGCGCTCTACCATTTGAAACCGTCAAGCCGCTCGCTGTTTATCGAATATCTCGGCGCCGATCAGCTCCCCTTTGTCTGGATCGGCACCGCCGTGACCATGGCTATTTTTATCGGCACCTACCACCGCCTGGTGGAACGCTGCAGCCGGGTTATTCTAGTGCTCGGCACCTGCTTGGTGCTCGCCGGCTGCCTGGTCGCCTTCCGCATTCTGCTCAATTCTCCCGGACCGGCCGTCGCCGCCAGCTTTTATATTTTTGTCGATATCCTCGGCGTGTTGTTGGTCGAACAGTTCTGGAGCCTGACCAACTCGATCTACAGCACCAAGGAAGGCAAGGGCTGGTACGGTTTCATTGGCACCGGTGGCCTGGTCGGTGGTGTTTTAGGCGGTGGCGCCGCAGCCCTGGTGCTGAAGCATACTCCATTGCAGACTCCGGACCTGCTGCTGGTCGCGGCCGGAATCATCCTGCTGCTGTTTGTGCTGACTTGGTTGATGGGCTGGCTGGGACTCTACTGCGAGGTTCAACGCCATGGAGACCCGGTCAAATACCAGGGCGGCTGGCAGTCGTTCAAGAAAAGTCGTTTTTTAATGTTGATCGCGGGAATTCTATTGCTGGCCCAGCTGGCGTCCCCGTTGGTCGAATTTCAGTTTATGAAAACGGTGGAAGTCAGCTATCAGGTACTGGACGAACGAACGTCCTACCTGTCACTGTTTTTCAGCCTGATGGGAATCATCTCGATTCTGGTAAACCTGTTTCTCACGCCGCTGATTCACCGGATTTTCGGGGTGATTGCTGGCTTGCTGATCCAGCCGGTGATGATTACCCTATGTTCCCTCGGTTTTATGCTGGCACCCGGTTTGCTGCTGATTTCAGCTGCGAAAATCTGTGATCGGGGCCTCTCCTATTCGATTAATCGGGCCTCCAAGGAGCTGCTGTACGTGCCGATCGATTCGGTGCTAATCTATCAGGCCAAGGCCTGGATCGACATGTTCGGCTACCGACTGTTTAAAATTTTCGGCTCGGTGCTGATCCTGATTTTCACCCGCTGGCTGCCTACGCCCCTGACCTTGCCACAGCTCGGCTATTTGACATTGGCCATCTGTACGTTCTGGCTGCTGGTTCTATCGAAGCTGAGCAGGGAATATCAGCTGGTTGAGGAAAATACCTGAGTAAAACTAAGCTCTCGACCAGAGTTTTTCGGGCGACTTTTAAATACGCTAAAACCTGCTAATCTTAGTAACCTGGGGAGGGGATAACCCTGATATTTCAATGGTCATGCTATGTGCCGATCAGCTGACAAAACGCCACAACAGCTCTCCATCGAGTTGGCCCGCGCTGAAAAACAGGTCCGACAACTGCAATCCCAGCTTAGCGAACTGCACCGCACCATCGGCGCAGCCTCACCCACAGCAGCACCGGCGGAAGAACTCAGCAACCTTACCGCCCTAATCAACAGCTGTCAGGATCGCGTCTGGTTGGTCGATAAAAACAAGCACCTGCTGCTGATTAACGATTCCGCCAAGGAAACCTGCCGCAAAGCTTTCGGAATAGAACCGATCCCGGGAATGAGTAGCGCTGAAATCACCTCTTCAGAACTGGTCGATTATTGGGATGGTCTCTACGAGTCGGCGTTCAAAGGCGAGAGTTTCCGCCTCTGCCATCCAGCAGAAGATAAGCGGGTGTATTCCGTGACTATCCAACCGGTCCGAACAGCCACTGAAGTCATTGGTGCTGCAGTTTTTGGTCACGACATCACTGAGCAATATCAGCTGCAGGCCGAACTGGCCCACTATAAACAAATAATCTCTTCAACTCCCGACATGATCTCCCTGGTCGATCGGGACTATGTTTACCAGGTGGTCAACGATGCCTACCTGAAAAACTATCAAAAGCAGCGGGATGAATTGCTCGGCAAAACCGTTCGCGAGGTTGTCGGCGTTGAAATTTTTGAACGGATCTCCAAGCCGAACCTGGAGCGGGCTTTTTGCGGTGAAACAGTCTGTGTGGAAGACTGGCTTGAACTCCCGGAGATGGGCCGTCGTTACCTGGCGGTCACTTATCATCCAGTCAATGAAAATGGTGACCCACCTGAACATGTCGCTATCAATGTCCGCGACATCACTTCGTTGAAACTCGCCGAGGCAGATCGCCAGCGAATTTTTGATGTTTCTTTGGACATGCTTTGCGTCGCCAGTTTTGATGGCTACCAGAAAGAGCTGAACCCTGCCTGGGCACGCACCCTCGGCTGGAAGGAAGAAGAACTAAAGTCACGTCATTGGCTCGAATTTATCGTCCCGAGTGACCATGAAGCGACCATTGCCGCCAATGCGCGGCTGCTGCAGGGGAAAAGCCTGGTCGGTTTTGAAAACCGTTTCCAATGCAAAGATGGCTCTATCAAATGGATCTCCTGGAATTCCTTTCCCGACCTGGAGAATAAGCAGGTGTTTGCCGTCGCGCGGGATGTCACCGAACGGCGCAAATTGGAAGAGGAACTCCGGCGACTGGCCACCACCGACCCCTTGACCGGCGCAGACAATCGTCGCCACTTTATCGAGCAGGCCGCTGCCGAGTTAAAACGCAGCCGCCGCTATGGCGCGCCGCTGGCCGTGGTCATGCTCGACATTGATCATTTTAAAGCGGTTAACGATAACTATGGCCATGATGCCGGCGACGAAGTCCTGAAAAGGCTGGTCGACTGCTGCCTGCAAACCTTGCGTTCCAGCGACCTGTTCGGCCGCTTCGGCGGCGAAGAATTCGCGGCGATCCTGCCGGAAACCAATCAGGAGGCAGCCCTGCAGACTTGCAAGCGCCTGGCGAAAAATCTGGAAAAGACCCGAATCCGTACTTCCCGGGGAGAAATCAGCATTACCGTCAGCATCGGCATGACCATGCTCAGCGGACCTGACCAGACGATCGATGCCCTACTCAAACGCGCCGACAACGCCCTCTATGAGGCGAAAAATTCCGGTCGCAATAAGCTCATTCAGCACTAACCTGCAGCTTTCTAGCGCTGCAGCAGCCGGATCCTGTTGATAGCGTTAAACCTGAATCAGTGAGTAAACGGTGGATGACGAGTGCAAGTGCTTGGATAATCTGAGTTGCACCCAAAGGTTCAGCGGTGATTTTTGCAGTGCTCAGGCAATTCAATGATTTGTGCTATTCGCCGCCGGATACTCACTGATTCAGGTTAAACTGCAGGACGCCAAAACTTAAAAAAGCAGTAAGCACGATTTATCGGCTAACTGCTTTTTTAAGTTCCCCCGCGCGGGTGTAGAGCAACCTAGTTGGTCAGTCGCTGGCGACAACCGATTCCATCAGTTCAGCATTGACCAGATCCTCAATGGTTCTTGACCGCTGCGGAGCCATCTCGGTAATCTGCAGGGCCGACACTGGTTCCAACTGCCAGATCTGCTCATTATAGTCCTGCATGGTTCGATCGGTCGAAAATTTGCCGCTGGCAGCGGTATTGAGGATGCTCTTTTGCGTCCAGCACTGCTGATCCTGGTACAGCGCAGCGGCCTCTTGCTGGGCAATAACATAGCTGGAGAAATCAGCGGCAACCAACCAGGGGTCCTGCGGACTGTAAATGGCCTGAACGATCGGCTCAAACATCCCTGGCTCAAATTGATTGAAATGGCCGCTACGCAGCAGCTTCATAACCCGGTAAAGGTTCTCATCGCGGTTGATGATGCCGGCAGGATTATAATCAGACCGCAGCTGTTCCACCTCAGAGGCGGTCAAGCCGAACAGGAAGAAATTTTCCTCACCCACCTCTTCGCGGATTTCGATATTGGCGCCATCCAGGGTGCCAATAGTCAGAGCACCATTCATCATAAATTTCATGTTCCCGGTGCCAGAGGCCTCTTTGCCGGCGGTGGAAATCTGCTCAGAGAGGTCGGTGCCGGGACAGATCACCTCCATCGCCGAGACCCGATAATTGGGCAAAAAGGCGACCTTTAGCAGATCCCCAACAGCAGGGTCGCTATTAATCACCTGAGCGACATTATTGATCAGCTTGATAATCAGTTTCGCCATGGCATAGCCGGGGGCCGCCTTGCCGCCAATCAAGACGCAACGCGGCGTCCAGTTTTCGCTATCCCCCCGCTTGATCCGATCGTAAAGATGGATCACGTGCAGAACATTCAGCAACTGGCGTTTGTATTCGTGAATCCGTTTGACCTGGACATCGAACATCGCCTCCGTCTTGAAATCGACATTGCAATCGGCCTTGACCAGTTCGGCCAACCGCAGTTTGTTCTGGTATTTAACCTGCTGCCACTCTTTTTGAAAGCGAGCATCATTGGCCAGCGGCCTGATCTTAACCAGCTCAGCCAGATCGGTCACCCAAGCTTCGCCAATGGTTGCGTTGAGCAGATCGCTGAGTTCCGGATTGCACATGGCCAGCCAACGGCGCTGAGTGACCCCGTTGGTCTTGTTATTGAATTTCTCTGGCCAGAGTTCGTAGAAATCTCGGAACAACCCTTGCTGCAGCAGCTTCGAATGCAGCTCGGCGACGCCGTTGACCGAGAAACTGCCGACGATCGCCAGATAGGCCATACGCACCTGCGGCTCGGAACCTTCCTCGATAATCGACATCCGCCGCTGACGCTCCAGGTCGCCAGGCCAGCGCTGCGCAACCTCCTTGAGAAAACGCGCATTGATTTCGTAGATAATCTCCAGCAGGCGCGGCAGCAATTGCTCAAACAGGCGCACCGGCCAGCGCTCCAGGGCTTCCGGCAGCAGGGTGTGGTTGGTGTAAGCCATGGTCTGCCGGGTTACCTCCCAGGCCTGTTCCCAGCCCATCCCCCTTTCATCCATCAGCAACCGCATCAGCTCAGCGACCGCGCAGCTGGGGTGGGTATCGTTTAGCTGAAAACAGTTCTTTTCCGGGAAGCGGCTCAGGTGGTTGCCCTGGATTTTTGCCCACTTTTCCAGCACGTCCTGCAGGCTGGCCGACGCCAGGAAATACTGCTGGCGCAGCCGCAGGTCCTTGCCGTTTTCACTGCTGTCATTCGGGTAGAGGACCATGGTGATCTTCTCGGCCTCGTTCTTCGCCGCCACCGAGCCGGGATAATCGCCGGAGTTGAATTCCCCCAGGTCAAATTCTGCCGTCGCCGCAGACTTCCACAACCGCAGGGTGTTCACCGTGCCATTCTGATGGCCCGGGATCGGCACATCATGAGGGATGGCCAGCACATCGCGGGTGTCTACCCAGCGGCTGCGCAGCTGCCCCTGGTCATCCCGATAGAGTTCGCTGCGACCACCGAATTTCACCCGCTGGGTATATTCAGTGCGCTCGATCTCCCAGCGGTTTTCCGTCCTCAGCCAGTGGTCCGGCTCTTCCACCTGGTGGCCATTCTGAATCCGCTGGCGGAACATGCCATATTCATAGCGGATCCCATAGCCCTGCACCGGCAACTGCAAAGTGGCGCAGCTGTCGAGAAAGCAGGCCGCCAACCGCCCCAGGCCACCATTGCCCAACCCGGCATCCTGCTCCGCCTCTTCCAGCTCCTCAATTTCAAGCCCCAGACCGTAAAGAGCCCGGGTGATCTCATCGGTGACCCCCAGGTTCAGCATGGCATTCCCCAGGGCCCGGCCCATCAGAAACTCCAGCGACAGATAGTAAGCTCGCTTGCAGTCACTCTCTTCATAGGCGTAGCGGGTCGATTTCCAGCGCTCCATCAGCCGATCGCGCACCACCATGGCCAGCGCCTCGTAAGCGTAATGGGTCAATTGGCAGTGTTTGTCGCGCCCCAGATTGTGCGCATAGTAATGACGAAAATCCTTGGCCAGACTGGTGGCATCCATCGCCAGTGGCGGTGCCTCGGTCAGTTCCGGACAGGGATTACTTTTTTGAAAACGGGTTGAGTTCATCGGCTTAAGCCTCTCGATATAATACAAAATTGGTCTTTTTGTGGGGATTTTCAGACAAAGCCCTTAAATGTCAAGGGATTATGGATTTCCAGCGGTGATTTGAGAAAAAAGTTCCCGGATCATCTTTTACGAACAAAAAAATTTATCCTAGTATCCGGGTTTTTTACTGGAAGTCAATGCCGAAGGGGGAGCTAAAGCATTAAAAATCTGGTCGGAAAAGGTTTTCTGGCAATACTCTAAATGCTAAAGCCCGACACCGTCAATCAAGGCGGAACAGGCTTGGCAACGCCCAGCTTGCAACCGGCTTTGCCGAATTGAAAAACCGTAACGCTCGATCAACAACTCGCCACAGCGATAACAATAGGTATTTTCACCACCTTCACCGGCGCGATTGCCCTCATAAACATAGCGCAAACCCGCATCGATGCCGATCTGCCGGGCCCGTTGCAGGGTTTTTGTCGAGGTGCGGGGCGCATCGCGCAGTTCGTAGGTCGGATAAAAGGCGGTCACATGCCAGGGAATTTCAACGCCAACACCGGCAATAAATTCGGCAATCTCTTGCAGTTCATCTTCAGCGTCGTTGTAGCCGGGAATAATCAGCGTCGTCACTTCGACCCAGATTCCCAGCTGGCGATAAAGCCGAATAGAATCGAGCACCGGTTGCAACTTGGCCCCACAGATGCGTTGATAAAAATCCTCGCTGAATGCTTTGAGATCAATATTCGCGGCATCCAGATAGGGAGAGATGGTTTTTAACGCCTCGGCGCTGGTGTAGCCGTTGCTGACAAAAACATTCTTAAGCCCCGCCTGATGAGCCAGCTTGGCGGTTTCGTAGGCATATTCAAAGAAAATCGTCGGCTCGGTGTAGGTATAGGAAATGGAGGCACAGCCAGCGGCAACCGCCTGCTTCACGATCGACTCAGGCGAAAGCTCTTCCCCAGGAATCTCTCCCCCATGGGTTCGCGGGTGCTGGGCAATCTGCCAGTTCTGGCAGTGACGACATTTAAAATTGCAGCCGACGGTGGCAATGGAGAATGAGGTCGAACCAGGCTGCAGGTGAAACAGCGGTTTTTTCTCGATCGGATCTATGCCGCTCGCCACAGCCTGGCCGTAAACCAGCGAGGAGAGGACTCCAGCGCGATTTTCGCGCACTCCGCAGAGACCGCGCCGACCATCGGCAATTTTGCAGAAATGATTGCACAGCCGACAGTGCACCCGGTTGCCTTCCAGTCGTGTATAGAGCATCGCTTCATGCATGACCGACTCCATTCAGGGAGATGGTTGCTCAACCCAAGCTTCACAAGGCCCAGCATTTGCTGCAACCAGAGTCATGAAATCCAGAAGCCGGGCCGACAGATCATGGTGCCGTCGCCTGAGCAGCTTAAATACTGATACCAAGTTACATTTTAACCTACCGGCACAACATAATCAGTTCAAGGTCGCCATTACTCCTGCCCCAGATCCGGTTCCCCACAATGCCGCAGAATATAATCACGACATTGATTGCGCAGGTTGAGCGCCAGCAACCAGGCGTTGGATTCGTTGCCCGCGGCAGGCAAATCAGCACTGCTGATAGCAGAACCGATTTGGATACTGATGGCTCCGCGATGGGGGAATTTATCGTCACCCCGCAACATCGATCGGGTCCCGCGGATGGCAATCGGCACCAGGGGCAGCTCAGCCTCACCGGCGGCAATAAAAGCCCCCATATGAAAGGCGCGCAATCCCGGCATGCGGGTGAAGGTTCCCTCTGGGAAGAACATCAGCGAACAGCCTGCAGCGGCTCGCTCTCCCAGGTAACGCGCATCTTCGAGCCCTTTTTGCCTATCAAAGCGTTCGACGAATTCGGTCCCGATCCGCTGCAGCGGGATGCGTAACAGCGCACTGCTGGCCAACTCCCGCTTCGCGACAAAACTGAAGCGGACCGGCAAGGCGGCGATCAATGCATATGCATCCAGGTAACTGGCGTGATTGGCAACCAACACGCAAGGCCCTTTGGGCAATTTTTCCATCCCCTGCACCCTTAGTGGTGTCCCGGTTGCTCGGGCCAGCAGACGCAACGCCCAGCGGATAAACCTCCAGCGCCAGCTGATGGTTGGCAACAACAACACACTCAGGTAAACCGGTGGCAGCAACAGGTAGAAAAGTCCCCAACTCCAGCTGGCAAAAGCCATCTCGGCTGCAGCATGCCAGCCACGCCGCAACTGACCGCATAGGCCGATCCGGGCCAGGCTCAAGTACTGCCGCCAAGGCTTGAGTTGCCTCCCGAGCAAGCCTTGCTCGTAAAGCTCACAAGCGGCCGCCCGGCGGATTTTGCCGCTGGAGGTTTTCGGAATGGTCTGCGGTGGCAGCAGCAGTAGATCCTGGGGCGGATTGCCGAGTAATTGTACCGCCAGATCATTGATCTTGCTGTGCAAGCGTTCCAGCTGTTGCGGATCGGTTTCCCGAGTTTCCGCTAAAACCACCAGCCGCTCTGTGCCACTGTTACGATCGATACTACCGAAGACCGCGACGTTCCCTTTACGGATCCCTGCGACCTCAGAGACCACCTCTTCCAACTCCTGAGGATAGATGTTGCGCCCGGCGATAATAATCAGATCCTTGCTGCGTCCGGTGATGTAGATATCACCGGCGCTGATATAACCGAGATCACCCGAATCGAGCCAGTCACCATCGAACAGCTTGGCGGTTGCTTCCGGGTTGCGGAAATAGCCGCTGCAGGCCGAAGGACCGCGGAACTGCACCCGTCCGTTCTGCCGCTCCGGCAGTTCGTGACCAACGGGATCGACCACGCGAATTTCATGATTCGGCAGCGGTCGCCCGCACGCGACAAAGCTTAAGCTATTTTTGGCTTCCGCAGCGGCCGGTTCAGCGCGGCCAGAGCGAGAGAAAAGATCTCGGTCGATGACATCGATCACCGGTCCCTGCCCGACCGGGGGAAAAGCGAGGCCAACCGAGTCCTCAGCCAGTCCGTAAACCGGCATCATCGCTTCGCGGCGAAAACCGTAGCGGGCAAAACGTTGGCAAAACCGTTCGAGACTATTGGGGCTCACCGCTTCGGCACCATTAAAAGCACAGCGCCAGGAGGACAGGTCCAGCCCCTCCAGCTCATCTTCCTGCAACCGTGATAAGCAGATTTCGTAGGCAAAATTGGGCGCTGGTGACAGGGTGCCGCGATAACGATGGATGGCGTGCAGCCAGCGCACCGGCCGGCTGAGAAAATCGAGTGGCGAGAGCAGCACCAGCTGGGTGGCAAAGTAGAGACTTGAGAGCCAGCAGCCGATCAACCCCATGTCGTGATAGAGCGGCAGCCAGCTGACCACCACGTCGGTGTTCTCGACTTCGACCACCCGCCCCATGGCGCGGATATTCGCCAACAGGTTGGCATGGGTCAAAATCACCCCTTTAGGATTGCCGGTCGAGCCGGAAGTGTACTGTAAAAAAGCGGTGTCCTGCCCTTGCAGCCGCACGGCAACATAGTCGGCGCTGGAACCGGCAGAGAGTTCATCAATCGTCAACAGGCCGCGCAATTGCGGCAGGTTGGTCTTGAGCAGACGTCCGAACAACAGGGCCTCGGGCATGGTGATCAAGTGGCTGGCACCACAGTTACCAAGGATCACCAGCTGGCGTTTCAGGTGATCCTCCATCTGCGCCTTGCGGGTCGGCGGGTAAATCGGCACCGGCACTCCCCCGGCCAGCAACACTCCAAAAAAAGCAAAGAAGTAGCCTGGCTCGCTCGGCAGCATGATCGCCACCGGCGCTCCCGCAGACAGATCCTGCCGCTGCAGCCCGGCAGCGACCTTTAGCGCCCCTTGGTGTAATTGACGATAGCTAAGCGTCGCGCCCAGCTGCTGATCAGTGTAGAAATGGATATGGGGGCGATCCGGCTGGTTCGTCAGGTGCCAGTCGAGTACTTCCGGCAGGGTTTGGGCTTGGCTGGGGATCGCTTCGACGGTACCAACAGGTAAGGTTTTCAACTGCTCCGGGGTGCCCAGCTGCCGCCCGGCATCCGCATGCAAGACCGCACGCAGCAGATCGCGAACGGTCTCAACACGGGCGAAGACCGGCTCGCTCAGACTGACATCGAAACGAACCTCGAGCCGATGCAAAAGCTCCATTCGACCAAGGCTGTCAAAGCCCAGATCGCGGTCGAGGGAACTGTCGAGCCCCACCGCCTGTGGCAGCTTCTGCCGCGGGTGCAGCTCTTCTCTTAATCGCTGCAAAACATCGAGCAGAGTTTTGACAGTCTGATCGGTCTGTTGCTGAGCAACAGCCATGGCCACTCCTGCAACCTTCCGGCATGGATCACGCAATCAACTTAACTATATTTTATCAGGAGTTAGTGAGCTTTTTCAAAAACTTCGAGGAATTCCCAATGCTGGAAAAATGAAGCCTGAGCGAAAAATCGGGATATTTCCCCCCTTCGTCGAAAACAATATTTATACTGTGCACCCATGCTACTCTTTTTTATAAAGGCTGATCTCGGAGACTCCATGCTCAACCTGAAAACCATTGTCCCACTTGGCATTTTGCTGTTGACCAGCTGCTCAAGCCTTTCCTACGATCCGGATCGATCGATTGACGTGCATTTCCACAACTACAATGTCAGCCCCCCCCTTTCTCCTGCCCAGTTCAGCAGCTGCAACCATTACGGCTGTGCCGGCCAGGCGGAGATCAGCTTGACAGACGGACAATGGCAGCAGATCAAAGAGCTGTTTTCACCAGCGGCTGAAAGTGCCGAAGCAGAAAGGGAGCAGATTTCCACGGCTATCGGCCTGATGGAGCAAATGGTCGGAATACAAGCCAACACTTTTGCTGATCAGGCATGCAACAATTTCAAACCACCGATTGAAAGTTTTCAGCTCGACTGCGTTGCCGAAGCGACCAATTCAACAATTTTTCTACGGCTATTTCAACAAGCCCAATTGCTGCAATGGCACCAGCTCAGCTACCCTGCCCAGCGGGAAGTGCTGGGGGTTTTTTCCGCCCATCTTTCAGCCGTAGTTCATCAGCTCGATACCAGCGAGCTGTTTGCCGTCGATTCCTGGTTTTATGCCAATGGCGAAACTGCGGTCGTGGTGCCACTGGAAATCTGGCGAAAAAATTATCATCCGGGGCCTTGTCGTTAAAAACCGCTCAGGCCTGAACGATTTCACCAGCCAGCTGGACCGTCATGAGTCCGGCCCCTTTTCTAGGAACCGCTCGAAGACCGAATACTGCAAAACTTGTCATTCCCATCCCCAGCCAACATCGCTATAATGATTCGCCATTAACTTGCTGACAACTTAGCCAGTCAGCTCAAAGGACGGACATGTATCAAGCAATTCTCAATGTTTACGAAGCGATTGTACTGAAACGCCCGGTGCTCATCCTGGTGTTGTCGCTGCTGCTGATTGGCGCCATCGGCTACTTCGCCAAAGACTTCCGGTTGGACGCTTCGGCCGATTCGCTGATCCTGGAACATGATGCCGACCTGAAATATTACCGCTCAGTGACCGCCAGCTACGGCTCGGATGATTTTCTGATCATCAGCTACACCCCACAGCAGGAGCTGTTCGCGCCGCAGACCCTGGCTGAGCTGCGCAAACTGCGCGACGAACTGCTGCAGATCGAAAGGGTCGAGTCAGTGGTCAGCATTCTCGATGTCCCCTTGATCGACAGCCCTCGGCTCACGCTGGGCGAATTAAGCAACGGGGTGCGCACCCTGGAAACACCCGATATCGATATCGAGCTGGCGCGCCAGGAATTTCGCACCAGCCCTCTCTATAGCAATCTGATTGTCAGTCCGGATGAAAAAACCACCGCCTTGCAGGTCATCTTCAAGCGCGATGAAACCTACCTGCAGCTACTCAATGAGCGCAACGCCTTGCGGGTAAAAAGTTACCGCGAGCCGCTTTCTGAAGCGGAGGAACTGCGGTTGGTAGAAGTCAAACAGCAGTACGACGACTACACCCGTCAGCGCAACGAACAGGAAGCGATCGACGTAGCCCGCATCCGCAGCATCATGGATCCCTACCGACAGCATGGCGAACTGTTTCTCGGCGGCATACCGATGATCGTCGTTGATATGATCGACAACATCCGCCACGATCTGGCCACCTTCGGCATCGGGGTGCTGGTCTTTCTGGTCAGCATGCTGGCGCTGATCTTCCGCAAACCGCGCTGGGTCATCCTGCCGATGCTCTGCTGCTTCGCCTCGGTGCTGTTCATGTTCGGCCTGCTCGGTCTGGTCGGCTGGAAAGTCACCGTGGTTTCCTCCAACTTCACCTCGCTGTTGTTGATCATCACCCTGTCGCTCTGCGTCCACCTGATCGTCCGCTACAACGAACTGTTCGATGAAATCCCAGGCGCCGACCAGCTGACTATGGTGCGGGAAATGGTCCGCACCAAGGCGGTACCGAGCATCTTCACCGCGCTGACCACGATTGTCGCCTTTGCCTCCCTGCTGACCAGCGACATCCGTCCGGTGATCGATTTCGGTTGGATGATGGCGATCGGCATCTGTGCCGCGCTGCTGATCTCCTTTGTGCTCTTCCCGGCGGGTTTGATGCTGTTTAAGCAGCCGGTTCAGTTCAGCCATCGTTTCGATATCACCGGCGTCATCACCCGTGGCTGCGCCCACTGGGTCGAACATCGCAGCCGGTTGACCCTGGGGATTTACGCCATCGTCGGCATTTTGAGCGTGATCGGTATCTCGCAATTGACGGTGGAAAACCGCTTCATCGACAACTTTAAATCATCCACTGAAATCTATCAGGGTCTGAACCTGATCGACCGCCAGCTCGGCGGCACCACCCCCCTGGATGTGATCATCGACGCCGACCCGGAGTTTTTTACCGCCAAGGCAGAGAACGATGGCCAGACAAAAGATGACTTCTTCGATGAATTTGACAAGGAATTCGGTGAGGAAGAAGCGGAAGCAGGCCTTAGCGGCAGCAGCTACTGGTACAGCAGCTATCAAATTCCCGAGCTGCAGAAGATTCATGACTATCTCAGCGCGCTGCCGGCCAGCGGCAAACTGCTGTCGATGGCGACCACCTTCAGCCTGATGAAGCAGGTCAACGACGATGAACCACTCGACAATATTTCCCTGGCGGTGATTCATAAAAAACTGCCAGCGGTGATCGAAGAATCCCTGTTTGCTCCCTACATGTCGGAAGATGGCAACCAGGTGCGTTTTTCCTTGCGGGTCGTCGAATCGACCCCCGGCCTGCAACGCAACGAACTGCTGAAACAGATCCGTAGTGACCTCACGGAGAAACTTGGTCTGAAAGAAGAGCAGGTCAAACTCAGCGGCATGTTCGTACTCTACAACAATGTCCTGCAGAGCCTGTTCAGCTCGCAGATCCAGACCATTGGCATGGTCTTTCTGGTGATTATGGGCATGTTCCTGATGCAGTTTCATTCGCTACGGCTGGCGATCATCGCCATCATCCCCAACCTGATCTCCGCCGGTGCCGTATTGGGACTGATGGGTCTGCTGCGGATCCCTCTCGATATCATGACGATCACCATCGCCGCGATCACCATCGGTATTGCCGTCGACGATACCATCCACTATGTGCACCGTTTCACCCTGGAAATCGAGGTGGATGGCGACTACCTGGCGGCGATGAAACGCTGCCACGACAGCGTCGGCCGAGCCATGTACTACACCTCGATCACCGTTATCGCCGGCTTCTCGATCCTGGCGTTGTCGAATTTTATGCCGACCATCTATTTCGGGGTGTTCACCGGCCTGGCAATGGCGGTGGCAATGTTCGCCAACCTCACCCTGCTGGCGCTACTGCTGATGATCTGGCGACCGCGGCAGGCGAAAGCCTGAGCCACATTGCCTCTGACAAACGACAAGTCGACCTAACTTCTCATGGATAAATATGGAATGGTTGTTTGAATATCAGCCTGGCATGGACCGGCGCAAAGAAAAGGCTCTACGGATGATCGTCGAGGGTCACTCATGCACTGATGTTTGCCTACGACTTCAGATCAGCCCCAAAACTCTGAGTGCGTGGATCAAGAGCGGCTTGCCGGCCGGTGACCCTGATCTCGATCAACTTTCCCTCATCGATGGGCTGACCGAACGGGAGCGGCAGAAGCTACTGGCGGACTGAGCGAAATTTACAAGAAAACAGCTGCTATGGTTTATCGATGACCCGCGAACCGCAGATGTTGAGACCAAACATGCCTGATTTTGTTGGTCGTCCCTTAGTTTTTCCCTACTTTTGCAAATGGGGCAGATCGCTCCGGGACTTGTTTTCAAACATGAAATCCTGATTATTGATGAATCTAATCTGTGCGAGAATGACTCTCTCGCATAGATAAAAGACTCGAAATCGATTAGAACGGTTAGGAGAGCCCGACGAGGGCCACCACGATGTTGCGCCCTTCGGCGTTGTAAAGATGCTCCAGCTCCAGTTCAGGGGCTTCGCTACTCGGCGTGCTACGCTTGATCTTCATGCGGTCAACCGCCAGGGTCTCCCGACTCATCCATAGATGTTTCTGGGCTAGTCCAAGGACATCGATCAACAGTTCCAGAGCGACCTCAATAGACCTGTCGTCTTTGCCGACACGCTGCAACTGGGCTTCGATTTCGGCCAGTTGCGTTTCCAATGCCGCGATGCTCTCTGGCTGTTGCGACTCACTGGAATCGAACCCCCAGCGGCCACTTTGAAGCGCATAGAGTTTGGCTTGAAGCAGAGACTGCCGGTTGTTAAGTCCCTTGCGGACATCCTTGACAGCCACCATGCGTCTCAGCGCAAGGCTCAGCAGGTGGTCGAAGGCCCGTCGCTTAAGCAGGCGCCGTGTCTCGGCTTCACTGCCCGTCGGATCAAGCAGTCGATGATTGGAAAAACTCACCGTTACTTGGGGAACGTCGCGTACCAAGGTATCACCGACCAGATCGACCCCCAAAATACCGCGCAGCTCCATCTCCACGGCCAGCATTGCGCAGGTCACGCTACCTTCGACTGGTTGCTTCGCCAGCTGGTCGTGCAGGACCTGTCGCATCTGCTCCGATGAAAGAAATATCGCCTGTAACAGGGGGTTGCCATCATAGTCTTCAACGGACGCAGGTCGTGGAGGCTCTAGTCCGTCGACAAGGGCCACCACGTGGTCGATAGCGGTGAGAACAGCCGGGCGGAGTTTCTTGCGATAACCTGACAGGCCACGCAGCCATGGGTCTGTGCCGTCTACTGCTCGCTCGATAGCTGCCCGCACCATGGACTCCGGGTAACGCCCGGCCTCCTCGGTGTCCCGAAAAATTGACCGGAACAGATGTAGCATGACTGACCCCTCACAGGATTGAGCCTGCTGGCAGCAGGAATGGTGAATCAAACCTAGTCTCTCGGACATTCACAACTTTATCAAAATTTTGCAGTTGTGATAGGGAGAAATCGCCAGATTGGGCAGGCGGCGAAATTCGCGAAACCAACAGAACTCGGCGGGCACTCAATCCACTGTACCAACAACAGTACGTCGCCCCCAGTCCAAGGCGCGTTGATGGGAGTCTATATACAGATCAAGTCGGTTCTCTCCTTTGATCGCTGATCCCTTGTCTTCTACCCGCCCCCAGCCATAGCCGGGGATATAGATGCGGGTTCGCGGTTTGATGTAACTCCAGTCGGCGGCAATGGTTCCATCCTGGGAAAACCACATCCACGGCAGTAGCAAGCGATGAGGCAGGGTCCAGGGGTGGGTCAGGGTGTCTAGTGATATCAGGCCAGCGTAGGGTTCGCGTGGTTCGGTGCCCAATGCAGTGCGCCCGGTATAAACCTCACCTTTATTGGGTCCGGCATTAAAATGTCGATTCCAGAAATCTGGAAAATCCCGAGACCAGGAACAGCAGGAAGAACAATCGCAGTAGGCAGTTGTCTCAAATGTTTTTTTATGCGGTGACGCACAGGCTGACAAACAAATACACAACAACATCAGACAGAGTAGACGCACGGATCAATCCTCAAATAATTCATTTCAGCAGGGGCTAAACGGTACTCCACGGAAAAACAAACATAACATAAAGTTTTTGGTCGGTATATCGGCTCATAACCGAACAGGTAAAAGTGGCCGAAAACTACCTCTTAAACCACGCAAAAACCCCATGACTACAAGGTCATGGGGTTTTCTTGGGACAGGGCATTAATCGAACACTTTTTATTGGAACTGACGGAAACCGAGACATGCTCAATCTGGCCGACTGCAGACCGGTAATTCAATATGAAGCAACTTTCGAGTCATGACTGAGTTGATCGGCACTGTCAGGATAAAAATCACCTTTAGTCAATGTCCGACAAGTCGGCACCGATTGGAAGAGGCGGCCAAAACTACCTATTTTAGAGAACCAGTGGCGCTGGCCAGAAAATTCCTTTCAAGATTTATCGCGTGGCAGAAAAGTGATGGTCACGCGACGGTTCATGGCTCGCCCTTGCTCAGAATTATTGGATGCAACTGGAAAACTCTCGCCGAAATATTTGAACCGCACCCGCCCTTCGGGATAATTATTGGTATGGATCAGGTAGTCGGCGACGGCTTGCGCTCGTTTCTTCGACAACTCTAGATTGTACTCTTCAGAGCCGATGCTGCAGGTGTGCCCCTCGACAACAATATCGCTATCGTCCAACTGATTGAACATAGAGTTGACTGAACCTAGCACATCCTTTGCAGTTGCCTTCAGGGTCCAATCATCATGCTGAAAAAGCACTTCTGAAGGTAAAGTAATCGCAGGAGAAGAGGCATCCGAAATGGCGAGTTTTTCATTGCTGGCCTTTTTTTTCGGCTGATTTCGCGGCACGGCATAGTCTCCGACCATGACCGTTCGGTATTGCAAAATCGGTGAATCACTGCTTGCGGTCAGGGAGAAGATTCTGGTTACGGCAACATCCTGGAACAGCCGAAAGACCTTCAACTGCCCAACCAGAATGCGGATCCGGTATTCCTCACCGACCAAGCTACTGTGAAGGTGTTTTTCCCGATAGACATCCAGAAGCATCCCTTCTTTGAGACCATCATCAGCACCGCCGCTGATATAGAAATCTTTCAGCAGGTCTGAATTGATATCCTGCTCCAGAGAGAAATCCAGTTCCACGCGAAAGACCCTATGCCCCCCTTGGTTGCCACTGGCCAAAACCGCTGTTGGTAGAAGCAGAAGAACAGCAAGCGGAAGAGCTATGTGAAACCAACGGGCAAACAGTTCTGTCATTTGATTTTTCCTGGTAAGGAGTGTGCGCATCACTGCTCCACCGCAGATCGGTCAGAAATAGCACAGCCCGGTGCAACGGAGATCTCTCTTCGATGGTTTGCATCGCGCGGCGACGTTCGTAAACGACGCCGATCTACGCACGCCGGTGAGGGCCAAGGACATGCCTGCTGGTAGGAATTTGCTTTCTAGAACATGCACTTTCGACGTGTGTGAACTTCTCCACACCATGGCCCCAAGAAAATAAGAGTTATTTAATTTTTATTGCAGGCGGGGAGTCGTTGTCAATCAAAAACCCGCCTTACAAGGCGAAAACCTTATTTTTGCGTAAGCCAGTACGGCTAGCCGAGAAATCTGGGCAGCGATGTCGCCTATGATTTTCTGGGGCGGCGATCTGCGCGAAGGGTTTGTTACGATCCGTTGTCCGGATTGTCGTCATGGATATCTGCTCACCTTCAGTTGCCACGGCCGCTGGTTCGGTCCAAGTTGCCATACCAAATAAGAAATCCAATTTGGCGGGCCTCAGAAAGCCGGAGAAATTGAAACCAGATCCCGGGATCTCATCTAGCCTATTGGAAACCACCATTGAAAAACCAGAAACCGCTTGCGAAAGGTCTTCAGAGAGCCGCGGCCGGCCCCTTGATTTGCCATTCCCCCAATGGTCGGTTACTCTTTTCAGACAGCAACCATTCATGCGGTGCCTCAAGACCGCCGGTCAGCTCCGGGAATACGCATGGTTAACATCAAGCAAAACTTCAGCCGCGGCGTGTTGGTACGATTGGTCATCGTGTTAGTTCTCGTTGGCGCCCTATTGGCGTTCAACGCCGACTTTATCTCCAATGTCTATCTGCGCAACCAGCTGACCTTCACCGGCTGGATTATCAATGGCGCGATTCTCGCCCTGTTTCTGCTCGGCCTGGTGCGTATCGTCTTGATACTGCGTCGCTATATGGCAGAGGAATTGGCCCTGAACAGATTCGTCCGCGCCTTTGATGAGGAGCGGCCCGATCCGACTATCGACCTCGACCACCGCTGCCTGATCGCTTTTCGCTACCAGGCAATCCTGACCATGAGCCGGAACAATGCGCCCGTCAACCATGCAGCTCTGGCCGCAGCCCAGGTGGCTCGAGAGAGCACACTTATCTCTCTGCCCAAATTCATCAATAACATTCTTATTTTGACTGGGGTTTTTGGCACCATCGTCTCCTTGTCGATTGCCCTGATCGGGGCCTCCAATGTGCTCGATGCGCCCCAGCAGGGGCCTGAAAGCATGGGCATGGTGATTCACGGCATGTCAACTGCCCTGTCGACTACCATTACGGCAATTGTCTGCTATCTGATCTATGGGTATTTTTATTTAAAACTGACTGATGCCCAGACCCACCTTTTCAGCCAGGTAGAGGAGATAACCACCCTATATCTTATCCCCCGCTATAGCCACACCCCTGAGGACCTGGTGCAGCGCGTGACGACACTGGTCAATGAACTTAACCAGGTCACCGAGGAGATGCACAGCTCACAGGCGGATTCTGCCAAGGTCAACCGGCAACTGCACGCGCTGATCTCAGGGATGAACCAGCGGACCAAAAGCATGTCTGAGGATCTGGATGGGATTAAAGGGCTCTTGCGCGATGGCTTCCGCTTACCGAAGTCTGGTGACCCCTGACGCCTATGGACCAGAAATTCATCGACCTCCGACAGAATCACGGCCACACCGGGTTGGACCACAGCTTCTGGCCGTCTTTCACCGATATCATGATGGTGATAGTGATGATCTTTATGATCGTCAGTACCGTATTGATCCTGCGCAACTGGGAGCTTGTCGCCGAACTGCGGGCGACCCTCGAGGCTGAGCGCCAGGCCCAGGAGCAAGCGACCGTCTTTCAGGCGACCAGTCAAAGCCTGGAAGAGCAGCTCGCCCAGACCCAAAATGCGCTCTCCGAGGAGCGGATCCGCAATCTGCAATTGGGCGAGTTGAACCAGCAGCAGCGCGAGCAGATTACCAGGCATTTGGAACAGTTATTGGCTCTGCGCACCGAACGGGCGCAACTGTCTGGACAAGTCGAGAGCGCCCGTCGCCAAGCGGCTCTGCTTGACGACCAGTTGGCCGAGAACCAGGCCCGCTATGCGCAGCTCGAACAGGATTATCAGCAGCGAGCCACCAGGTTAGAGGAGCTGCTCTCGGCTCTGGCTTTGCTGGAGCAGCGCCAGCAGGAGAGCCTAGCCGAACTCGGTGCCATGCGCCAGGAGCGAGCCGAAGAGGCTCAGAGGCTGGCTACGCTCGAAACAAACTACCAATCCTTAGATGAGAAATACCAGAAACTGATCCGCCCGGCGCGTAGCACCGCAGGCAAGCAAGTTGCCGAAGTGCTTTACCGACGCACCGGAGGCGCGCCTCAGATCCAACTGCGTCTGCCCCAGGAAAAAGGTTTCAAAGTGTATTCGGCTGCGGCCCTGCACCAGCGCCTGGCAGCCCTTGAGAAGCGACACGGCAAAGACCTGTACGTGAAAATCATCATCCCGGAAGACAGTGGCTTGACCTACAATGAAGCCTGGGATTTCACCCGCAACCTCCTCAATCGCTACGACTATTACTACCAGCCCTAGGAGACGACCAGACTTGTCGGTTTGAAATGAAAAACCAAGCTAAAGAAACCGCTCTTCGGTCAGGCCAGGCCGACAATCAGAAGGCGCGCTCAACGAAGTTTTTATTGAAACGATTGCCATGAACGGAATTTTTATCAGCTACCGCCGCCAGGACAGTCAGGGGTTTGCCGGGCGGTTAACCGATGATCTTAGCGAATTATTCGGTGAGGAGCGGGTTTTTCGCGATGTCGACATTATTCCCGGCAGCGATTTTTCTCAAGCGATCCACCAGGCGATTGAAGGCTGTGAGGCGCTACTGGTGGTCATCGGCAAGCGCTGGCTGGAAGCCCGCGACGCGGCGGGGCAGCAGCGCATTTTCAATGCAGATGACTGGGTGCGGCTCGAAATTGAAGCAGGATTGGCAGGCGATAAAATAATCTTGCCGATTCTGGTGGGTGGCGCCGAAATGCCGCGTGAAAGCGATTTACCGCCAAGCATTGCCGAGATTTCCCGTCGCCAGGCCTTCGTTGTCTCCGACCGGCGCTGGAAAACGGAATTGCAGGAGTTACACAACTTTCTCCTCCAGCATGTTCCCTCCCTGAGAGAACCGCTGGCAACTACAGCAAGCGGTCACGGCCGGGGTAACCGCGCCGATGAAAGTTGGCAAGAGGCGACCCGCGAGACCTTTCGCAGCCTGGGCGAAAGAATTGCGGAAGAGTTAGCGCAACGCCGAAAATCATCGTCCACCCGGCAGGCTCACCCCCCTTGGCTGCTCAGGATAGTGTTCAACCTGTTGAAAAAGGTCATCGGTTTCGGGGTGGTGCTACTGATCGCATATTTCATCATCAAAAATTATGGCGACGCTTCTGCCCGTGGGGTACTCAACGACCTGGAGATCTTTGTCTCCGGGCTGGTAAAAAAGTTCCTGAGCTATTTTAGCTGAGCGTCCTTGACACCATCCCCTTTCAAACAAAAATCTCCCGCAACCGCTTAGCCCGGTAGGCAAAAATCTCCTGCAGCATCTTTTCCACCCTGAGTTTATGGACCAGGCAGCCGAACACCCCAAACGGCAGCCGGTAACTGACATGGTCGCGCATCCTTGTTTTGCCCTCCCCGGCTCCTTCTATCCGGTGCTGGTGATACCAGAGCCGATATGGGCCGAGGCGCTGTTCGTCAACGAAATACTCCCCTTCGCGGATATGCTTGATTTCGGTCAGCCAGCGGTGTTTACCGAAGATGGGGACTTTAATCTCATAGAGAATAGTCAGGCCGTTGTGCATTTTGTCGGGCACCTCGGAAAGCAACTGAAACTGCAGATCGGGTGGTGTCAGTTCATTGAGGTTAATCGGCGTGGCTAGAAACTCCCAGACCCGCTGCGGTTCGGCGTTAAGGAGAATCTCCCGTTCAAGAAAGTGCATGGTGCTCGCTCCTGATGTATGGGAAAATTAGCGACATAACTTCTGAAAAAACGCCCGCAAGTTCTCAGTAAAAAAGTACCTGGGAAATCATTAAATCCAGCTTTTTCAGAACTCTGCGGCCAGTTTGATAGCGAAAAAATCCGCCTGTTTGCCGGTGCCTCCCTGGCTGACCGAATAATCCTCATCCCTGAGATATTCAACGACCAGGTAGAGATAATCCCGGGGCCAGAGGCTGACGGCGGCGCCGTAGCGTTTTTTCGGCAGGAGGTCGCCCACGCCGGAAGTTTCGCCATAGGTTAAACCACACACCAGCGCAATTTCACTGAGTTCGAAAGCAACCGCCAACTCCCCCGCCCAGGCGACTTGCCGGTCGAGTCTTGCGACCTCTCCGTCCTCCACAACTTTGGGGCGTTCCAATGACTCAACGTACTCACCAGCCAGGGTAAAAGGCCCCAGGGTCAGCTGCGAGTAAGCGGCAATCCCAGAAACGCGATCCTTGAGTAGCAAACCCTCATCGTGGTAGAAATCGGTCAACCCATCCGAATCTGCCAGATTCTCGACCCAACTGGCGCCCACCAGGAATCCCAGTTCCTCTTCGCCCAAGCGGTAGCTGATGTCCGCCCCATAAGGGCTCAGCCCATTCTCAGCATCCCCACGCTTCTTATCGCCGTCGTAAGCAAAAACTGCCATCTGCAGCCCGTGCCACTCAAGGCCGAGCAGCGCTGCTTCCTCTTTGGTCTCGCCAATTTCCTGGGGGAGGCTGTCAGACAACATGACCGTCTCGTAACGACCGAAGGGCAAGGTTATTTTTCCCCCAGAGAGATAGAGCGGAAATTGTTCCGGGTTTCCCAGCGTCACCCAGGCTTCGTCGATCTCGAGCGGACATTCATCATCCCAAGTCACTACCAGTTCAGCACTCAGCCAGGGTTTGGGTTGAACAGCCAGCCCCAGATCCACCGAGACATCCCAGTTTGAAGAGGTGGAAATATCTTCTTCAGCCTCGCCAAAATCCTCTCCGCGGTGAAATTCCAGCTCCAGGGACCCGAAAATTTCAAATTTGTCTTGTTTGAGCCAGTCGAAAATACCCTCTTCTTCGACCTCAATCTCCTCTGCCCTGACCTCGCCAGCCAAGACGCTGAAAAAGCAGCACAGAATGCATAGCCAAAAAACGCGGAATTTCATCTTTGCCCTCTCTCGCATAAAAACTGAACATTTCATGGCCGGCCTGCAGTCACTGCGCCGTAGTTTATCAGGTTTAGAGGCGGAGAAACATTACCGATTGGTAATCTCCAGGAAACTTTTCTGCAAGTTTCCTGGGCTAAGCTAAGACCATCGAAAGCTTTCGCACCCAAACAGTATGTCCAAATGAAAGGAGGAACAATCATGAGTCGGGTAAACAGCTTGGCACGAAGGCGGTTCACTCACTGGATTCAACGGTTTTTGCAGGTCGGAGCGCTGGTTGGCGGTTCAATGCTGCTTTGCGCACCGGTGTGGGCAGGCGGTTACGCCCGGGGCGAGTATGCCTGCAGCGGAACCGCCAAGGCGGCCTTTAACGCCTGTAAAGCGGAAATCACGGACGATTTCTGGATTGCCGTCGGCAACTGCAGAAACCTTGAAGAGAGGGGCGAACAACGGGACTGCAATCGGGAGGCGTGGCAAGAACTGCTGGGGAACCGAAAGGAATGCGGCGAACAGCTTGAGGGCAGGCGAGATGTCTGTGAAGCCCTGGGTGAAGCCCCCTATCAGCCGGAGATCGATCCGGAAAATTTTTCCGGGCCGATCAACAACCCCTATCTGCCGCTGATTCCGGGTTCCTGGTGGCGTTACGAAGGTGATGGCGAGGAGATCCTGGTTGAAGTCACCGATGAAACCAAGGAAATCATGGGCGTCACCTGTACGGTGGTCCGCGACCGGGTTTATGAAGATGGTGAAATTGTCGAAGATACCTTTGACTGGTTTGCCCAGGACGACGATGGCAATGTCTGGTATTTTGGCGAACTGTCCCAGGAGTACGAAAACGGCGAACTGGTCAGTCTTGAGGGCTCTTGGGAAGCCGGAAAAGACGACGCCCAACCCGGTATTCTGATGCTGGCCAACCCACAGGTCGAGGATGTCTACCGGCAGGAATTTTTCCTCGGTGACGCCGAGGACATGGCGAAAGTGGTTGCTTTAGGAGAGGATACCACCATCGGTCTGGGTGATTTCGTTACCCTCGTTACCGAAGAATGGACGCCGATCGAGCCGGATGTGCGTGAAAACAAATACTACGCCATGAATATCGGCACCATTCTGGAGCGCAAGCCCGACACTGGTGAGCAGGTCGAGCTGGTCGAGTATTTTATTGAGCACTAATAAACATCAACCGGGACTCTGTCCCTGGGGGAGATAACCTTAGCCAGTCGTCCTGAGAAGATCAACTGAGCATCTGCAAACTTCCGTCTGTTCGGGGATGTAATGGACTGGGTTGGCAGGTGCTTTTTTTCCTGAATGAGTGCTTCAGCTTGGAAAGTTCTTGATATGTTTTATAATTTCCAGTATCCGAAACACCCGCGAAAGGCTCGATTAAATGCGCATTCTGCTCATTGAGGATGATCTGAAAATTGTCTCCTTCGTGATCAAGGGGCTCAAGGCAGCGGGGTTTGCCGTTGACCACGTCGCCAACGGTCTGGATGGATTGGATATGGCGCTGGCCGAACCTTACGATGTTGCGATCGTTGACCTGATGCTGCCCAAGCTCGATGGGCTAACCCTCATTGAAAGGTTGCGGCAGCAGAAATCCAGCCTGCCCATCCTTATCCTCAGCGCAAAACGCAGCGTCGATGACCGGGTCAAGGGACTGCAAGGCGGCAGCGATGATTACCTGACCAAACCCTTTGCCTTCACCGAACTGTTGGCACGGATCCAGTGCCTGATTCGGCGGTCGACCGACCAGACTGAGCCAAGCAGGTTGGCGGTGGGAGACCTGTGCCTCAATCTGTTGACCCGCGAAGTCACCCGGGGAGAGGTATCCATCGCCCTACAGCCACTGGAATTTTCGCTGCTCGAATACCTCATGCGCAATGCCGGACGGGTGGTTTCAAAGACCATGATCATGGAGCATGTCTGGGATTACAATTTCGATCCCCAGACCAATGTCGTTGAGGTGAGGATTTGTCGCCTGCGGGACAAGGTTGACAAAGGTTTTCAGCAAAAACTCATCCACACCATTCGGGGAGTTGGCTACAGTGTTCGAGAAGTTTAAACGCGTCATAAAAACCCTGGCCTTCCGGTTGACAGTTACCTATGCGGCAATCTTCACCCTTTCCGCCGTCGCTGCGCTGCTGGTCAGCTACCTGATGACCTCGGCAGTTCTGCTGGAGAATCTGGACGAAGAGCTCCTGGAAGATGTGGAAGATCTGAGCGAGCTTGTCGCCCCGGGGAAGACCGAGCCCCTGTTGGAAGAGTTGCAGAGCGAAGCAGAAGAAGAAGATCCTGAAACCTTCTTCTTCCGACTACTTTCTCCGGATGGAAAAGAGATTCTGACCTCGGACCTGGAAGATTGGGAGGGCCTGGAAAGCGCTACTGCGGTGAAATCAAGCATCGATTCCAGCGCTGGAGTCACCTTAAAAACCCTGGAGCTGCCGGATCAGGAGTCTAAGACGCGCGTGGCCTATGCCAGGTTGGCCGAAGGCTATTATCTGCAGCTGGGGGAAGCCCTCGAAGAGAATGATGAGATTCTGGAGATCATCGTCGGTATTTTTGCCCGGACTTTGCTCCTGATCCTGCTACTCGCTGCCATAACCGGTTGGCTCATGGCCCGCAGGGCCTTGTCCGGAGTCGAGGAAGTCACCCTAACAGCGCGGCGCATCACCAAAGGCGACTTCTCCCAAAGGGTTCCGGTTAAATCACGCGGCCATGAAATTGAGCGCCTGGCCACCACCTTCAACTACATGCTTGACCGTATCCATGCCCTGATTACCGGTATCCGCGAAGTCACCGATAATATCGCCCACGATTTACGCAGCCCGATAACCAGCGTCCGTGGCACAGCTGAGACGACCCTGATGATGGCGGAAAACATCGACGACTACAAGGCGATGGCTGGCAACACCATTGAGGAATGCGATCGACTATTGGGGATGATCAACGCCATGCTCGACCTTTCTGAAGCTGATGCTGGAGCCGACAAACTGGAGGTCTGCGAGGTCGACGTTACCCAGGTGGTCAAACAGGCCTGCGAACTTTTTCAACCTCTGGCCGAGGAGAAGCACTTGGCAATGATTCTCCAGGCGCCCACGACTTGTACGACCCTGGGAGATACCAAGAAAATTCAGCGCCTGGTGGCCAACCTGCTCGATAACGCGTTGAAATACACTCCAGCAGGCGGGAAGGTCAACGTGAGCGTCAGCTGTGATGATGTCAAAGTTGAAATCGCGGTCAATGACAATGGCGTCGGGATTGCCGGACATGACCTGCCCTATATTTTCCAGCGCTTTTATCGTTGCGATAAAAGCCGCAGCGAGGAGGGCACCGGTTTGGGCCTCAGTCTGGCCCTGGCAATCGCCAAAGCCCACGGTGGTAACATTGAGGTACAGAGCGAAATCGACAAAGGAACGTCTTTTGTGGTGACGATGTCGAAGACGCTGGCGGCCTGAGATTGCCCTGGTTAACCCAGCGATGTTTTTTTTTGAGCCCCACTGAAAGTTATTCTTTCCGGTGCAGCAGCACATCCTGCTGCAGTTGTACTGTCTCTTTCGCCTTAGCCTTAGTCTCGACCTCAACCCTAACCTTCAACCTGAATCAGTGAGTAACCTGCGGCGAATAGCACAAGTCATTGAATTGCCTGAGCACTCCAAAAATCACCGCTGAACCTTTGGGTGCAGCTTAGATTTATCACCGCTGAACCTTTGGGTGCAGCTTAGATTTTTGAAGCACTCATTCAATCCAAGCACTTGCACTCTTCATCCACCTATTACTCACTGATTCAGGTTCAAACCCTGCCACTCTTAATGCCTCCGATCAAACCAACCACCAAGCTGAAAAATTTCCGGCCGGTTGGACAGCTACCGATTCGGCGGTAGACTTACCAGACATAGAATCAAATCAGGCCTGCTGAAGGTCGCTGCCTGTTGACCTCAACCGTTGCGCGCAGGGGGCACTCATGAGGTTGACAAACAACTCAACAAAGGAGCTTTGGAATGGGAATTATCTCCTGGATCGTTATGGGGCTACTGGTTGGTGCACTCGCTAAATTCATTATGCCGGGAGACGATCCTGGCGGGATAATCGTGACTATCCTCATCGGCATCGCGGGCGCTTTCGTTGGCGGGTTTATCGGCTCTTTTTTAGGCCTTGGGGACGTAACCGGGTTTAATTTTGGCAGTTTCCTGCTGGCGACCGGCGGGGCGGTCCTGCTGCTGATCGGCTATCGAACAATGAAGAAGAAGTCTGCCTAACTTGAAGCCTGCTTATTCTGGCCCTTTTGGCCGGGGCCTGGCATTATTCCTTAATGAACCTGGGCAACGGCCAAAAAGGCTGCAGGCTTTTTTTCGCCAACGAAGCTCAGCCCAACTATGAAGCGGTGCCTGATCAGCCCCTTGCAGCAGAGAGTCAGTATTCTGAGAACATGTTCAGCCCGAGCTGCGGCATCTCCTTGTCCTGGGCATAGACAAAGATAGTTTGAGACATACTCCACCCCCCAGTGTTGATTGATAATTAGTTATCGCTGGGGTGGCAGGGCCTTCCAGCGCGCATAATCCTACTAAACGGCAGAGCAGGCCTGGCTAAGCCGAGAAACCTTCTTCCAGCCTCAATACCCCGATAAAGAAAAGTTTTCCTGACCGAAAATAACCTGCAACATTCCGAGCAGAGGCAGAGAAATCTGTTACAATTTACCCGAAGTTGCTTTTTAGGCCCCTAAGTTAAGGGCCTTTACTCAAAGGAGGAAGCTTATGGCGAACCAAGACTATTGGACTCCGCAACTGGAATCGAAACTGCACTGCTGGCACCGGATGCAAACCCTTGCCGAACCTGAAAAACCGGCTCCCTGCCTGACTATTGCCCGTGAATTCGGCTGTCAGGCTTATCCGCTGGCCGAAGCGCTGATCGAAAAGCTGAATGCCACCAATCCGGTAGTGCCCTGGATTATCGTCGGTAACCAGGTTCTGGCCGAGGTTTCCAAACTTTCCGGTTACAGTGTCGCGCAAATTGAGAAAGCCCAGGACACTCCCTCCTCTGTCAAAGCGATCTTTTCCATGTTTCTGGATAAATATCTGGCGGAAGAGACCGAGGTCTTCCAGCATATGACGCCGGTCATCCGTGACTTTGCCGAACGCGGCCATTGCATTTTCATCGGCCAGGGAGCAGCGCTGGCCACCCAGGATTTGGCCAACTGTATCCATATGCGGCTGGTGGCACCTTACGATTTCAGAGTGCAGAAGATCATGGAAGCGCATCAGCTGACCTTTTCTGAAGCGGAAAACTATATCGAATCCCATCAAAAGCAGCGGGATGATTTTTTGCGTCGCTTTGCCGACAGCGATATCAACGACCCAAAACTATATCATCTGGTCCTTAATAACAGCCGCTTGCCGGTCGAATCGATGGCCGACCTGACCCTGGGCTATCTCCACTGACAAACAATTCGGGGCCAGGCGTTCTCAACTCGCCTGGCCCCGAGAGGCCATCACCTTCGCAGTAATATTGCCAGCAGCCCCCTGGCTGATTCGTCCCTGCCAGCGGCAATGCTTCTGTGCATCTCGCAGCTCCTGCTCCCCTGCTGCTAGCCGACCCTGATAGCGATTCGCCTTGTCGCTGGAAACCTGCTGTGCTAAGAAGGCTGGCCATGGAAAACTTTATTCTAATCGGCGTATTCGTCGCCCTGGGGATGGTCTTTCGCCGCCTGGAGGCCTTCCCCAAAGACACGGCACAGGTGCTCAATATGTTTGCCCTGTACGTCTCCCTGCCGGCCCTGATCCTGCTCAAAGTTCCGCAGCTGCGCTTTACCAGCGAAATTCTGGTCGCGGCGGTGGTCCCCTGGGCAATGCTGCTGCTGTCGATTGTGCTGATCCTGCTGTTTGCCCGCAGTTGCCGCTGGTCCAGATCAGTCACCGGGGCACTGTTGCTGATCGTCCCCCTTGGCAACACCTCGTTTTTCGGCGTGCCGATGATCCAGGCCTTTTTCGGTGAGGCCGGCATCCCTTTCCTGATTATTTACGATCAGATCGGCACCATCCTGATCTTTGCCACCTACGGCTCATTGATCCTAGCGCTCTACGGCAGTAACGATTCCCTCAAGCTGGGTACGGTGGTCCGCAGGGTGCTGTTTTTTCCACCTTCTATGGCGCTGTTTTTCGGCCTCGCCACCCGCTCCTGGCCGTACCCTGAGGAGGTCTTGACGGTGCTCGGCAACCTGGCTGGTCCCTTGGTCCCCCTGGTGATGACCGCCATCGGCTTCCAGCTGCGGGTGCGCATACCACGCACCGTACTTCCGCCGCTCGGTTTCGGTCTGGCAATCAAGCTGCTGGTTGCACCGCTGATCGCCATGCTCGGTTGCCGGCTGCTGGGATTGACCGGACTGGCGGTTGATGTGACGATTTTTGAGGCCGGAATGCCACCGATGGTGACCGCTGGAGCCTTGGCGGTAGCCGCAGGACTGGAAACCGAGCTGGCGGTGGCCCTGGTCAGCCTCGGCATGGTCGCCGCTTTTGCCAGCCTGCCGCTGCTTTATTTGGTGGTTTAAACATCGATTCAGTCGCGACAGGGGTCCAAGGCTATTTAGGTTTTCTTGTGTCATCGAACCTTCCTCCAGAACGAGTGGGCGGTTCGCATCCTCCTATTAGCCAGCAGAAACTGTGCGCTTTGCAGCCCAGCCACGTAATTCAGCAACTCTTTCAGCCATTACTATTGACAAGGGCCTTGTTGATTGCAACTCCTTGAGCAGAGTTTCCGTATCTAACTGTCCTGAGCCTCCCAAGGCAGAATACAATCCTGAAACTACTGCCTGCTCGATTTCAGCACCAGAAAAACCTTCACTCTTTGTAACAAGAAGATCCAAATCAAACCGACTCGGATCAAGTCGGCGCTTGTTAAGATGAATCTCGAAAATGTCCTGCCGCGTGGTGGCCCCAGGGAGATCCACAAAAAAGATTTCATCCATTCGCCCCTTACGAATTAATTCCGGAGGCAACTGTTTAATATCGTTAGCCGTTGCAACAATGAACACTCCAGCTGATTGCTCTGCCATCCAAGTGAGCAATGAGGCAAGGACCCGCTGTGAAGTACCATTGTCATCCCCTTTGGTACTGATACCTTTTTCGATCTCATCAATCCAAAGGGCGCAAGGGCCAAGCATTTCGGCCGTCTGCAAAGATTCACGAATATTCCGCTCAGTCTCACCAAAGAATTTGTTGTAAATCGCTCCGATATCCAGCCTAAGCAATGGAATTCCCCACATACCTGCGACGACCTTAGCAGCTAGACTTTTACCACAGCCCTGAACTCCTAACAGCAGGATCCCTTTTGGTTGGGGCAAACCGGTAATTGTGTGTTCCCCTTGAAATACCAGCTTACGTTTATCTAACCATTGTTTCAGATTAACTAGTCCACCGATATCAGCATAGTGGGCCGTTTCTGGTTCAAAATTCAGCACACCGTCACGATTTAACAACTCGACCTTTTTACTGATTATCTCAGAGATATCCGATTGGCTAAGAGTACCATCATTATGAATTGCCTGCCTTGCCAGCCGTTGCGCTTCGCCCAACGACAAGCCTTGCAAGTTACGAATCATCAACTTGAGAACCCCTTTTTCCACTGGCGGTTTTAGCCCACCAGCATTTCGCGACCACTGACGGGCTTCCTCAATAATTATCTCTTTCAGGGCTTGTTTACAGGGAAGGTTCAGCTGAAAGTGGGTACCCAAATGATCGATTTCTGGCGGGATTGAAAGTTGATGGCTCAACAAAATGATCGTCTGACGTCTTTTCTCTGCAGTGAGTACGATTTCCTTAAGTAGGCGAATGTTAATCGGATCATCAAGGTATGGATGAAAATCAATCAACAGATAAAGACCTAATAATTCACTGGCCTTTAAATGTAAGAGAACATCATGAGGTTTGATGTTATGCCGTTGAGGGCTATAGCCTTGCTTCTGTCGATGCAAACCTTCCGTCGCTGTCCATTTAAAAAAAGGCATCTCAAGCTGACGGGCCACTTTTTTCAGCAACTCTACAGCCTGAACCTCTTCCTTACTCTCAATGACAATCAGGGGAACCTGTGAACGGATTAGAGTTGCCAAGTCAGCAATATTCTTCATTCCCTACCCTCTTTCAGCCAATCTACAATGCAGCCCCAGGGCTGAATAAACAACCCCTCACCATCTTATCAATGGGCCTCAGCCCAGTTCTGCCCAATTCCGATATCGACCTTCAACGGCAGGTCGAGCGGGACTGCGTTTTCCATTTCGCTGCGCACCAACTCCTTCACCAGTTCGAGCTCTTCCTGCGGCACTTCGAAGACCAGTTCATCATGCACTTGCAGTAGCATCCGCGTTTGCAGGTTTTCTTTGCGCAGGCGACGGTCGATGTTGACCATTGCAACTTTAATGATATCGGCAGCGCTGCCCTGGATCGGGTAGTTGATGGCGTTGCGCTCAGCGTAACTGCGGATTGCACCGTTTTTGCTGTTAATTTCAGGGATGGCGCAGCGCCGGCCGAGGATGGTGGTCACATACTGATGCTCGCGAGCTTCCTCTTTCTTGGCCTCCAGATATTCCAGCACGGCCGGGTAACGTTCAAAATAGCTGTCGATAAATGCCTGCGCCTCTTTGCGGCTGATACCGAGATCTTTGCCCAGACTGAAGGCGCCCATGCCGTAGAGTACGCCAAAGTTGATGGTTTTTGCCTGGCGGCGCATTTCGGCATCGACCAGCTCGGGAAATACATTAAAGATCTCGCTGGCGGTGCGCTTGTGGATGTCCTCGTCATTCCGAAAACTCTCTTTGAGGGCTGCTACATCGGCCATATGCGCCATCACCCGCAGTTCGACCTGCGAATAGTCGGCGGACAGCAGCGCCCAGCCTTCTTGTGGAATGAACGCTTCGCGAATCCGCCGGCCTTCGGTGGTTCGAATCGGAATATTCTGCAGGTTCGGGTCGCTGGAAGAGAGCCGCCCGGTGGCCGTCACTGCCTGATTGAAGCTGGTATGGATTCTGCCGCGTGCCTGATTGATCAGCTTCGGCAGGGCGTCGGTATAGGTATTTTTCAACTTGCTCAAAGAACGATAATCGAGAATTTTAGCGGCTATTTGGTGATCTTCGGCCAGATTGGTCAACACCTCAACGTTGGTTGACCAGCCGGTCTTGGTCTTTTTCCCTTTTGGCAGACCGAGCTTTTCAAAAAGGATTTCCCCCAGCTGCTTCGGTGAATTGATGTTAAAGGCTCCACCGGCCAGCTGGTGAATTTCTGCCTCCAGACTGTCCATTTTACCGGCCAGTTCATGAGACAGGGTGCCGAGGAAATCGGCATCGACGCGAATCCCCTGCCACTCCATGCGGATCAGCGCATCGACCAGCGGCATCTCCACTTCATACAGCAGTTTCTCCGACTCGCCAGCAGGCAGTTCCGGCAGCAGTTTTTCCGCCAGTTGCCAAGTGATGTCGGCATCCTCAGCGGCATAGACGGTCGCTTTTTCCACCTCTACTTCGCTGAAACAGATCTGTTTTTTACCGCTGCCGGTCATCTCCGAGTAGGGGATCATCCGGTGGTTGAGATGCTCAGCGGCCAAGGCATCGAGCCCGTGGGATTTCGCTTCCGGATGCACAATATAGGAGAGCAACATGGTATCGAGACTCACGCCCGCCAGTTCAATTCCAGCGTTGCGCAGGACCAGGGCATCATACTTGATGTTCTGGCCGATCTTCTCCAGCTGCGGATCTTCCAATAGCGGCCGCAGTTTTTCCAGCACCAACTCCTGAGGCAGCTGTTGCGGTACGCCCAGGTAAATATGTCCGACCGGCAGGTACCAGCCGTGCCCCGCTTCGACAGAGAAAGACAGACCGACCAGCTGGGCCTGCACCGCCACCAAACTGGTGGTTTCGGTATCCAGGGCGAAACGTCCAGCGGTTTTGAGGCGGAGGATCATCTCATCCAACTCAGCTTCGCTGAGGACCGTCTGATAATTGTCGCCGCTGCTCTGCTGCTGAGGATCGGCTGCGGAGAACTCCTGCAGCAGTTTATGAAATTCCAGCTGCTTGAACAGCTCGGCTAAGGCCTCGCGATCCGGCTCATCCAAGGTCAGGTCATCGATCCTGACATCCAGCTTCACGTCATAAATCAGATCGGCCAACTTGCGCGAAAGCAGCGCCTGCTCGCCATATTCGCGCAGGTTTTCCTGCCGCTTCTTGCCTTTGACCTGATCGATATTCTGCAGCAGCTTATCGATGCTGCCGAACTGTTGAATCAGCCCTGCGGCAGTTTTTTCGCCGATCCCTGGCACCCCGGGGATGTTGTCCGAAGTATCCCCGGCCAGTCCTAACACCTCGAGCACCTGCTCCGGCGGCACGCCGAAACGTTCGATCACCTCCTCGCGCCGGGAGATTTTGCCCTTCATGGTGTCGAGCAGGCAGACCTTGTCGTTAACGATCTGCATCAGATCCTTATCGCCGGTGACCACGGTGACGTCCAGACCCTGTTCGGAGTACTCTTTAGCCAGAGTGGCGATAATGTCATCCGCTTCAACCCCGGCCTGTTCCAAGGCGGGCATATTTAAGGCGCGCACCACCTGTTTGATCAGCGGCACCTGCGGTACCAGGTCCTCCGGCATGGCACTGCGGTTGGCTTTATATTCAGGATAGAGTTCCTTACGAAAGGTCGGCCCTTTGGCATCGAACACCACCGCTAGTCGGTCCGGCTTTTCATCCCGCACCAGGTTCAGCAGCATGTTGGTGAAACCATAAACGGCATTGGTCGCCTCGCCTTTTGAGTTTGAGAGGTGGCGGATTGCATAGTAAGCACGGTATATATAAGAGGAGCCATCGACCAGATAGACCCGCTGTGTCGCTTGAGCCATGAAGAAAAACCTTTCTGCAGGGGAAAATTGCGCCGAATTATTTCATACCTTCAGGGCAGAGTAAACGATCGATCCGGTCCAGAATTGCCTGAGGCGGTGCCTGGCCGCCGGACAGAAAGGAACGCTTGGCAATCTTGTGGCTCTGGGCTAGTCTGGCGGCAAGTCAGCTTGACACTCTGCTGGCAATACTATTAACTTCACGGAAATTCCTAATGCAATCAGGTCTGGTCTCAAACGAGACATTGCGACCGATTTTTCAATATAAGGAGCGATTCAGATGCATGACAATTTTGAAGACCATGATGAATCGATTGAATACGAAATCGAGGTCGAAACCGACGCCGATGTCCAGGCGATCCCCGATGAGGGTCTGGTCCTGGCGCGCGATATGCTGCCTGCCCGGTTGCCGATTATTCCTCTGCGGCCCCGCCCGGCCTTCCCTGGGGTCATCATCCCCCTGACCGTCAATGGCGCCTCGCGGGTCAAGACCATCAAGCAGGCGATGGAAACCGAATCCCAGGCGATCGGCCTGGTGATGGTACAGGATCTGGACGAGGAGGACTCCACCACCAACCTCCAGCTGGTCGGCGTCGCGGCCAAAATACTGAAACTGATCCACACCGAAAATGAGAGCGCCCATGTGCTGGTCAACAGTTTGGAGCGCTTCAGCATCGAAGAGGTGATGGAAGTCGATGACATTATCTACAGCGACGTCACCTACTACCTTGGCCCGGAAACCAGCGAAAATGCCGAGATGCAGGCCTATTCCATGGCGATCATCTCGACCCTGAAGGAGCTGGTGCAGATCAACCCGCTCTACTCCGAGGAAATCAAGCTGTTTCTGGGTCGCTCGAGCATGGACGACCCGGCTCGCCTGACCGACTTCGCCGCCAACCTGACCAATGCCGATGGTTTTGAGCTGCAGGACGTGCTCGAGACCTACGATGTCCGGCGGCGCATCGACAAGGTTTTGGTGCTGCTGAAAAAAGAGCTGGAAGTCTCCCGCCTGCAGACCAAGATCTCTCAGCAGATCGAAGAGAAGATCTCCGCCCAGCAGCGGGAGTTCTTCCTCCGGGAGCAGTTCAAGGCGATCAAGCGTGAGCTGGGGCTGGAAAAGGAAGGCAAAGACTCGGAAATCGAGAAGTTTCAGCAGCGGCTGAAAAAGCTGACTCTGAACGAAGAGGCGCAAAAAGCAGTCGATGAAGAGCTGGAAAAGCTGCAGCTGATCGAACCCTCTTCTCCGGAGTACAACGTCAGTCGCAACTATCTGGACTGGCTAACGATTCTCCCCTGGGGGAAATTCAGCAAGGACACCTACGACCTGCCGCGGGCGCGCAAGGTGCTCGACCGAGATCATTACGGCCTGGACGATGTCAAGGAGCGGATCCTCGAGTTCATCGCCGTCGGCAAGATGAAGGGCGATATCTCCGGATCGATCCTCTGCCTGGTCGGCCCCCCCGGGGTCGGCAAGACCTCGATCGGCAACAGCATCGCCGACACCCTGAAGCGCAAGTTCTACCGCTTCTCCGTCGGCGGCATGCGCGACGAGGCGGAAATCAAAGGCCACCGCCGGACTTATATCGGCGCCATGCCGGGCAAGGCGATTCAGGCGATGAAGAGTGCCGGCACCGCCAACCCGGTGTTGATGCTCGACGAAATCGACAAGATCGGCGCCAGCTTTCAGGGTGACCCCGCTTCGGCGCTGCTTGAAGTCCTCGATCCGGAGCAGAACGGCAGCTTCCGCGATCACTACCTGGATGTGCCTTTTGACCTCTCCAATGTCCTGTTTATCGCCACCGCCAACCAGCTCGACACCATTCCGGCGCCCTTGCTCGACCGGATGGAGGTGATCCGCCTGTCCGGCTACATCCTGGAAGAGAAGCTGGAGATCGCCAAGCGCTACCTGATTCCCAAGGCGTTGAAAAACCATGGCCTGGAGAAAAGTCAGGTCAGAATCCACAAAAGCGCCCTGGCCGATATTGTCGATCGCTATGCCCGGGAATCAGGGGTTCGCGGGCTGGAAAACAAAATCAAGAAGATCATGCGCAAGGCGGCCATGGAGTTTGCCGAAGGGCGTGATGAGAAGATTTCGATCACCAAAAAGGATGTTGAGCATTATCTCGGCAAGCCGATCTTCGCCGAAGAGGAACTGATTAAAGATAACCCCGGTGTGGTCACCGGGCTGGCCTGGACCCGGATGGGCGGTGCCACCCTGCAGATCGAAGCCACGGCGATGAAGAGCAAGAGCAAGGGCTTCAAGCAGACCGGCCAGCTCGGCAAGGTGATGGTGGAAAGCTCCGAGATCGCCTACTCATATGTCATGGGCCATCTGGATGAGTATCAGATTCCGGCCAACTATTTCGACAGCCACTTTATCCACCTGCATGTTCCGGCCGGCGCCACCCCCAAGGATGGCCCATCCGCCGGCATCACCATGACCACAGCGCTGCTCTCGATGATCATGGGCAAACCGGTCATGAAGAAACTGGGCATGACCGGCGAACTGTCTCTGACCGGGCGGGTGCTGGCTATAGGCGGGGTCAAGGAGAAAACCATCGCCGCGCGCCGGGCCGGTTTGAAAACTTTGATCTTTCCCCATGACAACAAGAAAGATTATGATGACCTGCCCGCCTACCTGCGCGAGGGCATCGATGTTCATTTCGTTAAGGAGTACCCGGAAGTGTTCAAGATCGCTTTCGGAAAATAATATTTACTTTTTTCAGGAGAACCTTTCAATGTCGAGTCAAGAGATCAAAACCGCCCTGCTCGGGCTGTCCACAGAAGAAAAACAGGCCTTTATCATCGATACCCTGCCGGAGCTGGCCAAGGATGTCATCAAGGAGCCAGGGTTCATGATTCAACTCTTCCCGGTCCT